>CAZZNX010000090.1:5312-15090 GCA_964655795.1 uncultured Leifsonia sp. | reverse complement strand
TCATCGCGGCGTTCGTCGCCGGGATGGCCTTCGGTGCGAGGTTGCCCGATGAGGTGGTGGGCGCCTCCGAGATCGAGGACTTCCCGGAGCTGCTGGGGGAGGCGCTCTCGCTCGCGGTCTGGTTCCTATTCGGGGCGGCACTCCTTCCCGTCGCGCTCGAGTACTTCACCGTGGCGACGCTCGGCTACGCGGTGTTGAGCCTGACCCTGATCCGACTGGTTCCGGTCGCCATTGGCATGCTGGGCAGCGGCCAGGACAGAGCAACGATCCTGTTCATCGGATGGTTCGGCCCACGGGGTCTCGCATCGGTCGTGTTCGCGCTGCTCGCCATTGAGGAGCTGGGGTTGTCGGCGCCGGCGGGCCAGGCCGTTGCGGTCGTTGCGGTCACTGTGCTGTTGAGTGTGATCATCCACGGTGTCACCGCCGGGCCCATCGGTCGCATTTACGCCCGCGGGCACACCTCTGAAGGCGTGCCGGCCGCTGCCGCCGGGCCACGATCCCGTCGTCAAAGCCACCGCTGAGGTGGAGCCATGTTCTGAAGGGCTTCGGCTGACCAGCTCAGCGTCGCCGGACGGGCTGCCGCAGAACGGTCTTGAGCTTGGCGGGTTCCGTTCGACGCGCATCGCTCAGGTAGATCTCGTGATGATCGCCGTTGAAGTCGAGGCCGTTCGCGGGCAGGTACTCATGGTGCAACCGGTCAAGCGTCGGCGCCTCGTCGTCGTAGGAGCCGATGTGCAAGATCTGGACGGACAGTCCCTCGTTCAGCGTCAGCAGGCGTAGTTCATCGATGGCGGCAAGCGGCTTCTTCGATCTCAGCTTCGCGATGGCGGCGTCGACTATGCCGGTGGTGATCCAGTCCGGCTGCACGATCATGGCCGTCCAGTCCCAGGAATCCTTGTCGCGTGATGTGAATGCGGTCATGTCCGCGGCTCGCCATAGCGCCTCCAACGGCCCGACGACGAAGTCTCGCCCCAGAGCGTTCTTGCTCTCGAACTTCAGCGCGTACGAGACGCCGTAGAGTGCCTCGATCGCGTCCGCATATGCCTGGGCCGTGTTCGGGTCGCCGTGGCCATCCACCGCGAGGTACTGCATCTCAGGCACCTCGACGAGTGCGAAGTCGGCGGATGACGGTGCGTAAAGCGCCTTGTGCGCCCGTTTGATGTCGTACTTGTCCACGATGCTCTCCCTCGTCCTCACACTCATCCGCTCGTGAGGATCACGAGCCGTTGGGTCGAGCGGGTCATGGCGACATAGCGGTCGACAGCCCCTTCGATGCCCGCGCCGAAGGTCTCGGGATCGACGAGTACGACGAGATCGAACTCGAGGCCCATGGAGAGTTCCGGCGTGAGCCAGCGTATGCGGGAGGTCGCCGGAAGAGACGCCGACTCGCGGCCTGCTGCGCCGATTTGAGCCTTGTCGGAACCCCGACGCTGCCGAAGGCGCCTCTCTCCACGCTGGCTCGAGGGAGCGCCAGCGACCGAAGCCCTGACACCGCCCAAGACTCCGCTGGTTGAGCCTGTCGAAACCCCGCCGGTAGCGTCACCCCCACTGGTTGAGCCTGTCGAAACCAGCCCGCGCTACCCAAACAACCCGCCGTTCTGACGCACTGAAGGTGCGCCGGGCAGCGCAAGCCGCCAGCCGTTGACACACTCAGAACGAGGCTGAGCGGCCCCGATCGATCTGCGCCTGGATGTCGGCGGCTGCGCGCTCGCTCTCGTCATCACCAGCGTCAGCGCTCACGCGAAGGAACGGGCGCCTGCTCACCACCAGCGCCGCTATCAGGATTCCGGCGAGCACAACGCCACCGCCGGCGACCATTGCCGCAACCAATCCAGTCATCGCGAACCCCCTCGTTGACGCGAGCCTAGCCCGCCGTCGAGAATGCGTCGAGACGCGGCGCCCCGCGACCGCAGTTGCCTCGAAGTCGGCCCGGTGCCCACTATGTTGAAAGCGACAGCCGCGTTCGACTGTCGGGGAATCGATTCGTCACGTGAGTCGAAACGCACGAAGGTGAGCACCATGTCGTCAACAGCAGCACCAAAGGTCAAGGAATCCGGCCGATTCCTCGATGCAATCGAGAAGCTCGGCAACAAGGTTCCGAACCCGACGATCATGTTCGTCTACCTGATCGCCTTCATCGCCCTCCTCTCCGCCGTGCTCTCCTGGATCGGCGTCAGCGTCACCGACGAGGTCATCACCCCGGTTCCGATCGAGCAACTCGAACAGCTCAACAACGCCCTCGGCGGCACGATCATGCCGTACGACACCTCGACAGGGGCGTTCGTCGACCTGCCTGAGTTCACGACGACTGAGCAGACCTTCGCCGTGCGCAGCCTGCTCTCGCCGGACGGCATCGAGTTCTTCTTCTCCTCCTTCGTCGACAACTTCGCCGGGTTCGGTGTCGTCGCCGTCACACTCGTCGCCATGGCCGGCGTCGGCGTCGCCGAACACGCTGGCCTCATGGGCGCCCTCATCCGCAAGATCGTCAAGGTTGCCCCGCGCTGGTCGCTCGCCTTCATCCTGATCTTCGTCGGCGTGCTGTCTTCTGTCGCCTCGGATGCCGGCTACCTGATCCTCATCCCGCTGGCCGCCGCCGCGTTCCTCTCGGTCGGGCGCCACCCGCTGGCCGGTATGGCCGCGGCCTTCGCCGGCGTCGGCGCGATCTTCTCGGTCAACGTGCTGATCACCCCGGTGGACTCGATGCTCACCGAAATCACCAACGAAGCGCTCGGCAGCCTCGGCCTGCAGCCGCTCACCGTCACCGCGAATCTGTTCTTCGCCATCGTGTCCTCGGTGCTGATGGCGCTCATCGCCGTCGTCGTGACCGTGCGCATCGTCGAGCCCCGCCTCGGCAGCTACACCATGGTCGAACCGGTCGACGCGACAACGGGCGAGGCGGTCGACGAGAAGGGTGAGGCTCGCGGCCTGCGCTTCTCGCTCTGGGGCCTGGTCGTCGTCACGGTCATCGTGCTGGCACTCACCCTGCCGCCCGGTGCGCCGCTTCGCGACAACGAGACCGGCGAGCTGATCGGCGCAACACCGTTCATGGCCAGCCTGATCTTCATCATCTCGCTCGGGTTCCTGGTCTGCGGCGCCTGCTACGGCATCGGCGCCAACACGATGCGCGGCGGCAACGCCGTGGTCGGCGCCATCGGCAAGACCTTCGGCAGCCTCGGCGGACTGCTGCTGATGTTCCTGATGATCTCCCAGTTCATCGCTCTCTTCAACTGGACCCACCTGCCGACCGTCGCCGCCGTCGAGGCCGCACACCTGCTGGAACAAGCAAACGTGCCCGCCGTCGTTCTGCTCGTTGCCTTCGTGCTCGTGATCTTCATCCTCGACATGATCCTGCCCGGCGTCGTGCCGAAGTGGGCGATCTTTGCACCGATCTTCGTGCCGATCTTCGCCGCCCTCGACGTCGCCCCGCAGACACTGCTCGCGGCCTACCGCGTCGGCGACTCGCCCATGAACGTGCTCACCCCGCTGATGGTCTACCTCCCGTTCATCGTGACGATCGCCCAGCGCTACAAGAAGGATGCGGGCATCGGCACGATCATCGCCCTGATGGTGCCGTACACGGTCTGGATTCTCGCCGGCTGGATCGTGCTCTACGCGGGCTGGTTCCTTCTCGGGATCCCGTGGGGCCCGGATTCGCCGGTGAGCTTGTAGCAGCGGCGCGGCCGCACGAAGGGGGATTCCAATGACGGAACCTGACGAGTCGACGCCACCGACGCGTCGTGAATGGCTGGGGCTCGCCGCACTGTCGACAGCGCTCGGCATGATCGTGCTCGACGGCACCATCGTCGGCGTCGCCTTGCCGACGATCATCCGCGACCTGAACCTGGATCTCACCGATGCGCAGTGGGTGAACAGCATTTACGCCGTCATCCTCGCTGCGCTACTGCTCTCATCAGGGCGTCTGTCCGACCGGCTCGGCCGACGACGGATGCTCCTCGTCGGTCTCGTGATCTTCATGGTCGGCAGCATTATGGCCGCGCTCTCGGACGCCGCGAGCCCACTGATCTGGGCGCGCGTCGTGCAAGCGATCGGTGCCGCGCTCATCATGCCCGCGACGCTGTCCACGGTGAACGCGACGTTCCGCGGGCGCTACCGGGCCGCGGCCTTCGGCGTCTGGGGCGCGGTGATCTCCGGCGCGGCAGCTGTCGGCCCGCTCGCCGGTGGCGCGCTCACGCAGTACGCCTCGTGGGAATGGATCTTCATCGTCAACATCCCGATTGGCCTGCTCGTCATGGTGGCGACGCTCATGTGGGTGCGCGAGACTCGTGGCGGCGACAACCGCCCCGGCGTCGACGTCGATGGCGCCCTGCTCAGCGGCATCGGCTTCGGGGCACTGGTCTTCGCCATCATCGAGGGGCCGAACCTCGGCTGGTGGAAGCCCACCATGGACTTCACGGTCTTCGGCCTGACCTGGCCGGAGACCGCACCGATCTCGATTGTGCCCGTCCTGCTGTTCATCGGTATCGCGGCGCTTGTGCTCTTCGTGCTGTGGGAACGTCACCGCGCGCACAACGGTCGCTCGGCGATCCTCGACCTGACGCTGTTCAGCCTGCCCACCTTCGCGTGGGGCAATGTGACCGCGGCGATGGTGGCCGTCGGCGAGTTCGCGATCATCTTCGTGCTGCCGCTCTACCTGATGAACGTGCTCGGACTCGATGTGATGACCGCGGGCCTGATCCTGGCCGCAATGGCCATCGGCGCATTCGTCTCCGGAGCTTCTGCCCGCCACCTGGCCGCCCGTTTCGGGGCCCCCGGTGTCGTGCTGCTCGGCCTCTTCCTCGAGGTCGCGGGCGTTCTCATCCTGGCGCTGTTCATCAGTTCGACCAGCTCAGGCTGGGCGATCGCGGCGGTGCTCGCGGTCTACGGCCTCGGCCTCGGCCTGGCATCGGCCCAGCTCACCAGCACTGTGCTGCGCGATGTGCCGCCGAAGCAGTCTGGTCAGGGTTCAGCGACCCAGAGCACCGTGCGGCAGGTGGGTTCCGCGCTCGGTACCGCCTTCTCCGGTGCGGCGCTCTCGGTGGCGCTGGCGATCACGCTGCCGAAGGCACTCGCGCAGGCAGGCATCACCGGCGACGAGGCGACGCAGGCCGCTGAGGAGACCAGGCAGAGCGCCGGAACGACGATCGAGATCCTGCGCCAGCAGGGTTCGTCGAGCGAGTTCGGGGCCGACACCGACAAGGTGGTGCAGGCGCTGGCCGACGGCTTCAGCGACGGCACGAGAGCCGCGATGCTCGTCGCCGTGGCGTTCCTCGCACTCGGTGTGCTCGGCGCCGTGCGCGTCTGGGTGGTCGCCCGCCGCACCGACGGGGCAGCGGAAACTAGCGACGCACAATGATCTCAGTCGGGAGCCAGCGCGGCGACTCGTAGCGCCCGCTGATTCCCGCCGGCCCGATCGCGGGGAACGGACCGTCGAAGCCGGCCGCCTGGTAGGCGGCCTCACTGCTCGGGACAACCTCGGCCCGGTCGTCGGCGATGAGGGCGTTGAGCGCCGCGACGGCATCATCGCTGAGGCCGTACCAGGCCACGATGTTCTCTCCGAACATCAACGCGTTCTCGCCGTCGACAGCGACTCCGTGGCCGGCGAACAGCGCCACCACGTCGGGAATCGTTCGGCCGCCAGTGCCGCGCATCTCACTGATGACGGCTTCGGTGATGGTCCCGGGCTGCATCGAACTCTCCTTCACACGGGCGGAAGTGCCTGACTACCAGCTAAGCAGAGTCGCGGCGCTTCGCCATGCACATACGCTGAACCCGGCTCAGCACGCAATGACCCGTGCTGAGCCGAGCGCCGGTAGGCTGGGAGGGTGCCAACCACTCTCACCGACGTCATCCGCGTAGCCCACGAGCTGTGGCCTCTGGACGGCGCCGAGTCCTGGGATGCCCCCGGCCTGGTCAGCGGCGATGGCGCCGCACCGATCCGGCGCATCGTGCTCGCCGTCGACGCGGTCGCCGACACCGTCGACGAGGCGATCGAGCTGGATGCCGATCTGCTGATCGCGCACCACCCACTGCTGCTGCGCGGCGTGACGAGCGTTGCCGAGGACCGCTACAAGGGTTCGCTGCTGCGCCGCCTGATCAAGGCCGACTGCGCGCTGCTGACCGCACACACCAACGCCGACGTCGTCATCGACGGCGTCTCCGACGTCATCGCCCAGAAGCTCGGCCTCACGGATGCCGTCGCCATCAGCTCCGGCGGCTCCGTCGCCGGAGCGAGCGGCACGCGCGACCCCCGCGTCGGCATCGGCCGCGCCGGAACGCTGCAGGAACCGACCACGCTCGGCCGCCTCGCCCGCACCCTCGCCGAACTGCTGCCGGCCACCGCCGGCGGTGTGCGTGTCTCCGGCGACTACGACGCTGTGGTGAACACGGTGTCGCTCTGCGGCGGAGCCGGGGACTCGCTGCTCGCCCAGCCGGCCGTGCTGGCATCCGATGTCTACATCACGAGCGATCTGCGCCACCACCCGGCGTCCGAGGCCCGCGAGCAGGCGAAGTTGAACGGCCGCGGCCCTGCGCTGATCGATGTCTCGCACTGGGCCAGCGAGTGGCTCTGGCTCGAGTCGGCCGCGCGCCAGCTGCGCGTCGTGCTGCCGGGTGTCGAGGTCATCGTCAGCGAACTCAACTCAGACCCCTGGGATTTCGTGGTCACTCAGTGACTGATCAGCTCTGAAACTGATCAGGTCTGACCTGCCCAATCATCATCACCATCAGCACCACCAAGAGGAGACCCACGTGAAGGCACGCGAAGCGGAACAGAAGAACCTGCTGCGTCTGCAGGAAGTCGACACCCGACTCCAGCAGCTCGCCCACCAGCTGAAGAATCTGCCGCAGGAAGCGACGTTGTCGACTCTCGCCAAGACGCTCGAGGAGGTGCGCCGCCGCTTCGCCATCGCAACGGGTGAGGTCGACGACGCGCGCACCGAGCTCGGCCGACTCGAGTCGGACGTCTCCGTCGTCGAGGCGCGCATCAAGCGCGACTCCGACCGCATGCAGCAGAGCTCGTCGACCAAGGACCTGCAGGCCCTCGAATCCGAGCTGGCGTCGCTGAACAAGCGCAGGGGAGACCTCGAGGAGATCGAACTGACCGTCATGGAGCGCGTCGAGGAGAAGGAGGCGGCACTGGCCGCCATCCTCGCCGAGCGCGACGGCGTTCTGGACGAGGTGAGCGTCGTCGAGCAGGAGCGCGACCGCGCCGCCGCCGAGCTGGTCGTGCAGCAGGCGGATGCCGAGCGCGACCGTTCCGCCGTTGCGAAGACGGTCGGCGAGGACCTGCTGGACCTCTACGAGAAGCGCCGTGCCATCGGTGGCGGCATCGGCGCCGCGCTGCTGCGTGCGCGCACCTGCCACGGCTGCAACATGACGCTGACCGGCGCCGACCTCGAGGCCGTGCGTCAGGCCTCCTGGGACGACGTGCTGTTCTGCCCGGAGTGCGATCGCATCCTGATCCGCACCGACGAGTCCGGCATCCCGCTGAACTGAGCGTCAGGTAGGCTTGATCCTGCGAATGGGTCGGCAAGACGGTCGCGTCACACGATCGCATTCTCGAATGCGGTCGTGTGCCGAGGAACGTCCGGGCTCCGTAGAGCAGGGCGGTGGGTAACACCCACCCGGGGTAACCCGCGAGACAGTGCCACAGAAAACAGACCGCCTCGGATTTCGGTTCGGGGTAAGGGTGAAACGGTGGTGTAAGAGACCACCAGGGGCCAGGGCGACCTGGCCTGCTCGGTAAACCTCGTCCGGAGCAAGGTCAGACAGAGAACGATGCGGCTGCTCGTCGCGTTCTCGGGTAGACCGCTAGAGGGCTGCGGCAACGTAGTCCCAAGATAGATGGCCGTCCAGCGCCGCATCCTCGTGATGCGGCGGGGACAGAACCCGGCGTAATAGCCGGCCCATTCGCACTAATCGGGGTCTATGCCTCGTCGGGCATGAATCGGTAGCCCATGCCCGACTCTGTGAGCAGGTAGCGCGGCTGCGAGGGCTGCGGTTCGAGCTTCTTGCGCAGCTGCGAGAGGTAGAGCCGCAGGTATCCGGTGTCGTTCGTGTACTGCGGGCCCCACACCTCGGTGAGCAGAACCTGCCGCGTCACGAGGCGGCGCGGGTTCCGCACGAGAACCTCCAGCACCTGCCACTCCGTCGGCGTCAGCCGCACGATTTCTTCCAAAGACTCGCTGGTTGAGCCGGTCTCGTCCTGAGCCTGTCGAATGGTCGAAACCCGGCGGGTCACCTGGCGGGCGGCGAGGTCGACGGTGACGTCACCGAAGCGCACGACCGGTTCGTCGCTTGCTGCCGGTGTGCGGCGGGTGAGCGCACGGATACGTGCCAACAGCTCATCGACCGCGAACGGCTTCGTCACGTAGTCGTCGGCACCGGCGTCCAGCGCGTCCACCTTGTCAGCCGAATCGCTGCGCCCGGAGACGACCAGGATCGGAGCGGAACTCCAGCCGCGCACCGCCTCGATCACCTGGATGCCCGTGAGCACCGGCATCCCGAGGTCGAGGACGAGCAGCTCGGGGTGGTGGCTCGAGGCCAGGCTGATCGCCTCCCGGCCGTCGCGCGCAACGATCACCCCGTAACCGTGCGCGGCCAGGGTGATCTGCAGCGCCCGGAGGATCTGCGGGTCGTCGTCTGCGATCAGGATCTTCACTCTGCGGCTCTCTCGGATTGGGGTGATGTGGATGCCGGCAGCGTGACGACCATCGTCAGGCCGCCGCCGGGGGTGTCGTCGGCTTCAAGCGTTCCGCCCATGCCCTCGACGAAACCCTTCGAGAGCGCGAGCCCCAGGCCGATCCCGGTGAGGTTGTCGATGTCTCCGAGCCGTTGGAACGGCACGAACATGTCGCTCTTGCGCTCATCCGGAACACCGGGCCCGTGATCGCTCACGCGCAGTTGCACGGTGCCACCGAAGGTGCTGGCCGCCAGGAGCGGTGGCTGCTCGTCGGGGGAGAAGCGCACGGCGTTGGCGATGAGGTTGACGATCACGCGTTGCAACAACACCTCGTCCGCGCGCACAGCGGGAAGATCGGCAGGCAGGTCGATCTCAATTGCGCCGGGGTGCAGCGCGAGCTCGTCGAGCGCGGAGGGCAACAGGTCGTCGATCTCGACATCGGCGATGCTCACCGCGAGCACGCCGGCCTGCACCCGGCTGACATCGAGCAGGTTCGTGACGAGGACCGCGAGCGCATCGAGGCTCTCCGCGGCGGTTGCGAGCAGCGTGGAACGGTCGGCCTCGCTCAGCGCGATCCCGTGCGACTGCAGACTCGTGACGGCGGCCGTCGCAGCGGCGAGTGGGCGGCGCAGATCGTGGCCGACGGCGGCGAGGAGCGCGCTGCGCACCCGGTCCGTTTCGGCGAGCGGGCCGACCTCCTGCGCGGTCGCTGTGAGGTCGGTGTGCTCGAGCGATGCGTCGATCTGGGCGACGATCACGGCGAGCAGGCGGCGGTCGCTGGCCTCGAGGTCGCGGCCGGAGAGCTCCAGCGTGGCGCGATCGCCGACGGGGAGCAGGGTGGTGTGCTCGGAGTCGGCCGGCTCGCCGTCGGTGTAGAGCACGTCGTCGCCGGCGAGCAGACGCACCCCGTTCAGCGAGAAAGCCTCCCTGGTGCGTGAGATGAGCGACTGCAGGGCGTCCTCGCCGCGCAGCACGCCGCCGGCGATCGTGGCGAGGAGCTCCGACTCCGCAGCAGCTCGGGCGGCGATGCGACTGCGCCTGGCCGCCTGGTCGACGACGAAGCTGACGAGGGCAGCGACGACCATGAACAGCCCGAGC
>CAZZNX010000090.1:0-5302 GCA_964655795.1 uncultured Leifsonia sp. | reverse complement strand
TGTGCGATCGTGATCGTGTACAGCGGCGCGACGAAGAAGAAGTCGAGGGCGAGCCCCGAGAGCACGGCGGCGAACATCGCCGGCCAGAAGCCGCCGATCATCGCGACCACCACGACGAGGAGCTGGAAGGCGAGCACATCGCTGGCCATCGATTCGATCGAGCTCGTTGCCGCCAAGCCCCAGGTCAGCAACGGGCCCACGATGAGCGCGGTGGCGAAGCCGGCGATGCGGCGGCGCCGGGTCAGCCCGCCGGTGAGCCGCGGCAGAGTGAAACGCATGCCGGCGTGGGCATGCGCGACGATGTGCACGTCGATGTCACCCGATTCGCGATGACCGTGGCGCCGATGCCGGGACCGCTGAGCAGGGCGGCCAGGCGCCCGCGGCGGCTGACGCCGATCACGAGCTGGCTGGCGTTGCTGCCACGCGCGAAGTCGACGAGGGCCGTCGGGATGTCATCGCCGATCACCTGGTGGTAGGAACCGCCCAGCTGCTCGACGAGTGCCCGCTGCCTGGCGAGCGCCTCCGGGTTCGCCGCGCGCAGCCCGTCGTGGCTGGTCACGTGCACGGCAAGCAGCTCGCCGCCGGAGGAACGGGCGGCGATCCGTGCGCCTCGGCGGAGCAGCGTGTCGCCCTCCGGGCCGCCCGTCAGCGCGACGACGACACGCTCCCTGGCCTCCCACTTGGCGTCGATGCCGTGCTCTGCGCGGTAACGCTGCAGCGAGCTGTCGACCTCGTCGGCCAGCCACAGCAAGGCGAGTTCGCGCAGCGCCGTCAGGTTGCCGAGGCGGAAATAGTTCGAGAGTGCCGCGTCGATGCGGGTGGCCGGGTAGACCTCACCCTCGGCGAGCCGGTCGCGCAGCGCCTGCGGGGCCAAGTCGACGACCTCGATCTGGTTGGCGCTGCGCAGCACCGCATCCGGAATCGTCTCCCGCTGCGGCACGCCGGTGATCTGCTGCACCACGTCGTTCAGCGACTCGATGTGCTGGATGTTGACCGTCGAGTAGACGTCGATGCCGGCGTCCAGCAGTTCGTCGACGTCCTGCCATCGTTTGGCGTTGCGTGAGCCGGGCGCATTCGTGTGCGCGAGCTCGTCAACAAGGGCGATCCGCGGATGCCGCGCGAGCACGGCATCCAGATCCATCTCGTCGAGGGTGACCCCGCGATGCTCGAAGACGGTGCGCGGAATGACCTCGAAGCCCTCAAGAAGGGCGGCGGTGCCGGCGCGGCCGTGGGTTTCCACGACCGCGACGACAACGTCCTTGCCGTTTGCGAGGAGCCTGCGCCCTTCCTCGAGCATGGCGAAGGTCTTGCCCACCCCCGGTGCGGCGCCGAGCAGCACCCGCAAACGACCCCGTGACACTAGTTCTTCGCATCCATTTCTGCCTGAGCCAATTCCTCGAGGGCCTTGTTCAGCGCGAGCACGTTGACGGTCGGTTCGCCGAGATAGCCGAGATCCCGTCCCTGAATCATAGACTCGACCAGCCCGGCGACGGCCGTGCGGTCGAGGCTCCGCGCGTCGGATACCCGGTCGATCTGAAGCCGCGCGTACTCGGGGCTGATGTGGGGGTCGAGCCCGGAGGAGGACGCGGTGACGGCGTCGGCCGGAATCTCGACGAGTGGTGCGCCGTCGAGCTTGCCGATAGCTGCCTGACGGTCACCGATCGCCGCGATCAGATCTGGGTTCTCCGGCCCCCAGTTGCTGCCGCTTGATGCACCGGAGTCATAGCCTGCGCCGGCGGCGGAGGGCCGGGACTGGAACCATTCCGGGAGGGCGGCGCCGTCGGCATCCGTGAAGGACTGCCCGATCAGGCTCGATCCCACCATCGAGTCCTTGTCGGTGACCATCGAACCATTGGCCTGCACAGGCAGCGTGAGCTGGCCGATCAGGGTGATCGTGAGGGGGTAGAGCACGCCGAGGATCAGCGTGAGTACGAGCATTGCTCGCAGGGCCACGCCGTACTGGCGCAGTGTGCCGCGTGTTGCAGGCATGATGTCGTCTTTCTTATCTGGAGTTCGGGTGGGTCAGAAGCCAGGCAGCAGGCTCACGACGAGGTCGATGAGCTTGATTCCGATGAAGGGTGCGATCACGCCGCCGAGACCGTAGATGATCAGGTTGCGGCGCAGGATCTGGGAGGCGGATGCCGCGCGGTAACGCACGCCGCGGAGGGCCAGCGGGATCAGGGCGATGATGATGATCGCGTTGAAGATCACCGCAGAGAGAATCGCGGATGCTGGCGAACTCAGCCCCATGATGTTGAGCACGGCCAGGCCGGGGAACGCCCCGGCGAACATGGCCGGGATGATCGCGAAGTACTTGGCCACATCGTTGGCGATCGAGAAGGTGGTCAGCGACCCACGCGTGATCAGCAACTGCTTGCCGATGCGCACGATGTCGATCAGCTTGGTCGGGTCGGAGTCCAGATCGACCATGTTGCCGGCCTCTTTGGCCGCCGAGGTCCCCGTGTTCATCGCGACGCCGACATCGGCCTGAGCGAGCGCCGGGGCGTCGTTCGTGCCGTCGCCGGTCATGGCGACGAGGTTGCCTCCGGCCTGCTCCCGCTTGATCAGCTCCATCTTGTCTTCCGGCGTCGCCTCGGCCAGGAAGTCGTCGACCCCGGCCTCCGCGGCGATCGCCCTCGCGGTGAGGGGATTGTCACCGGTGATCATGATCGTGCGGATGCCCATACGGCGCAGTTCGGCGAAGCGCTCGGCCAGCCCCGTCTTCACGACGTCCTTGAGATAGATCACGCCGAGCACCCGGGTCGCCCCGGCCGCGGAGCGTTCCGCGACGACGAGCGGGGTGCCGCCGGCCTCGGAGACCCGACGCACCTCGGCGTTCAGCTCGTTGGCAGTGCGGGTGTCGTCTGCGCCGTTCTCGGCCACCCACGCCGCGACCATGGAGCCTGCTCCCTTGCGGAGCTGGGCGCCGTCGGCATAGTCGACGCCGCTCATCCGGGTCTGTGCCGTGAACGGCACCACTTCATGCCGGCGCGATTCCTCGCGCAGCAGCGTCGGGTCGAGCGTCTCGGCGAGTTCGATGATCGACTTGCCCTCCGGCGTCGGGTCGGCGAGCGATGCGGCGTGGGCGGCGGAAACCAGGGCGGCACGGGTGGCACCGCCGACGGGGATGAACTCGGCGGCCTGCCGGTTGCCGTAGGTGATGGTTCCGGTCTTGTCCAGCAACAGGGTCGTGACGTCGCCGGCAGCCTCGACGGCACGACCGGAGAGGGCGAGCACGTTGTGCTGCACCAATCGGTCCATGCCCGCGATGCCGATGGCGGAGAGCAGGGCGCCGATCGTCGTGGGGATGAGGCAGACCAGCAGGGCGACCAACACGGGCACGCTGGGGGCGGCATCCGAGTAGCCGGCCATCGGGCCGATCGTCACGACGACGACGAGGAAGATGATCGAGAGCGTGGCCAACAGGATGTTGAGTGCGATCTCGTTCGGCGTCTTCTGCCTGCTCGCACCCTCGACAAGGCGGATCATGCGATCGACGAAGGTCTCGCCCGGCTTGCTCGTGATGCGCACCACGATGCGGTCGGAGAGCACCCGGGTGCCACCGGTGACCGCGCTGCGGTCACCGCCGGACTCACGCACGACCGGGGCCGATTCTCCGGTGATGGCCGACTCATCGACCGAGGCGATGCCCCAGACGATGTCGCCGTCGCCGGGGATCGGCTCACCGGCCGTCACGACCACGACGTCTCCGAGCCGCAGATCGGCGGATGCCACTGGCACGGTGTCCGCATGTTCGGCGCCGGCATCCACCGACGCGTCGTAGTGGCCCACCCGGTGCGCGATCGTGCTGGTCCGGGTGGCGCGCAGGCTCTCCGCCTGCGCTTTGCCCCGGCCCTCCGCCACGGACTCGGCCAGGTTGGCGAAGATCACGGTGAGCCAGAGCCAGATGGCGATCCAGGCCGTGAATGACGGAGCCATGGCAGAGCCACCCGACTCCTCCGCACCGCCGAGGAATGGTTCCGTGATGGCGAGCAGCGTGGTCAGCGCAGCGCCTACCTCGACGATGAACATGACGGGGTTCCGCCACATCTGTTTCGGGTGCATCTTGCGGAGCGCACCGGGCAGGGCCGCGATGAGCTGTTTCGGGCCGAAGGCCGCTGCCGTCTTCTGGGGATGTTGGTGGTGCTGATGAATGGGTGCTTCGAGTGTTGTGGACATGGTCTACAGCAGTCCTTCCGCCAGGGGGCCCAGCGCGAGTACGGGAAAGTAGGTGAGGGCGGAGACGATGAGCACGGTTCCGCAGAGCAGGCCGACGAAGAGCGGCTTGTGGGTCGGCAGCGTGCCGGCTGTGACGGGAACCTTCTCCTGCGCCGCGAGAGACCCGGCGAGCGCGAGCACGAACAGGATCGGCAACAGCCTGCCGAGCAGCATCGCCACGCCGAGCGCCGTGTTGAACCACGGCGTGTTCGCGGTGAGGCCGGCGAAGGCCGAGCCGTTGTTGTTGGCCGCCGAGGTGAAGGCGTACAGCACCTCCGAGAAGCCGTGCAGCCCGGGGTTCCAGATCGAGGTTCCGATCACGTCATCCCGTACGACGGGGATTCCGAAGCTGAGCGCCGTGCCGAGCAGCACGAGCGTCGGCGTCGTCAGGATGTAGAGGCTGGCGAGCTTGATCTCGCGGGCGCCGAGCTTCTTGCCGAGGTACTCGGGTGTTCGGCCGACCATGAGGCCGGCGATGAACACCGCGAGGACCGCGATGACGAGCATCCCGTAGAGGCCGGATCCGACTCCGCCGGGGGCGAGCTCTCCGAGCATCATGTTGAGCATCGCCATCCCGCCGCCGAGCGCCGTGAAGCTGTCGTGCATCGAGTTGACGGCACCGGTAGAGGTGAGCGTGCTCGTCGTGCCGAACAGGGTCGATCCGAGTTCACCGAAGCGCTGCTCCTTGCCCTCCATTGCCCCACCGGCGAGGCCGGGGGCGGTTCCGTTGGCGCTGAGCTCGAAGTACGTCATCGCCGAGAGCGAGAGCACGAAGAACGTGGCCATCGCGGCGAGGATCGCATAGCCCTGGCGGTTGTCGCCGACGATGCGCCCGAAGGTGCGGGGCAGCGCGAAGGGGATCACGAGCATCAGCAACACCTGCACCAGGTTGATCCACGCGGTCGGGTTCTCGAACGGGTGTGAGGAATTGGCGTTGAAGAATCCGCCGCCGTTGGTGCCGAGAAGTTTGATCGCCTCCTGCGAGGCGAGCGGGCCGCCCGGGATGGAGGCCGCGCCGCCCCGGCCCACGACGACGCCGTCGATGCTCATGGCGCAGGTCAGGCCCGCCAGGCGATCCCGCCAG
>CAZZNX010000089.1:0-15151 GCA_964655795.1 uncultured Leifsonia sp. | reverse complement strand
ATCCTCGCCGGGCTCCAGACGATTCCCGTCCATGCGATCGAGGCCGCGAAGATGGACGGCGCAAGCCCCTCTCGCACCTACTTCAGCATCGTGCTCCCGCAGCTCCGCGGGGCGCTCGCCGTCGCCGTGCTGATCAACATCATCAACGTGTTCAACTCGCTCCCCATCCTCAAGGTGATGACGGGATCGATACCCGGCTACGACGCCGACACGATCATGACGATGATCTTCAAATACATCCAGAACCAACACAAGATCGATGTCGCCAGTGCGCTGAGCGTCGTCGCATTCGTGATCGTGATCGTGATCGTGGCGATCTACGTCAAGGTCGTCAAGCCCATGAAGGAGGTCTGATCGTGACTGCGACAACCACGCCGGACCGCGCGTCCGTGACGAACGCCGCTCGCCCCCAGATCAAGCGCAAGCGCCGCTACACCGAAGACCAGGTCTCGGCAGGCAAGGTCGCCTGGCGTATGGCGGCGGGGCTCGCCGTGCTTCTGATCTTCGTCCTGCCCTACCTGATCATGTTCTTCGGCTCGGTCAAGTCCAAGTCCGAGATCCGCTCCGTCGATCCCACCTACTTCCCGACGGAATGGCACTGGGAGAACTACATCACCATGTGGTCGACGCCGGAGACCCCGCTGGTGCAGAACCTGATCTCGACGATCGTCATCTCGGTGTTCGCGACCCTGCTGGTGCTGCTCGTCGCACTGCCGGCCGCCTACTACTGCGCCAGGTACAAGTTCCCGGGCCGCATGGTGTTCCTGTTCCTGGTGATCGTCACGCAGATGCTGCAGCCGGCGGTGTTGACCTCGGGCCTGTTCCGGCAGTTCATCACCCTCGGGCTCTCCGACACCTGGCTGGCGATGATCCTGGTGAACGCGGCGTTCAACCTCTCCTTCGGGGTGTGGATCATGTTCGCCTTCTTCGCCGGCATCCCCAAGGAGGTCGATGAGGCGGCTCAGATCGACGGCGCCGGCCGGCTGACCGTGCTGTTCAAGATCAACCTGCCGCTCGTCTGGCCGGGCATCGTCACCGCCATCGTCTTCACCTTCGTTGCCTGCTGGAACGAGTTCGCGGCATCGCTCGTGATCCTTTCCACCGCAGGCAACCAGCCGCTCTCCGTCGCACTGACCAAGTTCGTCGGGCAGTACGAGACCAGCTGGCACTACGTCTTCGGCGTCTCGATCGTGGCGATCATCCCCGTCGTCGTGCTGTTCATGCTGATCGAGAAGCGTCTTGTCGGCGGGCTCACCGCCGGCAGCGTGAAGTAGCGCCGCCGCGCAGGCTGCGGACGTCGCTGGGCCCTAGGCGGTGTGCCTAGGCGGTGGGCCGCCCCCGCGTGAACTGGGCGCGGTGGCGGCTGGGGGAGACGCCGCTGCGCCTCGCGAACAGGCGGCTGAAGTAGGCGGCATCCGCGTAGCCGACGAGCTCGGCGATGCGGGAGACCGGCAGCTCCGTGTCGACCAGGAGCTGCTGGGCCATGCGGATCCGGGACTGGACGAGCAGTTCGATCGGCGTGCTCCCCGTCGTCCGGCGCACCGCATCGCGCAGCTCGGCGATGCCGAGGCCGAGCCGCCGCGCGCGCTCCTCCATCGAGATTTCGAGAGACGCGGCGTCGACGAAGGCGGTGGTCGCGCGCGCGGCGGCATCCGTCGGATCCGTGGGCCGGATCGATCCGGCGACGGCCACGAGAATCCGGTGGCAGAGCGCGGACGCCGCGAACGGCGCGGTCGGGTCGGCCGCACCGAGTGCGGCGCGCAGCTCGGCGAAGTCCGAGCCGAGCGCCGGCAGTCCCCGCAGGGGCAGCACCGGGCGTGTGCGGTCGAAGAGGCCGAGCCGGGTGTACGGCTGCACGCCGCTGCCGGTGACGAGCAGCCAGCTCTCGCTCCAGCCGGCGGCATCCGGGGCGTAGCCGTGCTCGGTGCCCGGCGTGATCGACAGGATGGCGGGCGCGTGCACCGGAACGCCCTCAGCACCGGTGCGCCTGTCGCGGTAGCTGCCCGAGCCGCTCGTGATGATCACGAGTGCATGGGAATCCAAGTGGCGGCTCCCGAAGCCGGCGGTGGCGTCTGCCTGTTCGCCTGCTCCCAGGCAGCTGAGGCCGAAATCACGGAGAATTCCGAGAGGGTTCGCGTACTCGGCCCAGTCGTCCACCAGTGCTCCTTGTCGTGACGCGATCCTCAGAAGAATCCAAGCAGCAGTGTAGCGATGTGCATGGATTCCCGGCGCAGGGCCCGTCAGAGTTGCTGAATGCTCACCTCAAACAGCTACGTCCTCGATGAGGCCCCCGCGCGGCTCTCCGCATTGGAGCCGGTCCCTCTGGCCGAGCGCGACGACCGCGATGCGCTCTGGCAGCGGCTGCGACGCGACGGCTACCTCTACCTCAGCGGCCACCTCGACCCCGAGCTCGTCGTCGAGTTCCGCCGCTACTACTTCGCGGCGCTGGCGCACACCGGGCTGGTCGAGCCGGGGAGTGACCCGGTCGACGGCATCGCCGGCAGCGGACCGCTCGATCGCGGCGCCTACCACGAGACCCTCTTCGACTCGATCGTGCCGAGCGCCGAGTACGAGGCGCTCTGCACGAACCCACGCATCGCCGAGTGGTTCGCGTGGTTCTTCGGAGACGACGATGTGCACCTGCACCGACGCAAGATTATCCGCCACATCGCGCCGGACGAACAGGGCATCGGCACGGCAACGCAGGCGCACTACGACCTCGTCTACCTGCGGGAGGGCAGCGACAGGGTGCTCTCGATGTGGATCCCGCTCGGCGACATCCCGCTCGGCCTCGGCGGCCTCGTCTATCTCGAGGGCAGCCACCACTGGGTGATGGCCGAGGAGCGCGAGGGTCGGCTCGCGAGGCCCGCCGCCTCGATCACGGCCGATCTTCCCGGCCTGGCCGAGCGCCACGACGCACGCTGGCTGTTCACCGACTACGCCGCCGGCGACGTCATGGTGCACTCGGCCCACATCGTGCACGCGAGCCTCGACAACACCGACACGGGCGGCCGGATGCGACTCTCGACCGACATCCGCTATCAGCGCGCCAGCGAGCCGATCGACTGGCGCTGGCAGGAGCACTGGCACGACGACGACGGCCTCTGACCGCCCGCGCTCCGGCGGAGGTCTCGCTCAGGCCCGGCTGCCGGTGTTCTCGATCGCGCGCCGGAGGCCGCTGCGATAGCTCCATTCGTCAGCCAACACAACGCACGCGAGCACCCCGTTGACCATCCAGCTCACGCCCACGGGAGGGAACGGGGCGGTCAACGCCGCGAAACCGGCAAGCGCGACGAGCACGATGACCGCCACGAGGTGCGAGAGCAGCCACGGCATGCCGACGGCGCGCTTGAAGAGTGCATTGCCGAGCACGTAGACCGCTGGTCCCACGCAGATGAGCCAAACGGTCCAGCTCGAGTCGTGTGATTCGGGGTGCAGGATCACCAGCTCGTCGGCCACCGCGGTGAGGACGACGCCGAAGACGAGGAGGACCGGGATGAATGTGTAGGCGGTGCGTGCGACGGCGCCGGTCTTTTCTGCTTCCTCGATCTTTTCGCGGCCACCGCGCTCTCCGTGGTTGAAGAAGAGCATCCAGAGCAGAACCGAACAGACGAAGGCGGAAGCGAATCCACCGATGGCGTTGGGACTGAGCTCGACGCTGCCGAACACCGTGCCCGTGACGATGATCGATTCGCCGATCGCGATGATGAAGAACAGGCCCACACGTTCCGCCATGTGCTCACCGGTGACATCCCACGTGCGTGCGGGCGTGCGTCCCAACGTTGGCACCCAGAAGTAGAGCAACGGGCCGGTGAACTTGAGGGCGAGCGCGGCCCCCCAGAACCACAGTCTGGACTCCTCTGGTCCGAATCCGCCCAGCAGCCAGAATGTGGCCGACGCCGCCGTCCAGACCAAGATCCGAAGAAAGTTTCGTGCATTGTCCGGCCGACGGTGGCGGAAGGCGATGATCGCGAATACCGTGCGAACGAGCTCGATCATCACGACTCCGAGCGCGAAGACCCAACCGCTCTCGGCGAACGCGAGCGGGAGCGAGCTCGACAGGGTGAGTCCAAGCCCCATGAGCGTCAGGAACAGAGCGCGCACGGGCCATTTCTCGGGGTTGAGCCAATTGGCGACCCAGGTCGTGTCGACCCAGATCCACCAGATGGCTGCCGTGAGAACGAGGGTCTCGAGGAGTCCGATGAGCGACGAGTCCTCGAGGAAGAGAGCGGAGAGCTGCGTGAAAGCGAAGATGAAGACGACATCGAAGAACATCTCGATGAAGGTGACTCGGTTGGCCGCGACCCCGTCATCCGGTCGGAGGAGCCCGGGCCCGGCCTTGCGATCGTCGAGCGCTTCCACGCTCATCATCGTAGGCCGCTCAGTCGGTCCAGGCGAGCTCCGCTGAGCGGTGGTAGCGGATTCCGAGGGCGTCGAGCCGCTCCGCGAACGCCGTGAGGCGGGGCGAGAACTCCGCGAAGCTGCGCTGCACGGCATCCGGGGCGGCGCTCGGCGTGCCGGCCGGGGCCGGGGACCACGCGATCTCGGCGACCGCAACGATGCGCGGGAAGGCCATGGACTCGACATCCTCGATGCCCAGCATTGTCTCCGTCCAGATCGCGGCCTCGACGCCGAGCACCGACTCCTCCGGCAGGCCGGGCACGATCACCGCCGGATCCCACGAGTACGCCTGCTCGATGGAGGTCGGGCCATCGGCCCAGTCCTGGCCGAGGCGGTCGCTGTCCGGGTAGTGGATGTCGAGGTAGCTGACATCGGCGGGGGAGAGGATGACGCTGCCGCCCTGCTCGACGAAGCTGAGCGTGTGCGCCGCGGCATCGGCCCGCGGCACGAGGTAATCCCAGTACTGCCCGATGGTTCCCGGCGCGAGATCGCGCGACTGGCCCATCTCGTGCCAGCCGATCACCGTCTTGCCGCTGGCCGCGCCGATGCGGCTGGCGCGGGCGACGAAGCGCGAGAAGTCCTCGGCACTGAGGGTGAGGGACTCGTCGCCGCCGAGGTGGAGGTAGGGGCCGGGCGTCATCTCCGCCAGCTCCCGCACGACGTCGTCGACGAAGCGCCACGTGGCCTCTGCCGTGGTGTCGACGGTGCTGATGCCCACCTCCGTTCCCCGGTAGGTCGAGGTGGCGACGCCGCCGATGTTGAGCTCGGCATAGCTGGCGAGCGCGGCGTTCGTGTGCCCGGGCAGGTCGATCTCCGGAACGATCGTGACGAAGCGGCTGGCCGCATGGGCGATGATCTCGGCGTAGTCCGCCTTCGTGAAGAAGCCGCCGCCGCCGAGCACCGATGTGGACCCACCGATCTCGGTGAGGCGCGGCCAGCTGTCGATCTGCAGGCGCCAGCCCTGGTCATCGCTGAGGTGCAGGTGCAGGTGGTTGAGCTTCAGCAACGCGATCTCATCGATGTAGCGCGTGACCTCCGCGACGGAGAACACGTTGCGGGCGACGTCGAGCATCGCGCCGCGGTAGGCGAAGCGGGGCGCGTCGCTGATGTGCACGGCGGGCGCCGTCCAGTCCACGTCGGCCGCTTCGGCACCGGCGCCGGCGAGCGGGGCCTCGATCTGCGCGGGGAAGAGCTGGCGCAGCGTTTGGACGCCGTGGAACAGTCCGGCGGCGCTCGCCGCGGTGATCGTGATGCCGTCGGCGCCGCTTTGCAGCGTGTAGCCGTCTGGGGTGATCGAGCCCGGCTCGATCGCGAGGCGGATGCCGCCGGCATCCGCGGCCGCGTCCGAATCGCCGACCGGCAGCGCGAAGCCCGTCCGCGGCCGCAACAGCCCGGCCAGGTACTCGCCGACGGACGCGGCGTCCCCGGCCGCGTGGATCGTGCTGGCGGGCTCGAGACGGAACGGGTCACCGCCACGCTCGGTCAGCGAGACGGGGGAAGGCACAACTGTGATGCTGGACATGTCGCGAGTCTGGCAGGGTTCCTTACTACTGCGCAAGTGAGCAGAGCGCGGTCGCAGGGTTTCGGCCGACCGGGTGAGCGACTAGGCTGAATGGGTCGCAACTGGCGTTCGGATGGTTCACCATCGGGGAGCGACTGACACGGTTAGTGGCCGCACGCCTGGGCCACGACGACTCGCTTTGCCATGCGTACAGCGAGATACAAGCATCCGCTCGTTCACCGTGTTCAGGACCCTGAACCGGTACCCCTCTCAAGGAGTTGCCAGTGTCTGTACCGTCTACGTTCAACCAGCCGCTCGAGGTCGTTGACCCCGAGATCGCCGCCGTCCTCGAGCAGGAGCTCGGCCGCCAGCGCGACTACCTCGAGATGATCGCGAGCGAGAACTTCGTTCCCGTCTCGGTTCTGCAGTCGCAGGGTTCGGTTCTCACCAACAAGTACGCCGAGGGTTACCCCGGGCGCCGCTACTACGGCGGCTGCGAGTACGTCGACATCGCCGAGTCGCTCGCGATCTCGCGCGCCAAGAGCCTGTTCGGCGCCGAGTACGCCAACGTGCAGCCCCACTCCGGTGCGACGGCCAACGCCGCCGTGCTGAGCGCGATCGCCACCCCCGGCGACACCATCCTCGGCCTCGAGCTGGCCCACGGCGGCCACCTCACGCACGGCATGAAGCTGAACTTCTCCGGCAAGCTCTACAACGCCGTCTCCTACGGCGTCGACCCCGAGACCTTCCTCGTCGACATGAACGTCGTGCGCGACAAGGCCCTCGAGCACCGCCCGCAGGTCATCATCGCCGGCTGGTCGGCCTACCCCCGCCAGCTCGACTTCGCCGCGTTCCGCGCCATCGCCGACGAGGTCGGCGCCAAGCTCTGGGTCGACATGGCGCACTTCGCCGGACTCGTCGCCGCCGGCCTGCACCCCTCGCCCATCCCCTTCGCGGATGTCGTCTCGACGACCGTGCACAAGACGCTCGCCGGTCCGCGCTCCGGCCTCATCCTCTCCCGCGACATGGAGCTGGCCAAGAAGCTCAACTCCAACGTCTTCCCCGGCCAGCAGGGTGGACCGCTCATGCACGTGATCGCGGCCAAGGCCACGGCCTTCCTGCTCGCGGCGCAGCCCGAGTTCGCCGACCGTCAGGCACGCACCCTCAGCGGCGCGCGCATCCTGGCCGAGCGTCTCGTCGCCGACGACTCCCGCGCGGCCGGCGTCGACGTGCTCACCGGTGGAACCGATGTGCACCTCGTGCTCGCCGACCTCCGCAACTCGCCGATCGACGGCCAGCAGGCCGAAGACGCGCTGCACGCCGTCGGCATCACGGTCAACCGCAACTCGGTTCCGTTCGACCCGCGCCCGCCGATGATCACCTCCGGCCTGCGCATCGGCACGCCGGCCCTGGCCACCCGCGGATTCGGCGACGTCGAGTTCACCGAGGTCGCCGACGTCATCGCCGAGACGCTGAAGCCGGATGCCGACATCAACGGTCTCCGCGCCCGCGTGAAGACGCTGACCGACGCGTTCCCGCTCTACCCGGGGCTGCAGCAGTAATGACTGCCATCACGCTGGACGGCGTCGCAACGGCATCCGCCATCAAGGGCGAACTCGCCGATCGCATCGCCGCGCTCCGTTCCGACGGTGTCGTGCCCGGGCTCGGCACGCTGCTCGTCGGCGACGACCCCGGCTCGCGCAGCTACGTCGCCGGCAAGCACCGTGACTGCGCCGAGGTGGGCATCGAGTCGATTCGCGTCGACCTGCCGGCCGCGGCGACGAGCGCCGATGTGAGGAAGGCGATCGCCGACCTCAACTCGGCGCGGGAAGTGACCGGATACATCATCCAGTTGCCGCTGCCCGCCGGGCACAACGAGAACGCCATGCTCGAGCTCATCGATCCGGCCAAGGACGCCGACGGCCTGCACCCGACCAACCTCGGTCGGCTCGTGCTCGGTGTCGACGGCGTCATGGACTCGCCCCTGCCGTGCACCCCCGCCGGCATCGTCGAGATCCTGCGCCGCTACGACGTGCCGATGCAGGGCAGGCACGTCGTCGTCGTGGGCCGTGGTCTCACCGTCGGTCGCCCCCTCGGCCTGCTGTTCACCCGCAAGGGCATCGACGCGACCGTCACGCTCACGCACTCCCGCACGGTCGACCTCGCCGCCGAGGTGCGCCGGGCCGACATCGTCGTGGCCGCCGTCGGTGTTCCGCACCTGATCAAGCCCGACTGGATCAAGCCGGGTGCCGCGGTGCTCGACGTCGGAATCACACGCGTGCACGACGAGGAGACGGGCAAGGGCACGCTCACGGGCGACATCGACCCGGCCGTCGCCGCCGTCGCCGGCCACCTCTCGCCGAATCCGGGCGGGGTCGGGCCGATGACCCGGGCAATGCTCCTGAGCAATGTCGTGCAGGCCGCCGAGAGGCGTCTGCGCTCGCACTGACGCGCTTCGCAACGGATGCCGCGTACGCCAGCCCCAGGGCCGGCGCACGCGGCATCCGTCGTTCGAGACCGGGCTGATCTCGACAGGCTGACTCAGCGGGTGGCTCAGTCGACGGCGGTCGTGTGCAGCTCGACGTGGCGGAGGTAGCCGGCGGCGTTGGCGCGGATGCCGTCACGCTCGGCCTCCGTCAGCTCCCGGCGCACCTTCGCCGGCACGCCGGCGACGAGCGAGCCGGGCGGAACGATCGTGCCCTCGAGCACCACGGCGCCGGCGGCCACGAGCGAGCCGGCACCGATGACGGCGCCGTTCAACACGGTCGATGACATGCCGATGAGGCAGTCGTCCTCGACGGTGCAGCCGTGCAGCACCGCGCCGTGGCCGACCGAGACGTTGCGCCCAACGGTGAGCGGGAAGCCGGCATCGACGTGGCAGGACACGTTGTCCTGCAGATTCGAGCCCTCACCGATCACAATCGGCTCCTGCTCCGCCCGCAGCACCGCGTTGTACCAGACACTCGAATCCTCGGCCAGGATCACCCGGCCGACGAGCACGGCGCCCGCCGCGACGAATGCGGAGTCCGCGACATCCGGTGCGGGAATGCCGTTGAGTGTGAGCACCTTGGCCAGGGGATCGATCTTCATGCCGCCAGCCTAACCGCAGGCCTCTGTGCCCACGGCTCTAGGATCGGGGAATGGTCAACACAGAACACCCCGCCGTCGACCGCGTCCGCGAGGCGCTGGCCGCGCACGGAGTCACGCCGGAGATCCGCTGGTTCGACGAGGCGACGCCGACAGCGCAGGCCGCGGCCGACGCCATCGGCATCGAGCTCGGGCAGATCGCGAACTCCCTCGTCTTCACGCTCGACGGCGAACCGCTGCTCGTGCTCACCTCCGGAGCGCACCGGGTCGACACGGCGTGGCTCGGCGAGCAGCTCGGCGGTCACATCGCCCGGGCGAGCAAGGAGACGGTGAAGGCCGCGACGGGCCAGGTGATCGGCGGTGTCGCACCGCTCGGGCACCCGGCTCCCGTGCGCACACTCGTCGACACCGCGCTGGCCGGTTACGACGTCGTCTGGGCCGCGGCGGGCCACGCGCACACCGTGTTCGCGACGAACTACGACGAGCTGCTGCGCGTCACCGGTGGAACGCCAACCGCGGTCGAACCGCCCGCCTAGCTTCCCTCGAGACTGCAAGTTCGGTGCTTAAGAGCGCTCGTAGCGCCCGAACTTGCAGTCTCGGCGAGGGGTGGCGGGCGTAGCTAGACCAGGAGCTGGTGCTTGGCGAGTTCCTTGTACAGCGGGGTCGACACCACGAGCTCCGAGTGGGTGCCGACGCCGACGACCTCGCCGTGGTCGAGCACGACGATCTGGTCGCTGTCGACGACCGTCGAGAGCCGGTGGGCGATCACGATGAGCGTGCGCCCCTCGGCGACGGCATCGATCGCGGCGCGCATCATCTGCTCGTTCACACCGTCGAGGCTCGACGTCGACTCGTCCAGCAGCAGGATCGGGGGAGCGGCCAACAGCGCTCTCGCGATGGCCAGACGCTGACGTTCACCACCGGAGAGCATCACACCGTCCTCACCGACCGGGGCGCCGAGTCCGAGCGGGTTGCGCTCGAGCACCTCGCCGAGGTTCACGGCGCGGAGCACCCGCTCGCACTCCTCGTCGCTGGCATCCGGAGTCGCCAGCTTGAGGTTCTCGCGCAGGGTTCCGGCCAGCACGGGCGCATCCTGCTCGACGTAGCCGATCTGCGCGCGCAGCTCGGTGCGCGAGAGGCCGCGGATGTCGAGGCCGGCCAGCCGGACAGCACCGACGCTCGGGTCGTAGAAGCGCTCGATCAACGCCAGGATCGTGCTCTTGCCGGCGCCGGACGGTCCGACCAGCGCGGTGCGCTTGCCGCGCGGGGCGGCGAAGGAGACGCCGTGCAACACCGGCTGCCTGTCGGTGACGTTGCCCTCCGGCAGGTGCTCGTCGACGCTCTCGTTCGCCGGGTCGGCCTCGTCGGAGCGGTTCAGCGCGTACGCGAAGTGCACGTCGTCGAACTCGATCGCGGTGTCATCCGTCGCCAGCAACGCCCTGAGCTCGTCGGGTGACACGCCGGCCAGCGGGGCGATCTCACGGTCGTAGGCCGACTCGGTCGGCAGCTCGATGATCTCCTGGATCCGGCCGAGGGCGCCGAGCGCCGCGTTGACGGAGGTGATGGCCCCGAACGCCGTGCCGAGCGGCATGATCAGCATGAACAGGAACAGGATGAACGCGACGAGCTCCGCCACCGAGATGGCGCCGCTGGCGACACGGAAGCCGCCGACGCCGAGCACCACGAGCAGCGACACCTGCATGGCGATGCCGGCGACGGGCACGACGAGGGCCGAGATGCTGGCGACCCGGATGCCGGCCTCCCACGCACCCTTCGCCTCGTCGGAGACGGCGGCGATCTCGCGGTCGGTGGCGTTGGACGCTCGAACGGTGCGAACGGCGCTAATGGCGCGCTCGACGCTGGCGGCGAGATCGCCGACCTTCGTCTGCGCCTGCAGGCTGGCCACGCGGATCCGGGCGGAGAGCAGGACGACGGTCACGATCGAGATCACGATGACGAGCAGGGTGAGGCCGAGGAGCACGGGATCGATAATGAGCATCGCGATGAGCGCGCCGACGAAGGTGAGCACGCCGCCGACGGCGTCGACGAGGCCCTGGGTGAGCACCGCGCGCAGCAGGGTGGTGTCGCTGCCGACGCGCGAGACGAGGTCGCCGGTGCGGCGGGTGTCGAACTCGGCGATGGGCAGGTGCAGCATGCGGGCGACGAGCTGGCGGCGGCTGGAGAGCACGACGCCCTCACCGGTGCGCTGCAGCAGGTAGTGCTGGTAGCCGCTGATGAGCGCGGCGATGACGACGAGGGCGACGAGCGCCCATACGAGCATGCCGAGCGGCTCGCCGGCCTGCACGACCTCGATGAGCTTGCCGACGAGCAGCGGCTGCGCGAGGCTCGCTGCCGCGCCGAGGATGCTGAGCACGACAACGACGCTCAGCACGGCCTTGTGCTCGAGCAGGTACGGCATGAGCTGGCTGAACTTCGCGCGCGGGCCGGTTTCGACCGCTGCGCCCCTGCGGCCGAAACCGCGTCGGCCGGGTGCTGCCGGTTTCGCCTTCTGCCCCGGTGCTGCCTGCCCCGGTGCTGCCTGCTCCGGTGCTGTCTGCTTCGGTGCTGCCGACCCGGATGCGCTCGGCCTTGTTGTGCTGCTCACTGCTGCCTCTCAAACGACGGATGCCACGCGCTCAACTCTATTTCAGTGGCGCGTGGCATCCGGCCGCGTGGCCTGTGAAAAGGCTGGCCGCGGGCAGAACTAGGCGTCGATGTCGACGTCCTTCGTCTCCTTCGACAGGATGAGCGCGATCAGGGTGAGCACCGCCATCACGGCCAGGTAGACGCCGACCCAGAACGGGCTGCCGTCGCCGGCACTCCAGAGCGCGACGGCGATGAACGGCGCGACGGCCGCGCCGAGGATCGACGACACGTTGTAGCTGATGCCGGACCCGGTGTAGCGCACGTTGGTCGGGAACAGCTCGGGCAGCAGTGCGCCCATCGGGCCGAAGGTGAGCCCCATCAGCGAGAAGCCGATCACGAGCCACGCCATGACGCCAACGGTGCCGGCACCGAGCAGCGGAACCCAGAGCAGGCCGAAGACGATGATGCTGAGCGTCACCCAGATCAGCGTCTTGCGGCGCCCCCACCTGTCGGCGAGCGGGCCGGAGATCAGGGTGAAGATGCCGAAGAACACCACACCGGCGATGAGCATGAGCACGAAGGTGTTGTACGAGTAGCCGAGACCGGGCTGCACGGTCGGGTTCTCCGGCGAAACCGGGGAACGGCCGTAGCTGAGCGAGAACGTCGTCATCAGGTAGAACAGCACGTAGGTGGCGAGCATGAAGAAGGTGCCGAGCACCAGCTGGCGCCAGTGCTTCTGGAACACGGTGGCCAGCGGCAGCTTGGTGAGCTTGCCCGCCGCGGATGCCGACGAGAACGCGGTCGACTCGACGAGGCGCAGGCGCACCCAGAGGCCGACGATCACCATCACGACCGAGAAGAGGAACGGGATCCGCCAGCCCCACTCGAGGAACGCCTCCGAGGGCATCGATGGGTCTTCCGACGGGAGGGCGGCCGCGATGATCAGGAACAGACCGTTCGCGATGATGAAGCCGATCGGTGCGCCGAGCTGGGGGAAGGTGCCGTACCAGGCGCGCTTGCCCTTCGGTGCGTTCTCGGTGGCGACGAGCGCGGCGCCCGACCACTCGCCGCCGAGGGCGAAGCCCTGGGCGATGCGCAGGATCACGAGGAGCAGCGGGGCGAGCCATCCCACCATGAGGTAGGTCGGCAGCAGGCCGATCATGAAGGTCGCGATGCCCATCGTGAGCAGTGCGCCGACGAGGGTGGCCTTGCGGCCGTGCCTGTCGCCGAGGTGGCCGAAGATGACGGCGCCGATGGGGCGCGCGACCATCGCGGCGCCGAAGACGGCGAAGGACTGCAGGAGCGCCGTCGTCTCGTCGCCTGCCGGGAAGAAGAGGTGGGGGAAGACGAGCACGGCGGCCGTGGCATAGACGTAGAAGTCGTAGAACTCGATCGTCGTGCCGATGAGGCTGGCCAGGATGACCCGGCTGCGGGGGTTCGCCGGTGCGGACGGACCGGCGGTGGCCTGGGGGGATGTGGCCTGAGCGGATGTGGCCTGGGGGGACGGGGATGGTGCAGACATGCGTGAAGAGGCTCCGGTGGGGCGCGCCGATGGCTCAGAGGTCACGGGCGCGGAGAGAGGGAACCACGCGGTGTGAGCGTCGATCGGGCGCACGGGGCCACGGTGGTGAAGAGAGCGAGTCGTCGCTTGTGGCAACCTATCCAGCCTACGTGGGGCGCACCTCGGCGCCGAATCGACCCTGCAGGCGGGAACCCATCGAAAGACTGATTGTTTCGATCCGGCCGCTGACTAGGCTGGAGCCATGGATACTCTGTTCAGCATTTTGCACGTCGTCACCGCCGTGTTCATCGTCGGCCCGATGGCCATCATCCCCATGACCGCCATGCGCGCCGTCCGTGCGGGCAACGGCGACCAGGTTGCGGTGCTGGCCAAGTCCACCAACCTCATGAGCCTGCTGTCGTTGCTCGTCGTCGTGTTCGGCTTCGGAGTGATGGGCATGGCCGACCCGAAGTACGACCTCTCCGTCACCACCCCGTGGGTGCTGTGGTCGATCATCCTCTACCTGGTCGCGCTCGGCATCTCGCTGTTCGTCGTCGTCCCGACGATGCGCAAGGCCGCCGAGGCGCTGAAGGCGAACGAGGGCTCCGCCACCGCCGCCCCGACCAAGTACCCGGCCATCGCAGCCGGCAGTGGTGTCGTGGCGCTTCTGCTCGTCGCCGTCACCGTGCTCATGGTCTGGAAGCCGTAACAGCATTTCCCACGCCGGCCGAGAGAGCGCCGGCGAACGAAGCCCCGAGCGTTTCAAACGCTCGGGGCTTCCTTGTGTGCCGGGTGACCTAGGCGCGCAGCGCCGCGAGGGCCCTGGCGGTCGCGATGGCCGCCGTCGCGGCTTCCTCGCCCTTGTCCTCTTTCGAGCCGGGGAGGCCGGCACGGTCGCGTCCCTGCTGCTCGTCGTCGAGGGTGAGCACGCCGAAGCCAACGGGCTTGCCGGTGTCCAGTGCCACCCGGGTGAGGCCGTCGGTGGCCGCGGCCGAGACATACTCGAAGTGCGGTGTTCCGCCGCGGATGATCACGCCGAGCGCGACAACCGCATCGGCGCCGGACTCAAGGGCCGCCTTGCACACGACGGGCAGCTCGAAGCTGCCGGGCACCCGCACGATCTCATAGTCGGCGCCGGATGCCGTGAGCACGCGCTCGGCGCCCGCGATCAGTCCGTCGGTGATGACCTCGTGCCACTGGCCGGCCACGATCACGATTCGAAGGCCGCTGCCGTCGATCGTCTCGCCGAGTGCTGCCGTTGGGGATCCTGCTCCGCTCATGATGCGTGCCCTTCTAGGAGTTCTTCAATGGGATCGTCGTTGGCGTCGGCCAACTGCTGGTCGTTGATGCTGTGGCCCATACGGTCACGCTTGGTCTCGAGGTAGCTCTCGTTGAACGCGCCGACACCGACGACGAGCGGAACACGTTCACCCACCCGCACACCATGCAGTTCGAGTTGGCGAACCTTCTCCGGGTTGTTGGTGAGCAGGCGCACGGTGTCGATGCCGAGATCGTCGAGGATCGCGGCGGCCGCGCCGTAGTCGCGGGAGTCGGCGGGCAGGCCGAGCGCGAGGTTCGCGTCCAGCGTGTCGAGGCCGTCCTCCTGCAGGCGGTAGGCGCGCAGCTTGTTGATCAGGCCGATGCCGCGGCCTTCATGCCCGCGCAGGTATATGACAATTCCGCCGTCGCGCTGGATGGTGGCCAGCGCCGCGTCCAGCTGCGGTCCACACTCGCACTTGAGCGAACCGAATGCCTCACCGGTGAGACACTCCGAGTGCACCCGGACGAGTGGCGGCAGCGAGCCTGGTTCGCCGGCGATGACGGCCACGTGGTCTGCGCCGCTCGTGCGGTCGCGGTATGCGCGCACCCGGAACGGTCCGTGCGTCGTGGGGATCGTGGTCTCGACCTCGAAGTTGACGCGCACATTCTCGGTGACGGGTGCCGCGGCATCCGTCTCGCCGACGTGCTGGGCGTGCAGCCACTCGGCGATCGCGGCGACCGTTGTCACCGGCAGCCCCTCGCGGTCGCCGAGCTCGAGCAGCCCGGGCAGTCGCATCATCTCGCCGTCGCCGGCG
>CAZZNX010000088.1:0-15171 GCA_964655795.1 uncultured Leifsonia sp. | reverse complement strand
AAGAGGTCTATGAGCAGGGCGACCCGACCCAGCTGCGCCGGCAGGCCGGCCGCTGCATGGACTGCGGTGTTCCGTTCTGCCACCAGGGCTGCCCGCTCGGCAACCTGATCCCGGAGTGGAACGACCTGATGCACCGCGGAGAGGGCCACGCGGCCAGCGAGCGGCTGCACGCGACGAACAACTTCCCGGAGTTCACCGGCCGGCTCTGCCCGGCCCCCTGTGAATCGGCGTGCGTGCTCGGCATCAACCAGCCGGCCGTCACGATCAAGCAGGTCGAGGTGTCGATCATCGACCAGGCCTTCGACAACGGCTGGGTGACGCCGCACCTGCCCGGCCGTCTCACCGGCAAGACTGTTGCCGTCGTCGGCTCCGGCCCGGCCGGCCTCGCCGCCGCCCAGCAGCTGACCCGTGCCGGTCACACCGTCGCCGTCTTCGAGCGCGATGACCGCATCGGCGGCCTGCTGCGCTACGGCATCCCCGACTTCAAGATGGAGAAGCGCCACATCGAGGCGCGCCTCGCGCAGATGACCGCTGAGGGCACGCGCTTCCGCCCCGGCGTGAACATCGGCGTCGACATCAGCTGGGCCGAACTGCGCCAGCGCTATGACGCCGTCGTGGTCGCCACCGGTGCGCTCGTTCCGCGCGATCTGCCGATCCCGGGGCGCGACCTGCCCGGCGTGCACTTCGCGATGGAGTACCTCGTGCAGGCCAACCGCGTCGGTGCCGGCGACAGCGTCGAGAACCAGATCGTTGCCGACGGCAAGCATGTCGTCGTGCTCGGTGGTGGAGACACCGGTGCCGACTGCATCGGCACCGCACACCGCCAGGGTGCTGCATCCGTCACCAACCTCGCCATCGGCAAGCAGCCGGGGCACAGCAGGCCCAGCCACCAGCCGTGGCCGATGGACCCGCTGGTGTTCGAGGTGTCGAGCGCCCACGAGGAGGGCGGATCCCGCGAGTACCTCGCGTCGACCGTCGAGTTCCTCGCGAACGAGGACGGCCAGCTTCGTGCCGTTCGCGTGGCGGAGACCGAGTTCGTCGACGGCCGCCGCGTGCCGAAGTCCGGCACGGAGCGCGAGATCCCCGCTGACCTCGTTCTCCTGGCGCTCGGCTTCACGGGGCCGGAGACGGAGCTCATCAGCCCGCAGCTGGAGCTCGGTTTCGACGAGCGCGGCAACCTCAGCCGTGAGTCGGACTACCAGAGCAGCCACGAGGGCGTCTTCATCGCCGGCGACGCCGGGCGCGGTCAATCGCTCATCGTCTGGGCGATCGCAGAGGGCCGAGCTGCGGCAGCAGCCGTAGACCGGTACCTTGAGGGGGAGACGCTTCTTCCCTCCCCGGTCAAACCGACCGACCGAGGCTTCAGCCTCTAAGACTTTTCGCGGCGGAGCCGTCACACGGCCCGCCGCGAACAAGACCCCATCTGAGCCCAATCGGGCACAAAGTACGGAGTACAAAACATGAGACGCGCGAAAATCGTCGCAACCCTCGGACCGGCAACGTCCAGCTATGAGCAGATCCGAGCGATCATCGATGCCGGTGTCGACGTCTGCCGCATGAACCTGAGCCACGGCACCTATGACGTGCACGAGGGCGTTTACCAGAACGTGCGCAAGGCCGCCAACGACTCCGGTCGTGCCGTGGCCGTGCTGGTCGACCTGCAGGGCCCCAAGATCCGGCTCGGCAAGTTCTCTGACGGGCCGCACGAGCTCGCAGAGGGCGACATCTTCAAGATCACCACCGAGGACATCCTCGGCACCAAGGAGATCTGCGGAACCACCTACAAGGGCCTCCCTGGCGACGTGAAGCCGGGCGACTTCCTGCTGATCGACGACGGCAAGGTGCGTGTCGAGGTCGTCTCGACCGACGGCGTCGTCGTCACCACCAAGACGATCGTTGCCGGCACCGTCTCGAACAACAAGGGCATCAACCTGCCCGGCGTTGCCGTGAACGTGCCAGCACTCTCCGAGAAGGACGAGGACGATCTGCGCTGGGGCCTCGAGCTCGGTGCCGACCTCATCGCCCTCTCCTTCGTGCGCAACGCGGAAGACATCACCCGCGTGCACGAGATCATGGACGAGGTCGGCCGTCGCGTTCCCGTCATCGCCAAGATCGAGAAGCCGCAGGCCGTCGAGGCCCTCGAGGGCATCGTCGACGCCTTCGACTCGATCATGGTCGCCCGTGGCGACCTCGGCGTCGAGCTTCCGCTCGAGGCCGTGCCGATCGTGCAGAAGCGCGCCGTCGAGCTCGCCCGTCGCATGGCCAAGCCGGTCATCGTCGCGACGCAGATGCTCGAGTCGATGATCTCCAGCCCGGTTCCGACCCGTGCAGAGACCTCGGATGTCGCCAACGCCGTCCTCGACGGTGCTGACGCCGTGATGCTCTCCGGCGAGACCAGCGTCGGCGAGTACCCGGTCGTGACCGTGCAGACCATGGCTCGCATCGTGGACTCGACCGAGGAGCACGGCCTGGAGCGCATCCTGCCGCTCACGGTCAAGCCCCGCACCCAGGGCGGCGCGATCACCCTCGCCGCCGCCGATGTCGCCGACTTCGTCGACGCCAAGTTCCTCTGCGTCTTCACCGAGTCCGGTGACTCGGCTCGCCGCATGTCGCGCATCCGCTCGAAGATCCCCATGGTCGCGCTCACGCCGGAGCCCGGCATCCGCCGTCGCCTGGCGCTGACCTGGGGCATCCAGACGTACCTGGTTGACCGCGTCACCCACACCGACCAGATGATCGGTCAGGTTGACGATGTGCTGCTCGGCCAGGGCCTCGCAGAGGTCGGTGACAAGGTCGTCGTCATCTCCGGGTCCCCTCCCGGAATCATCGGCTCGACCAACGACATCCGCGTGCATGTCGTCGGCGATGTCCACAACGAGGCGGCTCCCGCGTACAAGCGCAGCTAGTTCGCCATTGAGGAAGGCCCGGTTCACCAGAACCGGGCCTTTCGCATGCCCGCGGTCGCACGATAGCGTGTGCGCACACCATCATCACTCTCAAAGGAGACAGCGATGCCAGCAAGCCTCTTACCCGATGTGCACATTCCGGCGGTCAGCGTGTATGAATCGGTGTTCGGAGGCTTGAGCGAAGAGGATCGCGGTTCCGTCGCGATCATCGACGGGGGTTCGGGAACCGAAACGACCTTCGGCGAGCTGGCCGCCCACGTCAACGCCATCGCCGGGGCCCTGGCCGCGCGCGGAGTCGTGCTCGGCGATGTGATCGGACTCCTCTGCCCGAACATCCCGGCGTTCGCCTCGGTGTTCCACGGCATCCTCCGTGCAGGTGCAACCGTCACGACGATCAACTCGCTCTACACGGCAGAGGAGATCGGTGGCCAGCTGAAGGATTCCGGCGCGAGCTGGCTCTTCACGGTGTCGCCGCTGCTCGCCGGTGCCGCCGCCGCGGCGACCGAGGCCGGCATCCCGGCCGAGCGCGTCGTCGTACTCGACGGGGCGGAAGGCCACCCGTCGCTGCGCGACCTCCTGACTGCGGGGGAGCCGGCTCCGGAGATCAGCTTCGACCCTGCGACCCACATCGCCGTGCTGCCGTACTCCTCCGGCACGACGGGGCGGCCCAAGGGTGTCATGCTCACCCACAGGAACCTCGTCGCGAACGTCGCGCAGGGCATCGGCGCCATCGGCGTCGAGAAGGACGAGCGGGTGCTCGCCGTGCTGCCGTTCTTCCACATCTACGGGCTGACCGTGCTGCTGAACTACGCGCTCACCCTGCGCGCCGTGCTCGTCACGATGCCGCGCTTCGACCTGGTCGAGTTCCTCCGCATCACCAGCGGGCACCGCTGCAACTGGCTGTTCATCGCTCCGCCGATCGCGGTCGCGCTGGCCAAGCACCCCGTCGTCAACGCCTACGACCTCTCCAGCGTGAAGGTCGTCTTCTCCGGCGCTGCCCCGCTGAACGGAGCGCTGGCGGAGGCCGTCGCGACGCGGCTCGGCTGCATCGTCGCCCAGGGCTACGGCATGACAGAGGCGAGCCCGGCGACGCACGTCATCCCGCTCGCCCGACCGGACATCGACCGCTCCAGCGTCGGATTCGCCCTGCCGAACACCGAGTCGCGTGTCGTTGATCCCGAGACGGGCCTCGACGTGGTGGTGCCGGATGCCGGTCAGAGCGAACAGGGGGAACTGCTCGTGCGCGGCCCGCAGGTCATGGCCGGCTACCTCGGCAGGCCGGATGCGACAGCGGAGACGATCGACGCAGACGGCTGGTTGCACACCGGCGACCTCGCGACCGTTGACGCCGAGGGCATCTACCGGATCGTGGACAGGCTCAAGGAACTGATCAAGTACAAGGGCTATCAGGTGGCCCCTGCCGTGCTCGAGGCGATCCTGTTGCAGCACAGCGGCATCGCGGATGCCGCGGTCATCGGAGCGGACGACGAGGACGGCCAGGAGATCCCGAAGGCCTTCGTCGTGCTGCAGCCCGGCGCCGGGCTGAGCTCCGACGAGGTGATCACCTTCGTGGCCGGCCGGGTCGCGCCGCACGAGAAGGTGCGGGTGGTCGAGTTCATCGATGCAATCCCGAAGTCGAGTGCGGGCAAGATCCTCCGTCGCGAGCTGCGGGGGCGCTAGCGCCGCGTGTGATTGTCGAACCCCGCTGGTCGAGCGCGCGGAGCCCGAGCGGGGCCGCAGCCGACGGAGCAGCCGGAGTGGTTGCAGGAGCATCGACGCACCCGGATCCGCCGCCGTTCTCGGGGGCAAGACCCCGGGGTGACAGGGTGAGATTCGTATTGTGCCGGTGGTGGGACTCGAACCCACACGTCTCTCGACAAAGCATTTTGAGTGCTCCGCGTCTGCCATTCCGCCACACCGGCGCACAAGACCTCGATCAGAATACCGTAAGCTTGAACCCGTGACCGACACAGACAACACCCCAGCTCCGCCCCGCCGCGTCGTCGTCGCAGAGGACGAGTCCCTGATTCGTCTCGACATCGTCGAGATTCTGCGCGACAACGGTTTCGAGGTCGTAGGCGAGGCCGGTGATGGTGAGACCGCGGTCGCACTGGCAACCGAACTGCGCCCCGACCTCGTCATCATGGACGTCAAGATGCCTCAGCTCGACGGCATTTCCGCGGCCGAGCGCCTGAGCAAGGGGCACATCGCGCCCGTCGTGCTGCTGACCGCGTTCAGCCAGAAGGAGCTCGTCGAGCGCGCGACGGAGGCCGGAGCCCTGGCCTACGTCGTCAAGCCGTTCACGCCGAACGACCTGCTGCCGGCGATCGAGATCGCCCTGGCCCGCTACGCCCAGATCATCGCCCTCGAGGCCGAGGTCACCGACCTCGTCGAGCGCTTCGAGACCCGCAAGCTCGTCGACCGCGCCAAGGGCCTGCTCAACGAGAAGATGGGCCTCACCGAGCCCGAGGCGTTCCGCTGGATCCAGAAGGCGTCCATGGACCGCCGCCTGACCATGCACGACGTCGCCCAGGCGATCATCGAGCAGCTCAGCGCCAAGAAGTAACAGCGCCGAGCACAACAGCTTTCACGCGAAGAGCGGATGCCATCGGCATCCGCTCTTCGTTCGTTAACGCAGATTCGGCTACGCCTGCTGCGGCAGTTCCTTGATCAGGTTCGTGATGCGGATCGTCGAGCAGCGGCGTCCCTGCTCGTCGCTGATCGCGATCTCGTGGGTCGTCAGCGTGCGGCCGAGGTGGATCGGCGTGCAGACGCCCGTGACGAAGCCGGAGGTGGCGGACCGGGTGTGTGTCGCATTGATCTCGATGCCGACGGCAAGACGCCCAGCACCGGCCCAGAGGTTCGCGGCCATGGAACCGAGCGACTCGCCGAGCACGACATAGGCGCCACCGTGCAGCAGCATCGCGGGCTGCGTGTTGCCCTCGACGGGCATGCGGCCGACGGCCCGCTCGACGCTGAACTCGGTGAACTCGATGCCCATCTTCTCGGCGAGGGCGCCGATTCCGCGCTGCAACACCCAGTCGAGGGCGTCTTCGGTCGTCTGTGTCATGGTCACCTGTGATTTCGGTCAGCGCAGGTCAAGCCTGATGCCTGTCGGCGGCGGCTTGTAGGCTGTGTCTGTGTCGGATTCAGAAAAGCCTACCCTCCTCATCATTGACGGCCATTCGCTGGCGTTCCGGGCGTTCTACGCCCTGCCTGTCGATAGTTTTCAGACCAGGGACGGGCAGCACACCAATGCCATCCATGGCTTCATCTCGATGCTCCTGAACCTGTTGAAGAACGAGAAGCCGACGCACATCGCCGTCGCCTTCGACATCTCCCGGTTCTCATTCCGCACCCGGGAGTACCCCGAGTACAAGGGCACGCGCGGCGAGACCCCGTCCGAGTTCATCGGCCAGATCCCGCTGCTGCAGGAGGCCCTCGCCGCGATGAACATCGTGACGATCACGAAGGAAGACTTCGAGGCAGACGACATCCTGGCGACCCTCTCCGTGCGCGGCACGGAAGAGGGCTACCGTGTGCTCGTCGTCTCCGGTGACCGCGACAGCATCCAACTCGTCAACGAGAACGTCACCCTGCTCTACCCGAACACGCAGGGCGTCTCGCAGCTGAAGCGCTACGACCCGGCCGCCGTCGAGGAACGCTACGGCATCCGCCCGGAGCAGTACCCCGATGTCGCCGCGCTCGTCGGTGAGACCAGCGACAACCTGATCGGCATCAGCAAGGTCGGCGAGAAGACCGCCGTCAAGTGGCTCGGCCTCTACGGCAGCCTCGATGGCATCCTCGAGCACGCCGACGAGATCAAGGGCGTCGTCGGCAACAATCTGCGCGAGCAGAAGGAGAATGCGATCCGCAACCGCCGACTCAACCGGCTAGTCACCGATCTCGAACTCCCCGTCGCCGTGCCGGAGCTCGAACGCGGCCCCATCGACGAACAGGCCGTGCGCGACATCTTCGCCCGCCTCGAGTTCCGCACGCTCCTCGACCGGGTGCTCAAGCAGGAGCTCGCCGAAGGCGCGGAGATCGCGGCAGGCGCCGAGCAGGCGGATGCCGCCACCGCCGACATCCCCGTGACCCCGACGGCCCAGACGTTGCTCGATGAGGAGCTGCGCGGATGGTTGAACCGCGTCACGGCGACCCACCCGGCCGGACTCGGTCTGAGCGTTGAGATCATCGACGGCATGCCCATCGGATTCGGTGTTGCGAGCGAGACCGAGACGGTGAGCCTGCCCTGGATCGCGGGCCGCAGCGACTACGAGCCGTTCGAGGAATGGCTTGCCAGCGACGCGCCGAAGATCATGTGTGGTGCGAAGTCCCAGCTGAAGGCGATCCGCCGCGCGGGACTCGCCTTCGACGGTCTCGCCGTCGACGCGCTCGTCGCCGGCTGGCTGCTGCGACCGGGCGGGCAGGAGAAGACCCTGTCCGACCTCGTCTCCCGCCACCTGGAAGAGACGGTTCCGCAGCCGGATCTCAACCAGCTCGTGCCAGACGACAGTGTGCCGTCCGGTGCCCCCGTCGACGCCTGGTACGCCCTCCGGGTGGCCCCGGTCGTCGTTGCCCAGCTCGACGAGGGCTCGCGCAGCGTGCTCGAGACCATCGAGATGCCGACACTGGCCGTGCTCGTCGAGATGGAGCTGCGCGGCGTCGCCGTCAGCCACGACGAGCTCGCCGCCCTCTCCGCAGAGCTGGGGGAGTCCGCGGCGGCAATCGCCGAGAAGGCCTTCGCCGAGATCGGCCGTGAGGTCAACCTCGGTTCGCCCAAGCAGCTGCAAGAGGTGCTCTTCAACGAGCTGGGCATGCCCAAGACGCGCGCGACGAAGACCGGATTCTCGACGGATGCCGGCGCCCTCGCCGATCTGCAGGAGAGCAACCCGCACCCGTTCCTCGGGCTGCTCCTCGAACACCGCGACGCGACGAAGCTGCGCCAGATCGTCGAGACGCTCGACAAGTCGATCGACGCGACGGGCCGCATCCACACCAACTACGTGCAGGTCGGCACGGCGACGGGGCGCATCGCATCGAACGACCCCAATCTGCAGAACATCCCCGTCCGCACGGAGGACGGCCGCCGCATCCGTGCCGCCTTCCAGGTCGGCGACGGCTACGAGACGCTGCTCACCGCCGACTACTCGCAGATCGAGATGCGCATCATGGCGCACCTCTCGGAGGACGCCGGGCTGATCGAAGCGTTCAACGCGGGAGAGGACCTGCACCGTTTCGTCGGTGCACGCATCTTCGGGGTCGAGCCGGAAGACGTCACCCCTGCCATGCGCAACAAGGTCAAGGCGATGTCGTACGGCCTCGCATACGGGCTCAGCGCCTTCGGACTGTCCAAGCAGCTGCGCATCGACACGGCAGAGGCCAAGCAGTTGATGACGGACTACTTCAGCCGTTTCGGCGCCGTGCGCGACTACCTCCGCCACGTCGTCGAGCAGGCCAAGGTCGACGGCTACACGACGACCCTCTTCGGCCGACGCCGGCCGTTCCCCGACCTGGCCAGCCCGAACCGGGTGCACCGTGAGGCTGCGGAACGCCAGGCGCTGAACTCGCCCATCCAGGGCTCGGCCGCCGACATCATGAAGCGCGCCATGATCACCATTGAGAACGACATCGCCGCCCAGGATCTGCGTTCGCGCATGCTCCTGCAGGTGCACGATGAGCTGATCTTCGAGGTGGCGCCCGGCGAAGCCGATGCGCTCGAGAAGATCGTGCTCGACGGCATGGGGGGAGCGGCCGAGCTGCTCGTGCCCCTTGACGTCCAGATGGGGCACGGCGCCAACTGGGACAGCGCAGCGCACTAGGCCGAACAGGCTGCCGCACAGATTCACGGAGCCACGGAGTTATGGAGAGCCACGAGATGAGCACGGAACCACGCACCCCGTCGGCGATCGATCAGATCGCCGAGAACTGGGTCGACACCCTGGTCGAGCTGCAGCCGACGATCGGCACCTTCATCGGCCGCAACGAGGGAAACGGCCGCTTCGGCGACTACTCACCGGCCGGCCATGAAGCGCTCGCGAGCGCCGCCAGCACAGTGATCGCCCAACTCGACGCCGCGACCCCCGTCGACGCGGTCGACGAGGTCACGAAGACCGATCTGCGCGCGACCCTCGCGCTGCAGCTGCGCAGCATCGACGCCCAGCTCCCGCTTCGCGACGTCAACGTGATCGCCTCGCCGGCCCAGGAGATCCGTGAGATCTTCGACCTCATGCCCACCGCGACGGTCGAGGACTGGGAGCAGATCAGCTCACGCCTGGCCGCCGTTCCTGGCGCGGTCGACGGCTACATCGAAACGCTGCGCGCCGGCATCGCCGCCGGTGTCACGCCCGCCGTGCGCCAGGTGCGCGAGGTGGCGGCCCAGACCGCGAAGCACGCCGCCGTCGACGGCTTCTTCACCGAGTTCGCCGCCGGCGCCTCGCTGGCATCCGGCCAGTTGCCGGCATCCCTGGCGAAGCAGCTCGGCGACGGAGCGGGGATGTCGCTGCTCGCCTACGACAAGCTCAGCCACTTCCTCGCACACGAGCTGGCGGATGCCGCAACGCCCGTCGACGGCGTCGGCCGCGACATCTACGCCCTGCAGTCCGAGCACTTCCTCGGCGCAACGATCGACCTCGACGAGACCTACGAGTGGGGCATCGAGGAGCTCGCGCGCATGGTGGCCGAGCAGAACAGCATCGCCAACGAGATCAAGGCCGGGGCATCCGTCGAGGAGGCCATCGCCTTCCTCGACACCGACCAGAGCCGCAAGCTCCACGGCACGGAGGCGCTGCAGCGCTGGATGCAGGAGACGAGCGATCGTGCCGTCGCCGAGCTCGGACGGAGCCACTTCGACATCCCGGAGGAGATCCGCACCCTCGAGTGCATGATCGCGCCGACGCAGGAGGGCGGGATCTACTACACCCAGCCAACCGACGACTTCTCCCGCCCCGGTCGCATGTGGTGGTCGGTGCCCGAGGGTGTCACCGAGTTCGACACCTGGCGTGAGCTCACGACCGTGTACCACGAGGGCGTTCCAGGGCACCACCTGCAGATCGGCCAGGCCGTCTACAACCGTGCGACGCTGAACACCTGGCGCCGGCAGCTTGCCGGAACGTCCGGGCACGCGGAGGGCTGGGCGCTCTACGCGGAGCGGCTGATGGAGCAGCTCGGCTACCTCGATGATCCCGCCGACCGTCTCGGCATGCTCGACGGGCAGCGGATGCGCGCGGCGCGTGTCGTGCTCGACATCGGCGTGCACCTCGGCAAGCAGCGTCCGGACGGCAACGGGGCGTGGACGGCCGAGTACGCCTTCGAGTTCCTCCGCGAGAACGTCAACATGAACGACAGCTTCGTGCGCTTCGAGGTGAACCGTTACCTCGGCTGGCCGGGGCAGGCGCCGTCGTACAAGGTGGGGCAGCGCATCTGGGAGCAGCTGCGCGATGACGCGGCGGCCCGCGCGGGCGCCGACTTCGACATCAAGGAGTTTCACAAGCGCGCGCTCGACCTGGGCGGTGTCGGCCTCGACACGCTCACGTCGAGCCTCCTCGGCTGAGCCGTGGCCTCGCCGTACGAACTCGTTCTCGGCGAGGAGCTCGAGGGGCTGCATCCGCGGCTGCGCACCTATTTCGCGGCGATCCCTCCGGGCCATCACGGGCGGGGCGTCGGGGTGTTCGAACGCGTCGGCACGCCGCGGCGGTGGCTCTGGCCGCTGCTGTGGCTGCTGCAGCGTGGGGGAGTCCTGTTCCCCGGATGGCACCGTGATGTGCCGTTCGTCGTGGTCAACCGGCCGGGGCTGAACGCCGACGGTCTCCCCGCGGTCACGGCGGAGCGGCGCTTCGCCTTCACGACGGGCGAGCGGGTCATGCTCGACTCGATCGAGGCGACCGGCGTGCGCCCAGGCCTGGTCGACCAGCTGGGCAGGCCGCGCCTGATCGAAGCCGGGCTCGCGGCCAGCGTCATCGGCGGCGCGCTGCACCTGCGCTCCACCGCGGTCGCACTGCACCTGGGGTGCCTCCGCGTACCGATCCCGGCCGTCATCGCACCGACCGTTGCGCTGATCGAGCGCTTCGACGACGGGATCGACGAACAGCACGTCGCCGTCGAACTCAGCGCGCCGTTGCTCGGTAGGCTCTACGAGTATTCGGGCTCGTTTCGTTACGAGATCCGTGCGGGGGACGGGGAACAATGAGCAGGCGTGTCATCATCGCGGGGGCATCCGGCTTCATCGGGCAGCACCTGGCTGCCCGCTATCGCGCCGCCGGCGATCACGTCGCAACGATCGGGCGGGCCGGTGCGGATGCCGCATGGGGCGACGCCGCGGCAATCACCGCGCTGCTCGACGGCGCCGACGTGCTCATCAACATGGCCGGCAAGAGCGTCAACTGCCGATACACGGCGTCGAACCGTGCCGAGATCCTGCGCTCGCGGGTCGAGACGACCAGGGAACTCTCCGAGGCGATCGCGGTGTGCGTGCGCCCGCCGGCGCTCTGGATCAACTCCTCGACCGCGACCATCTACCGCCATGCCGATGACCGGCCCATGACGGAGTCCGGGGGAGAGATCGGAACCGGTTTCTCCGTGTCGATCGCCACGGCCTGGGAGCGCGAGTTCTTCGCCGCGGAGCTGCCGCACACCCGCCGGGTCGCGCTGCGCATGGCGATCGTGCTCGGGGACGGCAGCGCACTCATCCCGCTGATCAACCTCGCCAGATTCGGACTCGGCGGTGCACAGCACGACGGACGCTGGCCGGCAACGGAGAAGCGCCGTGCGGCCGGAACGGTCCACCACTACCGTGCCACCGGCGGACGGCAGAAATTCAGTTGGGTGCACATCGATGACGTCGCCGGCATCATCGACTTCGTGGAGCGGCATCCGGAGATCGACGGCGTCCTCAACGTCTCCGCCCCGTCACCGAGCGACAACGCGACGCTGATGCGCACGCTCCGCCGCATCGTCGGCGCGCCGTTCGGCCTGCCGACGAGCCGCTGGATGCTGGAGCTCGGCACCGCGACGATCCGCACCGAGACCGAACTCGTGTTGAAGAGCCGCTGGGTGCTGCCGGAGCGGCTGCAGCAGAACGGCTACGTGTTCGAGTACCCGGAACTCGAGCCGGCACTCCGCGCAATCGTCGCCGACAGAAACGCCAGATGAACGTCGTCGCCCTGATCTGCTTCGTCCTGCTGGTCGCATACGCGGCGCTTGCGCTGCTCGTGCGATTTGCCGTGCGCAGGCGCCAGGGGCGCATCGCGCAGTACAGCGCTCCCGGCGGCATGAATCTGCTCACCGCCGCCGTGCTCGACCGTACGGAGAAGCGGGCCGTCGCTGCCGAGCTGGTGAACCTCGCCGTCCGGGGGAACATCCGCTTCATCGCGCCGGATGCCGGCCAACCGCGGAACGGCACGAGGGCGAAGGGTGCAGAAGCGCTTCGACTGGAGCTGCTGGACGGACCGCCATTCGACGCGGACCAGCACGAGCTGCTTGTCACGCTGTTCGGGGCATCTCGTTCGTCGAAGCGGGTGCGCCGGGTTTTGCGGCGGGACGCGAGGCTTGGCCGCGCGCTCCGACGTGTGCAGCAGAGAGTCGCCCGGCGCCTTGAAGAGGCCGGGCTGGTCGGAGCGCTGCGGCGCTGGCCGCCCATCGCACTGCGCTTCGCCGCCGTTCTGAACTTCATCATCCTCGTGATCGCGGCGCTCGTCGGGCCAGAAACCGGGCCGTGGCTGCTTCTGGCCGTACCGGCCGCCGCCCTGATGGTCACCGCGATCTGGGCAATGCCCGCCGAGTGGCGCAGCTTTCCGCCCCCATCCTTCGAGCTGCGCGACCACCTGGCCGGCCTCCGCGACTACATCGAGCTGGCCGAGGCCGACCGGCTGCGCTTCCTGCAATCGCCAGGCGGCGCGCTGCGCCACGGAATCGACACTCCGGACGGCCGACTGGAGATGTACGTGCTGAACGAGAAGCTGCTGCCGTACGCGGTGCTGTTCGGGCAGGAACGGGAGTGGGCGAGAGTGCTCGAGACGGAGCACAGGGAGCTGACGGCATCCGGGGCATTAGACGCGCTTGACGTGCTGGACGCGCTGTACACCGCGCAGCTCATCGTCGAATTCGGGCTCGATGTCGCCGAGCTCGACCTGTCATTGCTCGATGGAATCGATCTGTCTGGCATTGACCTGTCAGACATCGGTTTCGACTTGTAGCCGCAGCAGGGAAACGGCTAAGCTAGAACGTCACGTTTGTGACGATCTATCCGTATGCCCCTCGCAGTATCTCATTCAGCTCTACCGCTGTGAGTGGCCCGAACTTGTCCGTACTGGAGCATCTACTACATGACAATCGTAACGACCGCCAAGGCACCCAAGCAGGTCGCCATCAATGACATCGGATCTGCTGAAGACTTCCTCGCCGCGGTCGAAAAGACTCTGAAGTTCTTCAACGACGGTGACCTCATCGAGGGCACCGTTGTGAAGATCGACCGCGACGAGGTTCTCCTCGACGTGGGCTACAAGACCGAGGGTGTCATTCCCTCGCGTGAGCTGTCCATCAAGCACGACGTAGACCCCAGCGAGGTCGTCAACGTTGGCGACACCGTCGAGGCCCTCGTTCTCCAGAAGGAGGACAAGGAAGGTCGTCTCATCCTGTCCAAGAAGCGCGCACAGTACGAGCGTGCGTGGGGCGACGTTGAGAAGATCAAGGACGCCGATGGCGTTGTCACCGGTTCGGTCATCGAGGTCGTCAAGGGTGGCCTCATCGTTGACATCGGACTCCGTGGCTTCCTCCCGGCTTCGCTCATCGAGCTGCGCCGCGTCCGCGACCTCACGCCGTACCTCGGCCAGGAGATCGAGGCCAAGATCCTCGAGCTCGACAAGAACCGCAACAACGTTGTGCTTTCGCGTCGCGCCCTGCTTGAGCAGACTCAGTCTGAGAGCCGCACCACCTTCCTGAACAACCTTCAGAAGGGTCAGGTCCGCAAGGGCGTCGTCTCCTCGATCGTCAACTTCGGTGCGTTCGTTGACCTCGGCGGCGTTGACGGCCTCGTGCACGTCTCCGAGCTCAGCTGGAAGCACATCGAGCACGCCAGCGAGGTTGTCGAGGTTGGCCAGGAAGTCACCGTCGAGATCCTCGAGGTTGACCTCGAGCGCGAGCGCGTGTCGCTGTCGCTCAAGGCAACGCAGGAGGACCCGTGGCAGGTCTTCGCCCGCACCCACGCCATTGGCCAGGTTGCACCGGGCAAGGTCACGAAGCTCGTCCCCTTCGGCGCGTTCGTTCGCGTTGCAGAGGGCATCGAGGGCCTCGTTCACATCTCCGAGCTCTCCGGCAAGCACGTTGAGCTGGCCGAGCAGGTCGTGTCCGTCGGCGACGAGGTCTTCGTCAAGGTCATCGACATCGACCTCGAGCGTCGCCGCATCTCGCTGAGCCTCAAGCAGGCCAACGAGGGTGTCGACCCCGAGGGCACCGAGTTCGACCCGGCCCTCTACGGCATGCTCACCGAGTACGACGACCAGGGCAACTACAAGTTCCCCGAGGGCTTCGACCCGGAGACGAACGAGTGGCGCGAGGGCTTCGACACCCAGCGCGAGGTGTGGGAGCAGCAGTACGCTGCAGCCCAGGCTCGCTGGGAGGCCCACAAGAAGCAGGTTGCAACCGCGAACGAAGAGGCTGCCGTTGCCGGCGATGCCGCTGCGGCCGGTTCGACCTTCTCGAGCGAGTCCGCCACCGGTGGCACGCTTGCCGATGACGAGTCCCTCGCCGCACTGCGCGAGAAGCTCTCGGGCGGCAACTAGCATCATCCGCGCCCACCACGCCGAAACGCGCGGTTGAACGCAGCGAAACGGGTCGGTCCTTCTGGACCGGCCCGTTTCGTCGTTGAGGCAGCGCGATGCCGGCTGGCCGCACTGCCTAGGCTGGACTCATGCAGATCGGACGCCTCCAGCAGCACGCAGAGTCCTTCCAGCACGGAGCGGACGGCTACGACCGGCACCGCCCCGGCTACCCGGAGGAGAGCGTGCAGTGGCTCCGCGGCGCTGCGACCGCCCCGCTGGACGTGCTCGACCTCGGAGCGGGGACGGGCAAGCTGAGCGCGGCCCTGCTGGCACACGGTGACAGGGTCACCGCTGTCGATCCCTCCGCCGACATGCTGCGGGTCGCCGCCGAGCGGATGCCGGAGCTCACGACCATCGTGGGCAGCGGCGAGCACATCCCGTTGCCGGACGCCAGTGTCGACCTCGTGACCGTCGCGCAGGCGTGGCACTGGATGAACGAGGAGATCGTG
>CAZZNX010000087.1:12365-15251 GCA_964655795.1 uncultured Leifsonia sp. | reverse complement strand
CGCAAACGCTCCGCCGGACGGGCCGACATCGAGCTGCGACGCGAGGTCCACCGCCCATGCCCACCCGCTCGGTCGGAGCAATGCCAGGGTGAGCGCCGTCGCGAAGATCGCGAACAGTTGGCCACCGGCGAAGACGATGGCCGCACGCCGCGCGCCGAGCGCACGTTCCGCCCAGCCGAGTCCGCCGAGGATGAGCACCGCGATGGGGAGGTAGTGGCTGGGCTCCGCGGCGAGGAACGTGCCGGTCAGCGGTGTCCACCAGCGGCCGGCCTCGAACGCGGGCAGGCCGTACGCGACGCTCTCGTACCAGCTCGCCGATGAGGCCGGCATCCAGAGTGCCTGGCTGAGCACACCGACGATGAGCAGAACGGCGAAGACGGAGAGGGTCAGCGCCGAGCGCCGCAGGAGATCGGCGGGGAACAAGCGGGACAGTTTGCTGCCGCGAGCAGCTCCGGATGCTGTGGCGCCCGCCATCGCCGCCGTGTCCGCCTGCGGCGGTGCGTCGGATGCCGCAGCCGCCTGCCCCGCATCAGCCTCGGTCACCGTCATTCCCTCTCACCGCGGCGAACTCCACCGCCCACTCAGTCTAGGGCGGCCCCTCCCGCCCCTCACAGTCCATTGAGAGCGGCCATATGGCCGCATATCGACCTCGGAAGTGGCCATTTGACCGCTCTCACTGGACGTGCCCGCGGGGTCAGTAGCGGATGGCGTCGATGACCTTGACCCGCACGGCGACGAGGGCGGGCATCAGCCCGGCCAAAGCGCCGACGACCGTCGCACAGACCATGCCGAGCAGCGCAGCCTCGGCGGGGAATGGCGGGAAGTCGGTGATCATGCCCTGACCGATGAAGTCCTCGACCATCGGGGACTTGACGATCAAGATCGCCAACATCACACCGACGGCGCCGGCCGCGATCGTCGCCACGACGCTCTCCATCATCACGGCGAAGAACACCCGCCCGGCCGTCGCCCCGAAACTGCGGCGGATGCCGATCTCGCGGATCCGCTGCTTCACGGTGACCATCGCGATGTTCACGAGCCCGAGCGCGCCGAGCAGAAGCACCAGCGCCGCGACGCCGCCGACCATCAACTTCAGCGAGAGCATCGGATCGTCGTCATAGGCGCCGGGGTCCGAACGGTAGACCTCGGCCGTGAAGCCGTCGCCGAGCCTGGCCTGCACATCGGCTTGCATCTCGACCCGCATCTGTTCACTCAGTTCCGGCGGCACCCACAACTCGTACTCCGGTTGTTGCGCCGGTTGTGCCGCCGAGGCGATCGCCGCATATGCGTCGGTGAGCATATACATCGTCGGCTCGGTGTCCCAGCTCTGCGAGCGGTGGACACCGACGATGACCGCCGTCGTCGGCATCTCCCCCAACAGCTTGACCGTGGGGTTCTGCGCCAGATCGGGGGCGCCGAGCCGCTGCCAGAATGTCTCGTTCACGACAATCGCCGGGGCCAGCCGCTGGTCGTCGCCCTCGGCGAACCAGCTGCCGTGATCGAGCTGCAGACGGTGCATCACCGCATAGGGCTGGTCGACGGCCTGCACCGACACGTTCACGGCGCCGTCCACGAACTGCACCGTCGCCTGACCGTAGCCGACGCGGCCGGCGTAGTCGACGTCGTAGCGCTCGAGGCTCTCCTGCCAGATCGCGCTCATCTGCTCGGGGTCGGGGGCGCTGCCGTCATCCGAGTAGGCGGAGAGCTTCAGCGTGGCCGAGCGACCGCCATAGCGCTCGTTGCTCTCGGTCATCGCCTGCCCGGCGATGCCGGCGACGCCGACGACCGTCGTGATGGCGCAGACGGCGACCGCGACGCCGATCAGCGAGAGCAGCACCCGGGTGCGGTGGATCCGCAGTTCCTGCCACGCCTCGCTGAGCGCACCGACGAGCTCGGTGAACAGCCGGCTCATGCGCTGATCCCGTCTGCGGAATCGGTGTCGAAGCCGAGTTCGGTGGCAAGGCTGCGCTCCCGGTGCACACCGCTGGGCGCGGATGCCGCGCGCGGCAGTTGTCTGCGAACGGCGACCAGATCGCCCGGCCCACCGTCGTCGCGCACGACGCTGAGCACCCCGTGATCGAGCAGCAGGTGCCGCGTCGCCAGATCGGCGATCGCCGGGTCGTGGGTGATGGTGACGAGGGCGGCCCCGGTTGAGAGCGCCACCTCATCGAGCAGTTCCATCACGCTGGCACCGGTCTCGACGTCGAGCGCTCCGGTCGGCTCATCGGCCAAGATGACCCGCGGCCCGCGCACGAGCGAGCGCGCGATGGCGACACGCTGCTGCTCGCCGCCGGAGAGCTTCTCCGGCATGGAGTCGATCCGGTGGCCGAGGCCGACCCGCTCGAGCATCTCGGCTGCCAGCTTCGAGCGGTTCCAGAACTGCTTGCCTGTCGAGTAGAGCAGCGGCGTCATCACGTTCTCCCTGGCCGTGCGGCCGGGCAGCAGGTTGAACTGTTGGAAGATGAAGCCGATCTCGCGGCCGCGCACCCTGTCGCGTTCCGCCGAGGAGAATTTCTCCACCGGCTGGCCGTCGAAGGTGATCGTCCCTGTGGACGGGCCGTCGAGCAGACCCATCAGGTTGAGCAGGGTCGATTTGCCGGAACCGGAGCGGCCGACGATCGAGAGCCGGTCGCCCGCGGCCACCTCCAGGTCGATGCCGTGCAGGATCGTGAGCGGGGCGGCATCCGGCAGCGGGACCGTCTTGGTCACCCCGTCGAGTGTGAGCAGCACGGTCACTTGCCCTCGCACGCGACGCCGCCGCCCGGCATCGGCATGCAGCCCTCGTCGAGCGCGGGCGGGGCGCCAGGCACGAACTCGAGGATCGTGTCCCCCTCGGCCAGACCGCTGACGATCTCGACCACGGTGCCGTCGTTCAGGCCGAGAACG
>CAZZNX010000087.1:8065-12343 GCA_964655795.1 uncultured Leifsonia sp. | reverse complement strand
TCGGGCAGCGGGGCGAAAACGGTGCCGTTCTCGGCCGAACCCTTGACCGCCGTCGTCGGAATGGTGAGCACGTTCTCTGCGCTGCCCGCTGCGATGGTGATGTCGGCGGCGAGCCCGGCGAAGACCGTGATGTCGGCCGGAACGGCGCAGCGCACGGTCGTCCCCGTGCCGCCACCCGCCCCGGTGCCCGCTCCCCCTGCAGCCCCGGTGCCCGCTCCGTCACCGGTTCCGGGCAGCGGCGTCGTGATCGTCAGGCCCGTGCACTGGAACGGTGCCGGCCCGCCCGTGATGGCGATCATGGCCTCCGTTGGCTTGCTGACGAGCCGGTACTGCTGTTCGGGGCTGAGCGCGCCCGTCACAGAGAAGCTCGGCGGCGCGATCTGCCCTGTGGTGTCGCCGACGGCAAGCTGCTGCCCCTCCAACACCGTGAGCGCTGTGAGCGTGCCGCTGATCGGCGCGAACACCTTCGCGAAGCTGATCGACGGTTTCGGCTGCGTGACCATGGGCATGCCGTCCGGCCCGACGCTCTCCACCGGGTCGAGCACCGTCTCGACTTTGATGTCGTAGAGCTTGGTGCCGGCATCCACCCACTGGCCGACCGAGACGAAGACCTCGTCGACCTTGCCCATGCCCGTCGCCGTCACGGCCACGGCCGGATCGGCGGCGACGGCGCCCTTCAACGTCACCTCATTGGTGATGTTCCCGAGCGCGACGGCGACCTCCGGCTGCGTGATCTGGCCACTCGGCAGCGCCGGGTTGCTCGCCTCGGCATCGTCGGGGAAGAACGCGATCTTCACCAGCGCCGCAGCGAGTGCGGCCAACAACAGAATTCGGAGGATCGGAAAGATCCACTTGCGTACAACGCCCACAGGGCCCCCTTGTTCGGCGATCACATAAGCCACCAACGCTATCGGGATGCCCGGTGCCTGCGCGCCCTCCTCAGGGATGATTCAGGGTCATACCTGAGGCGGAACGAGAAAGAGCTCCGGATGCCGCGCAGTGCGGCATCCGGAGCTCTCGGCGATTGACGATCGCCGTCAGGCTTCGATGTTCAGGCCTCGATGTTCAGGCTTCGATCCTTAGGCCTCGATGACGAGCGGAACGATCATCGGGCGGCGGCGGTAGGACACGTTCACCCAGCGACCGACCGTGCGGCGCACGACCTGGGCCAGCGCGTGCGTGTCGCGCACGCCGTTCTGTGCGGAATCGGCCAGCGCCGCCGCGATCTTCGGCTTGACGGCGTCGAAGATGGCGTCGTCCTCTGCGAAGCCCTTGGCGTGGATCTCCGGGCCGGTGATGATCTTGCCTGTGGCGGCGTCGACGACGACGATGACCGAGATGAAGCCCTCCTCGCCGAGGATGCGACGGTCCTTGAGGTCGGCGTCGGTGATCTCGCCGACGGTGGAACCGTCGACGTAGACGAAGCCGATGTCGAGCTGGCCGACCTGCGTCATCACGCCGTCCTTGAGGTCGTAGACGGAGCCGTCCTCGCCCTCGAAGACGTTCTCCTCCGGGATGCCGGTCTGGATGGCCAGCTGTGCGTTGGCGTGCAGGTGACGGAACTCTCCGTGCACCGGGAGCACGTTCTTCGGCTTCAGGATGTTGTAGCAGTAGAGCAGCTCGCCGGCGGCGGCGTGGCCGGAGACGTGCACCTTGGCGTTGCCCTTGTGCACGACGTTGGCGCCGATCTTGGTGAGGCCGTCGATGATGCGGTACACCGCGTTCTCGTTGCCGGGGATGAGGCTGGACGCGAGGATGATCGTGTCGCCCTCACCGACCGAGATCTGGTGGTCGCGGTTGGCCATGCGGCTGAGCACGGCCATCGGCTCGCCCTGCGAACCGGTCGACATGAAGACGATCTTGTCGTCGGGGATGTCGCCGGCCTTCTTGTAGTCGACGAGCACACCGGCGGGAACCTTCAGGAAGCCGAGGTCGGCGGCGATGGTCATGTTGCGCACCATCGAGCGGCCGAGCAGTGCAACGCGACGGCCGTTGGCGTGTGCGGCATCCAGAACCTGCTGCACACGGTGCACGTGGCTGGAGAAGCTGGCGACGACGACCTTCTTGGTGGCCTTGGAGATCACCTGGTCGAGCACCGGTCCGATGGAGCGCTCCGGCGTGGTGAATCCGGGCACGTCGGCGTTGGTGGAGTCGACGAGGAACACGTCGACGCCGCTCTTGCCGAGGCGGGCGAACTCGCGGAGGTCGGTGAGGCGGCCGTCGAGCGGCAGCTGGTCCATCTTGAAGTCACCGGTGGCGAGCACGGTGCCTGCCACGGAGTGGATGACGACGGCCAGCGCGTCGGGGATCGAGTGGTTGACCGCGACGAACTCGAGGTCGAACGGGCCGAGGGCCTCCATCTGGCCTTCGGCGACGTTGAGCGTGTACGGCTTGATGCGGTGCTCTTTGAGCTTCGCCTCGATCAGGGCCAGCGTCAGCGTCGAGCCGATCAGCGGGATGTCCGCTCGGAGACGCAGCAGGTAGGGAACCGCGCCGATGTGGTCTTCGTGGCCGTGCGTGAGCACGACGCCGACCACGTCGTCGAGGCGGTCCTTGATCGGGCTGAAGTCGGGCAGGATCAGGTCGACACCTGGCTGGTGCTCCTCCGGGAAGAGCACGCCGCAGTCGACGATCAGGATCTTGCCGTCGATCTCGAAGGTGGTCATGTTGCGACCGATCTCGCCGAGACCGCCGATCGGGGTGATACGCAGCGTTCCCGGCTGCAGTGGTGCGGGTGCGTAGACGTCGTTGGGCATATGCCCTCCTTGCGTATTTCGGGCCACGGGTGGCCTCGTTGTTGTGCGCGCGAGCGGGTCGCGCGATTTCTTAGCGTGTTGTGCCGGCCACCTTCGGCAACGCGCCACCTGCGGCGGCGTTGCGATCGGGGCGGAAGTTGGTGAAGTCGACACCGGGGATGTCGCGCACGAGATCGATTTCGTCTTCGATCTGCGCCGCCTCCCACTCTTCGGGTCCGACGAGGGGCAGCCGAACGCGCGGGCTGCCGATGCGACCGAGGCCGTGCAGGATGTACTTCGCTGCGACGGTGCCGGGGACGTGGGTCATGACGGCGCGCACGAGCGGTTCGAGCTTCTGGTGCGCGGCGGTGGCCGTGGCCAGATCGCCGGCGTTGACGGCGTCGATCATCTGGCGGTACGGCGTCGGGGCGATGTTCGCCGTGACGCCGATCAGACCGGTGGCTCCGATGGCCAGGTGCGGGAGCACGTTGGCATCGTCGCCGGAGAAGTACATCAGATCGGTCTGGTTGAGCACCCGGCTGACCTCGCTGAAGTCGCCCTTGGCGTCCTTCACAGCGAGGATGTTCGGGTGCTTGGCGAGGCGCATGATCGTCTCGTACTTGATCTGCACGCCGGTGCGGCCGGGGATGTCGTAGAGGATCACGGGCAGATCGGTTGCGTCGGCGACCATGCGGAAGTGGGTGAGGATTCCCGCCTGGGTCGGCTTGTTGTAGTACGGCGTGACGATCATGATGCCGTCGGCGCCGGCCTTCTCGCTGGCCTTGTACAGCTCGATGGCGTGCGCGGTCTCGTTGGAACCGCCACCGGTGATGATGCTGGCACGGCCGGCCGCGACATCCTTGCCGACCTCGACGAGGCGCAGCTTCTCCGGGTCGGTCAGCGTGGACGTCTCACCGGTGGTGCCGGTCACGACGATGCCGTCGGCACCGGCCGTGATGACGTCGTCGATGTGCTTCTCAACGGCCGGCCAGTCGACTTCACCGTCCGCGGTGAATGGGGTCACGAGCGCGACGAGGACCTGGCCGAAGGGATTCGCTGAAGCAGACACAAATCTTAGGCTACCGGTTCGAGCGGCACCGCGGCATCCGCTGGTCGCTCCGGAGCACCGGGGATTCCCCACCGTAGCCGGTTTGCGGATGCGACCGCGCCTGTGCCGACATATCCAACCGTTACGCGGTGTGTCGCTGCCCGCATCCGCTAACCGGCTGTGACCCGCCCGGCGCGCGCCCGCAGCTTGGCCAGAATCGCTGCTTCGACGGCCGGCCAGTCGTGCAGAATCAAGGCGTAGTCGAAGCGCAGGGTGTCGTAGCCGAGGACGGCGGCGTGCGCGTCGCGAACCCGATCGCGGTGCCGCTGTTCCGGCGCGGAATGATTGCCCTCACCGTCCGCCTCCAGGATCAGCCAGCCATCGACCACAAAGTCGACCCTGCCAACAGTGGGGATGGCAATCTGGCCGGCGACCACGACTCCGTGCAACGAGAGTCGGTATCGCAGTATCGACTCCAGACCGCTCTCGGCGGTA
>CAZZNX010000087.1:3311-8055 GCA_964655795.1 uncultured Leifsonia sp. | reverse complement strand
TCGTCGCGAGTTGGAAGAGCGAATCGAAGTGGCGCGGTAGTGCGGCGCGCAGCCGGCTCAACTCGCTGGCACTGAGTTTGCGCTGGTGCAATGCAGACTCCAGCGCCACGAAGAACGCCTCCGGTCCGAGGCAGTCGGCGATCTGAGCAAGGGCGAGCTCAATCGTCATGACGGCCCGTTCGCGGCGAAACGCGGACGACTCGCTCCAGTGCGGAACGCAGTCGCAGTCGTCGTGGAGCCGCTCGTGCCCCGTCGGTGTGAGCCAGACGTGTACGCCGGAGTACGGCATGACCCACAACCCGGCATCCGCCGCGGCAGAAATGCAGCCGAGCACGCCGCCGTGCATACAGGCGGCACGGTGTGCGGGTGTGATCTCTGGCACGGCGTAGAGGCCCTCGCGCAATCGCTCGACGGCACCGGCATGCACGGCCAGACGCAGGCTGTGCCTGCTCGCACCGCCCGCTCTGAGCTCGGCCGTCCGTGCTGAACCTCCGAGTGAGCGGCAGAGGGCGGCAACGTGGTGGGGAGTGAACATGAATCGAGCGTCGCGCGGGCGCCGAGCTTTCGGAAGGGGCATGCCAGAGCTGTGGATCCCGGGGGCGTCTCCCCACGGTTGTGTACAACAGGCCAGGCGCCTCGTGCGCCGTGGCCGGTCAGCGGATGTCGCCGCCTGAAGGGGCCGTTTCGCGTCAGATTCGGCCTGTTTCCGGCGCCGCATCCGCGGACTGGCTACGGAGAACGGAGCGGTTACAGAGAACGGGGCGCCTCAGGCGCGGGCGTAGCGCAGGAAGCGGTAGGGCAGGCCGGTGCGTGAGACGTGCCAATCGGATGCCGGATCGGCCGTCTCGACGTGCCACGCCGCATCGATCGCCGGCGCGTGGGTGTCACCGGCGACGTCGGCGTCGATCTCGGTCACCTCGAGCCGGTCGACGGTGAAGGCATCGGATGCCGCAGCGCCCGCGAGGGCCGCACGGTAGATCTCGGCGCCGCCGGTCACCCAGACCCGCTCCCCCGACGTCAGCTTCGCGGCCAGCGCGATGGCGTCGGCGACGGAATGCGCAACGTGTGCACCGTCGGCCGACCAGTCGGCCTGCCGGGTGACGACGATGTTCTCACGGCCGGCGAAGGGGCGAAAGCGCTCGGGAATCGAGTCCCAGGTCTTGCGGCCCATCACCACGGAGCCGCCGAGCGTGATCGCTTTGAAGTGCGCGAGGTCTTCCGGCACGTGCCAGGGCATGACACCGTCCAGACCGATCACGCCGCCGCGGGCCTCGGCCCAAATCAGGCCGACGGTGATCGCGCCGCCGCCACTCATACGGCGACTGCGCCGCGGATGGCGGGGTGGTGCTCGTAGCCGACGACCTCGAAGTCGCCGAACTCGTAGTCGAAGACGCTGGGGCGCTCGGCCGTGATCTCGAGCGTCGGGTAGGCGTAGGGCTCGCGGGTGAGCTGCTCGGTCACCTGCGCGACGTGGTTGTCGTAGATGTGGCAGTCGCCGCCGGTCCAGACGAAGTCGCCGACCTCGAGGCCGGTCTGTGCGGCGATCATGTGGGTCAGCAACGCGTAACTGGCGATGTTGAACGGCACGCCGAGGAAGATGTCGGCGCTGCGCTGATACAGCTGGCAGCTGAGCTTGCCGTCCGCGACGTAGAACTGGAACAGGGCGTGGCAGGGCGCCAGCGCCATGTCCGGGATGTCGGCCGGGTTCCAGGCGCTGACGATGAGGCGGCGGGAGTCTGGGCTCGTCTTGATCGCCTCGATCACCTCGCTGATCTGGTCGATCTGCTCGCCGCTCGGGGTCGGCCACGAGCGCCACTGCACGCCGTAGACGGGGCCGAGTTCGCCGGCGGCATCCGCCCACTCATCCCAGATCGTCACACCGTTCTCGCGCAGCCAGCCGACGTTGCTCTCACCGCGGAGGAACCACAGCAGCTCGTAGGCGATCGACTTGAAGTGCACGCGTTTGGTCGTGATCAGCGGGAAGCCCTCTGCGAGGTCGAAGCGCAGCTGGCGGCCGAAGACGCTGCGCGTTCCGGTTCCGGTGCGGTCGGTCTTCTGCGTTCCGGTGGCCAGCACCTCGCGCAGCAGGTCTTCATAGGGGGTGGGGATCGTCGCGCTCATCCCCATGATCGTATCCCGGCCCTGCCCCATTTCGGCTGAGGATGCCGCGCGGCCGCCGTTCGCGTCATGCACCGTCATACTGGCCCGTGCAGGGCGGCCGCGGCGTAGATTCACCGCATGGATTGGCCGTACGCCCTCATCGGCGCCTTCACACTGCTCGCCGCGAGCACGGCTCTCGGGCTGCTCTGGAAGGCGCGCACCGGACGGGCGGAGGCCACGGCGCCCGGAGCCCCGCCGGCCATCGTGCGGGCGGCCGAGCTGGCGGATCCCGGCTCCGATACGGTCGCTCCGGCCCTTGGTGAGCGCGCGACGTTGCTGCAGTTCTCCACCGAGTTCTGTGCCCGCTGCCCGCAGACCCGCACGCTGCTGTCCGGCATCGCGGATGCCACGGACGGCGTCAACGCGATCGAGATCGACCTCGGTGTGCGGCCGGAACTCGCCCGCCGCTTCCGGGTCATGCAGACGCCCACTGTGCTGCTGCTCGACGCGGCCGGCGTCGTGCGCGCACGCATCGGCGGGGCCCCCGACCGCCGCACCATCACCGAACAACTCGCGCTGCTCCTCGAAAGGGACCCCCATGTCACAGCCATCGGTTGAACCGCAGACTCAGGCCGCCACCGCACCAGCCACGGAGCAGGCGGCCGGCCACGACGCCCCCGCCGGCATCGACCCGCGCGGCCCGCGCTTCGGCGCCGCCATCAGCGCCGTGCTGCTGCTCACCGTGGTTGCGCTCTCGCTCGCGGGTGCAGACACGGCCGCGCTGATCGGCCTGGCCGCGATCTCGGCCCTCTTCGCGTGGGGCGCGTTCGCCGGCATCCAGCGCCACCCCTACGGCGTGCTGTTCCGGTCGTTCGTGCGCCCCCGCCTCGCCGCACCCACCGAGTGGGAAGACCCGCGCCCGCCGACATTCGCGCAGGGCGTCGGCTTCGTCGTGACCGCGATCGGAGTGCTCCTCGGCCTGCTCGGCATCCCCGTGGCCGTCGGGATCGCGGCGGCCGCCGCTTTCGTTGCGGCATTCCTGAACGCCGTGTTCGGGTACTGCATCGGTTGCCAGCTTTACGTTCTGCTGCTGCGTCTGCGCGGATAGGCTGGGGCCAGGAGGTTTCACAATGGCATTGACCAGCGAAGCAACAACGGTATGGAACGGATCACTCTTCGAGGGCGCGGGCGTCGTCACGCTCGACTCGTCGAAGGCAGCGGAATTCCCGGTGAACTGGAAGGCGCGCTCTGAGGGCGCCCCGCACACCACCAATCCAGAAGAACTGCTCGGCGCAGCGCACGCCGCCTGCTTCTCGATGGCATTCTCGCTCGCGCTGACGCAGGCCGGCCACACGCCGGACAGCATCCAGACGACGGCCGCCGTCACCTTCGAGCCCGGCAAGGGCGTTCTCGGCAGCCACCTGCTGGTCAACGCGGTCGTGCCGGGGATCAGCGAGGAGGAGTTCCACCGCATCGCTGAGGACGCGAAGGTGAACTGCCCCATCTCGCAGGCGCTCGCCAGCATCCCGATCACCCTCGAAGCAGAACTGGCCTAGGTGGCCGACCGCTCTCTCCCGAACCTTCCGGTGCCCCGCACGCGTCGTCAGAAGGAGTCGCAGCTGCGGGTTCTGATCTCTGGTGCGTCCGGACTGATCGGCACCGAGCTCACCCGTCAGCTCGAGTCGACCGGTCACACCGTGCTCCGTCTCGTTCGCCGCCGGCCGGAGTCGGAGAACGAGGTGAACTGGGCGCCGACCGCGCGCATCCTCGACTTCACGTTGATGAACAACGTCGACGCCGTCGTCAACCTCTCCGGCGCCTCGCTGGCCCGGTTGCCGTGGACGGGTGCGTACCGCAAGCAGATCCTGTCGTCGCGGATCGAGACGACGCACGCGCTGACGGATGCCATGCGCATGGCGTCATCGCCGCCGCCGGTGTTCCTCAGCGCCTCGGCCGTCGGCATCTACGGCGACCGGCCGGGCGAACGCCTGACCGAGAGCTCCCTGCGCGGCCACGGCTTCCTGGCGGATGTCGTCGAGGCGTGGGAGAAGGCTGCACACCTCGCGCCGGAGAAGACCCGCGTCGTCACCTTCCGCAGCGGCCTCGTGCTCGGTGCCGGCGGTGCGCTCGGCCGACTCGAGACGATCACCAAGCTCGGGCTCGGCGGCCCACTCGGCAGCGGCGGCCAGCACTGGCCGTGGGTCAGCCTCTACGACGAGGCCGCCGCCATCCGGCACCTGCTCACCTCACAGCTGAGCGGCCCCGTGAACATCGTCGGCCCGACCCCGGCCACGGCCGACCGGGTCACCAAGAGCCTCGCGACCGCGCTGCACCGGCCGTATCGCCTCGGTGTGCCGGAGCGACTGGTGTCTCTGGCACTGCAGGATGCCGGCGAGCAGCTGTTGCTCGCCAGCCAGAAGGTCGTGCCAGAGAGACTGCTGGCCGACGGCTTCAGCTTCCGCAACGAGACCGTGGAGTCCGCGATCGCGGCGATGCTCGAGCGCTGAGCGCCGCAGCGGCATCCGGGATCAGTGAGTTGAGCGTTCCAGCGCGATCGCCCGGATGATGGCCTTGCGGGCCCGCCGACGGTCGCCGGCCGCGTCGTAGGCGAGGCCCAGCCGGAACCAGGCGCGCCAGTCCTCCG
>CAZZNX010000087.1:0-3269 GCA_964655795.1 uncultured Leifsonia sp. | reverse complement strand
CGTCCCGAAGCGGGCGACCGCTGGCCCGCGTCGGGAGCGTCTCCTCCGGCAGCTCGCCCTCGGCGTCCAGCACGGCAACGAGGCGTTGTGACCTGACGCCGAACATCAGCTCACGGCCGAGTGCCCACGCGCCCACCAGCGGCAGCACGATGAGTGCGATTCCGATCCCGACGGCAATGGGCTCACCCGTCGCCACGAACTGTACGGCCCGCCAGCCGATCAGCACGATGTACAGCGCGAGCAGTGCGGCCATCAGAATGGCCGCGGTCCGCCCCTTCACAGAACGGAACCGGCAGTCGACGCAGCGGCGTCAACAGTGTCGGTGGCGTCGCCGAGCGGCGCGACGGGGCTCGTGGCATCCGGAAGCCCGAGGTTGAGGAGCCCGTCGAGGCCGACGGTGACCCCGCTGAGCCCGGGCAGGGCCCGCAGGGCGAGGACGATCCCCTGCTCATAGGAGCTGCTGGAGAGGGTGTCGTGGCGCACCGTCAGGGTTTCGCCGACGCCGCCCAGGATCACCTCTTGTCTGGCAAGGAGACCGCTGAGGCGCAGGCTGTGAATCGGGATGCCGTCGACCCTCTGCCCACGGGCGCGCTGATCGGTGTGCGGCGCCTCGACCGGACCGAGCAGCCCACGCGCCTCGGCAATGCGTTCGGCGGTGCGCACGGCGGTTCCCGACGGGGAGTCGATCTTGCCTGCGTGGTGGGCCTCGATGATTTCGATCGAGTCGAAGAAGCGCGCTGCGAGGGTGCTGAGGGCTGTGCCGAGCACGGAGCCGACCGAGAAGTTCGGGACGATGAGCACCGCGGCGTCCGTGCCGAGGGCGTCGACGCGCCGGCTCAGGGCTGCGACGGAATCCGCCGACCACCCGGAGGTGCCGACGAGCACGCTGAGCCCGTGCTCGAGTGCGAAGTCGACGACGCCGGGGCTGACGCCGGGGTGGGTGAAGTCAATGGCGATGTCGGTGCGCGCGCCGTCGACGCCGAGCATCTGCTCGAGCGCGCTCGAGGAGTCGAGTTCTGCGACGAGCTCGAAGCCCTCGGTCTCGTGCACGAGGCGGGCGGCGAGCTGTCCCATTTTGCCGGTGGCGCCAATGATGGCAACGCGTGAAGTCACCTGCTCAGACTAGCAAGCGCGCACTGGGCTCCGGCCGCCGGCAGCCACGCTGCGCGCGGCCGGAACCGGCCGTACGCTTGGCACATGGTGCACTTTGTTGAGACGAGCGTCGAGAGCGCGGCGGCCCATCAGCTCCTCGGCGAGTACTTCGCCGAACGCGCCGCGGGATTCCCCGCGGAGCAGGGCCAGTACACGACAACATTCCCGCAGCCGGAGCAGTTCGTGCCGCCGGCCGGGCAGTTCGTGCTCGCGCTGGAGGGTGCGCCGGGCGACGACGGCGAGCCCGTCGGCTGCGGTGGAGTACGGCGCATACAGCGCGCGGATGCCGGCCTGGTGCGGTTCGAGCTGAAGCACCTGTTCCTGCGGCCGAGCGTGCGCGGCCGCGGCTACGGCAGACTGCTGCTCGCCGAGCTCGAGCGCAGGGCCCTGCTGCTCGGCGCCGAGGAGATCGTGCTCGATACCAACGCGAGCCTCGAATCGGCCGGGGCGTTGTACCGGCGGGCCGGGTACAGCGACATCGCCGCGTACAACGCCAACCCGAACGCCACGAACTGGTACGGGAAGCCGTTGGTACCGTAGCCCCGTCACGGTTTCGACAGGCTCAACCAGCGGAGTATCCCGCGCAGCGGGCCTTCCGTTGATCGAGTAGGCCGCCCGCGGCCGTATCGAGATCCCGGCTTCGGGGGCGGCCTCGTTCCTCGGCTGCTCCCTCGAGCCAGCGTGCTTCGCGCCGAAAGCGAACGGGTTTCGACAGGATCAATCGGCGATCCCGTTGATTGAGCCTGTCGAAATCCCGGCGGCGCTTCGCGCTAGATCTGCAGTTGGTCCGGCAGCCCCGTGCGGAGCTCGAATGGCAGGTGCCCGAGATCGTTGTGCGTCACGAGGGTCCACGGCCGGCCGGGCTTCTGCTGCAGCACCGTGAGCCCGCAGTTGGCCTGGTTGATGCTCACCCAGCGCCAGTCCGGGGCGCCGAGCACCTCGCGCACGAACCAGCCGATGACGAAGTTGTGGGTGATCAGCAGGTCGTGCCGTTCGGTGCTGCTCGACTGCAGGAACTCCGCCGTCGCGTCCTCCATCTGGGCGCGGCCGGCCTCGATCTCCGCGGCGGTCACCGATCCGAAGAAGGGGTCGTAGCTGGAGGGCGTCTCCGGCGACGGACCAGAGGGGATGCAGTCGAAGAGCAGCGGTGACGGCTCCGGTGTGATGGCCGGCATCCGCTCGGCGATGATCGCGGCCGTCTCCGCCGCGCGCTGCAGCGGGGAGTGCCAGGCGCCGCTGAATGGGACACCGCCGAGACGCTCGGCGACGAGCTGCGCCTGGCGGATGCCTCGCGGCGAGAGCGGGCCGTCTGGGAGGCCGTGCTCGGCGTCCTGCTGTTCGCCGTGGCGCACGAGATAAAGGTAATGGGGCACCGGTGACCCTTTCTGATGTTTCTCTGGAGAATGGGCAGGCGAGCGAGGGCTCAGCGCTGCGTTGCTGATGACGGGGGTTCTGGGGCGGATGCCGCGGCAACCGCATCGCCGGCGGAGCCGGCCTGCGCGCCGGGCAGCACCGCGGCCATGCCGCCGTGCGCGGGCGACGCCGACGTCGCCGAGCCCGATCCGTTGGGGAGGATCGAGGAGAAGACGTCCTGGTCGATGGCGCCGACGGCCACGATGGAGAGCGGACCGCTGGCGAGGTCGGCGGCCAGCGCCTGCACGTCCTCGGCACCGACGAGGGCGAGTCGGCGCAGCGCCTCGTCCAGGTCGACGAACTCCCCCGTCGTGATCTCGGAGCGTCCGAGCCGCGACATGCGGGTGTCGGAGTCTTCCAGCGCGAGGGCGGAAGCCCCGGAGAGCTGGCCGTTGGCGCGTCGCATCTCCTCCGCGCTCACACCGTGTTCGGCGAGGCGGTGCAGCTCGCCGAGCATGAGCTCGGCGACCTGGCTGCTCTTGGCCGGGGAGCATCCGGCGTAGAGGCCGAAGAGACCGGCATCCGAGTAGGACGCGGCGTAGGAGTAGACCGAGTAGGCGAGGCCGCGCTTCTCGCGGACCTCCTGGAACAGACGCGAGGACATACCGCCACCGAGGACCGAGTTGAGGACGCTCATCGTGACGCGGCGGTCGTCGGCCGCGACGATTCCGGGCACGCCGAGGAGCATGTTGACCTGCTCGAGC
>CAZZNX010000086.1:0-15384 GCA_964655795.1 uncultured Leifsonia sp. | reverse complement strand
CGTTGATCACACGCGAAACCGTTTTGATCCCCACCCCGGCCAGGGCGGCGACGTGCTTCATAGTGGGCCGGGTCCGTGCATCACCGGACTCAGGAAGAATTTTTGACAACGATGTCACGATTGTTTCTCCAATGTGCTCAATGGACTTGACTCTAACAGCATTCATGGCCTAGAACTGCATATGACATCGTTGTCATGGGGCACTGCCCCACTCAACCAAGGAGAGATTCACTGATGAATCGCACAGCACACAATCGATTCGCCAAGCGCCTTCTCGCGGCCGGGTCAATCACGGCAATTTCGGCACTCGCGTTCACTGCTTGTTCCTCAAGCGCCCCGGATGCCGCAGGCGCGGGAGCGGGAGCCGACTCCGATGCAGTCGGCGTCTCGCTCATCGTCAAGACCACCGCAAACCCCTTCTTCGTCGCCATGCAAGATGGCGCGAAGGCCGCGGCCGAATCCGCTGGAGTCGAGCTCACGCTCGCCGCCGGCAAGAGCGATGGCGACGAGGACACGCAGATTCAAGCGATCGAGAACGCCATCTCCAAGGGCGACGCCGGCATCCTGATCACGCCGAACGGACCGGGCGTCGAGGATGCCCTCGTCAAGGCACGCGATGCCGGGCTTTATGTGATCGCGCTCGACACACCACCGTCCAACCCCGACTCCGTCGACATCACCTACGCCACCGACAACTTCCTCGCTGGCCAGTACATCGGTGAGTGGACGGCCGCCAAGCTCGGTGGCGAGAAGGCGACGATCGCCTTGATCGACCTCTTCGACGACAAGATCGTCTCCGTTGACGTCGACCGCGACCAGGGCTTCCTCGATGGCATGGGTATCGATCTCGCCGACCCCGCGAAGAACGGTGATGAGGCCGAGACCGGAAGCTACAGCGGCGGTGAGTACGAGATCGTCGGCAATGCCGCGTCGCAGGGCGCAGAGGACGGCGGCCGCTCTGCCGCAGAGAACCTGATCAGCAAGAACCCAGACATCAACGTCGTCTACACGATCAACGAGCCTGCGGCCTACGGTGCCTCGCAAGCGCTCGAGGCCGCAGGGATCACCGACGCGATCGTCGTGTCGATCGACGGCGGTTGCGCCGGCGTCGGTCAGGTCGAGGAGGGCATCATCAACGCCACCAGCCAGCAGTACCCCGTGAAGATGGCTGAACTGGGTGTGCAGGCGATCGTCGACCTCGTTGCCAACGGCACCAAGCCGGAGGTCACGGAGGGCCTCGACTTCTACAACACCGGTGTCGCCCTGGTCACCGATGACCCGCAGAGTGGCGTCGACTCGATCGACTCCGCCGAAGCATCCACGATCTGCTGGGGCTAGGCGACGCCACCCATCAGAGCACCGGGTCGGGGCACCATGAACGCCGCCCCGACCCGGTTGCCCCACAACCACCGCACGAGACCATCGGAGTTTTCACGTGAGTCAACAGACAAGCTCGGTTGCACCAGAGACCGCAGCTCTTGACCTGGCCGAGGAGTTCCTCGACCGCACCACGCCCCTCAGCCGCATCCGCAATGCGCTGCACCGCTACCCGGCAATCAGCCCCGCCGTTGTTCTCGTGCTCGCCGTCATCGTCTTCGGCTTGCTCAACGAGCGCTTCCTGAACCCGGCCAACCTGTCGCTGATCACCCAGCAGGTCGCCGTCGTCGGCACGCTGGCCATCGCCCAGACCCTCATCATCTTGACCGCCGGAATCGACCTCTCCGTCGGGGCTGTCATGGTGCTGTCCTCCATGGTCATCGCCCAAAGCACCGTGCAGGCAGGGCTGCCCGCCATTCTCGGCCTCGCTGCCGGCCTGCTCGTTGGCCTTGCCGCCGGAGCGCTCAACGGTTTCTTGGTGACGAAGTTCCGGCTTCCACCATTCATCGTCACCCTCGGAACGCTCAACATCTTCGTCGCGCTCACGCTTCTCTACTCCTCGGGTGCCACCATCCGCGGCGCCGAGATGCCCGCACTCCTCACCTGGACGGGTGAGACCTTCCAGGTCGGCGGCGTGAACTTCACCATCGGCGTCGTGCTGATGCTTGCTGTCTACATCGTCGTCGCCTTCATCCTCGGGCGCACAGCCTGGGGGCGCCACGTCTACGCGGTCGGTGACGACAAAGAGGCCGCTCGCCTCGCCGGCATCAGCGTGAATCGCGTGTTGATGAGCGTGTACCTGGCCGCTGGCGCGATCCTCGCGATCGGCGCCTGGATCCAGATCGGCCGCAGCAATGCGGCATCCCCGAATGCCGGCCTCGACCTCAACCTCGATTCGATCACCGCCGTGGTGATCGGAGGAACCAGCCTGTTCGGTGGGCGAGGCACCGTCTGGGGCACACTGCTCGGCGCACTCATCGTCGGGGTTTTCCGCAATGGCCTCTCCCTGGCGGGGCTTGACGTGCTCTGGCAGACCTTCGCGGTCGGTGTGCTCATCGTCGTCGCCGTCTCGGTCGACCAGTGGATTCGAAAGGTACGCAAATGACACTCAGCGCCCCCACCCACTCGGCCGCGGAACCCGCGGCTGCGGAGACTCGCACGCCCATCCTTCAAGCCAAGCGCCTGGTCAAGACCTTCGGCCGCGTCGTCGGCCTCGACGGGGTGAGCCTGGAACTCTATCGCGGCGAGGTCCTCGCCATCATCGGTGACAACGGTGCAGGCAAGTCCACCCTCATCAAATGCCTGACCGGGGCCGAGATCCCCGACGAAGGTGAGCTCTACCTTGAGGGCCAGCGGGTGAACTTCAAGCGCCCGCAGGATGCGCGCGAAGCCGGCATCGAGACGGTCTACCAGAACCTCGCCGTCTCGCCGGCACTCGATGTCGCCGCAAACCTCTACCTGGGACGCGAGATCCGCAAAGCAGGAGTCCTCGGCTCGCTGTTCCGCATCGTCGATACCAAGGGCATGCGGCAGAGGGCCCGCGCCGAGCTCAGCGAGCTCGGGATCACCACGCTGCAAGACGTGACCGTCCCCGTCGAGAACCTCTCCGGCGGCCAGCGCCAGGCGGTCGCCGTGGCGCGTGCAGCCGCCTTCGGCTCCAAGGTCGTCGTGCTCGACGAGCCGACCGCCGCGCTCGGCGTGCGCGAGTCGAATCAGGTGCTCGAGCTGGTCAAGAAGCTGCGCGACCGAGGGATCCCCGTCATCCTCATCAGTCACAACATGCCGAACGTGTTCGAAGTTGCCGACCGAATTCACATCCAGCGCCTCGGGAAGCGTGCGGCCACGATCACGCCCCAGTCGCACTCGATGACGGATGCCGTCGCCATCATGACCGGGGCGCAGCGCGCGTGAGCATGCCACCCTCGTCCGGAACGGTCGCGCTCTACGCAGAGTTCGCGGCCGTTCCGGGGCGCGGGCGCGACGTAGAGCGGCTGATCGCCGCATTCGCCGAGGTCGTTCGTTCCGAGCCGGGCAATCTCGTTTTCGACGTCTATCGCAAGGCCGATGCGCCCGATCACTTCTTCGTGTACGAGATCTATCGGGACCAGGCGGCGTTCGAGGCGCACCTCGGCTCCGCGGCAGGGGCGTTGTTCAACGCCGAGCTGGGTGAGCTCATCCATGGCGGCGGGTCAACACTGACCAATCTGCGTCCAGTGCCGGGGCGTCACTCGAAGGCGGAGATGCCCGTGAGTGCGCGGCCCACCAGCAGGGTGTTCACCTCGAACGTTCCCTCGTAGGTGTAGATGGCCTCGGCATCCGCGAAGATCTTTGCCATCTCGTAGCTGGTGCGGATGCCGTTGCCGCCGAGGATGGCGCGGCCGGCGGCAACGGTCTCGCGCATGAGTGCGGTGCAGTTGGCCTTGGCGAGGGCGGCCTGGTCCATGCTGAGTCGTCGCGACTCCTGCAGCCGGGCGATCTGGATCATCAGGCTGAGGGAGAGCATCGCGTTGCCGGCCATCTTGGCCAGCTGGGCCTGCATCAGCTGGAAGGACGCGATGGGTTTGCCGAACTGATGGCGTCGCATCGCGTACTCCCGTGCGACATCGAGGGCCGCCAGTTGTTGGCCAACCGCCTGCCAAGCCACCCAGACGCGCGAGTTCTGCAGGAGAATGCTGGCGGCGCCGAAGCCCGTTGCCCCCGGCAGCGCATTGGTCAGGGGGATGCGCACATCGCTCAGCGTGATGTGCGCGTTCTGAACGATCCGGGCCGCCAGCTTGTCGTCGATTGCCTCGGCCGTGAACCCGGGCGTCCCCTTCTCGACGATGAACCCCTTGATTCGCTGGTCGTCGACGTCGCGCGCCCAGACGAGCGTGTAGTCGGCGAAGGTCCCATTGCCAATCCAGAGCTTCTCACCGTTGAGCACCCAGGAGTCGCCATCACGCGCGGCCGTGGTCGCGAGTGCGCGGGAGATGTCGGAGCCGCTGTCTGGTTCGGTGAGCGCGAAGCATCCCATCTTCTTCAACGCCAGCAGCTCGGGAAGCAGCTCCGCGCGCTGGGCGTCGGATCCGAGGGACTGCACGGCGGCCGTGAAGAGCTCATTGTGCACGCCGAAAGCCGTCGCGATGGAGGTGTCAGCCCTGGTCAGCTCCATCTGCACCAGACCGTTCAGCAGGTGGGAGCCCTCCTCGAGACCTGTTCCCGCCAGACCACGGCCGGCGAGGAGGGGCAGGAGCTCGAACGGGAACTCGGAACGCACCCAATACCCGGTTGCGATCGGTCGCACCTCAGTCTGGAAGAGGTGTCGGAGGTGGCGGAGCCGCTCACGCTGCGGGTGGTCAAGGAGATCGTCGATGAAGAGCAGGTCGAGATCTGGATAGGGGAGCGCGAGCGGTGTCGCATCTTCGCCGGCGATCGACATGAAGGGCCTTCCCTTGTGTGGACGAGGTCGTGATGTCCACGATCCACTACACGGTGAGTTTCCGATAGCTCTGATTGTGAACAGGGAGATCGCGTCGAAGATGCCGAGTGAGTTCGTGACGAACAGCGTCACAAACCACGACTTTCTGCCGTCTCTGGTGACTTGCCGGAGAGATGCCCCCTTGCATCCGAGGCTCCACGCCAGGGCGGCAAGGAACAGACCCCGTGTTGCCGGGCTGTGCCCGGCGGAGTGGGGCTGCTTCGTCCTGTCAGCGCTTGATCAGCGCCCCCGCACCGCGCATTGCGGCGAGCTCCTTGAGCTCGGATTCGGTGATGGACAGCGCGGGCGGGGCGGCCGGAGGAGCGCTCGGCGCGGCGTTCTGCGGGGGATCGAAGCGTACCAGCGTGTTGGCCTTGTCCAACGAGTCGTACATACCTCGCAGTACGCGCTTGGCCGGGTCGAGGTCCCACTTGTAGAGCAAGAAGCGGTCGCCCTCCGGGGTATGCACGCGCTGAATCGCGGCCTTGGGGAGCTCCGGATCATTGCGCATGCAGATCCACATGTCGACGTCAATACGTATCGGCTGGGGAATGGTGGACATCGCTTGCTCCTGAAGATTCTCACGGTGCGCCGGCTCGCACACTGACAACACTATGCGCACACGCGGACAATGCGCCTGCAGCGCTCGAAGGCACGCTGGGGCGATTGAGCAGCAGGCGATGAGGAGTCGCCTATCCTGTGCTCATCACTCCAGCGCGAGAAGGAACGGTCGCCATGACGTCGCAGGCACTCAACACAGCGGACGAGCTGAGACGCATCCTGGGAGAGGGCCGGATCTCAAGCGAGGCCCTGCAGGCGATCACGGGAATCTCCGGCGATGCGCTCGCATCGTTCTTGCGAGTGACTCCGCGCGGAGCGCCGGGCCTCGCTCCGGCTCCTACAGCGCTCTCCGGTGGCGAGAGTGCACGCCTGTCCAGCCTCGCGGCGCAGTTGACCGAGGGGTTTCAGGTCGACGATGATGTGCGCCTCAGAGCGATCATCGAGACGCTGACGGAACAGTGCCGGCTGACCCTTCACAACATCGCCCTGCTCACACAGCTCAGAGTCGATGACCTGGAGAGCTTCGTGAAGGCCCCGGGCAGCGTTCCGTTGGAGAAGAAGTACGAGCTCGCGGTCAGAGCTTCCTACCTCATCAACGCGGTCGCGAACGCCGCCCGGTCGTGAGCAAAGGGGCCGTGTCAGCCCACGTGCACCATGACAGCGGCGTCACTCTGCGGGAGTAGCTCCGCCTTCGTTCCCCGAATGAACACGGCGGCGATCACCGATGCCAGCACCATTCCGACCGCGGCGGCGAGGAAGGCGGCGGAGTAGCCGCTCGTGTAGGCCTCGAGCAGCGGCGTGCCGGTCAAACCGTTGGTCGATCCCACTGCCGCCACGTAGATCGCGGTGAAGATCGAGAGGCCGATCGAGCCGCCGATCTGCATGGCGGAGTTCGCGGTGGCGGATGCCGCGCCGGCGTCGTGCGGAGCGACACCGCTGAGCGCAAGGTTCTGCAACGGCACGAAGACGAAGCCCATGCCGAGTCCCATCAGGATGAGCGCCGGAAGCACCTGCACGAAGTAGTCGCCGTCGGCGGTGATCCGGCTGAGGTAGACGAGCCCGACTGCCACCAGCAGCGGGCCGCCGATCATCATCGGGCGCGGACCACTCAGAGGCAGCAGTTTCGTGGCGATCGGCGCGACGATCATGATGGCGATGGTGAGGGGCAAGCTGGCCAGTCCCGAAGCGAACGGTGCCATGCCCAGCACGATCTGCAGGTGGAACGTGAGGTAGAGGGTCGCACCGATCATCACGCTGCCGGTGACGGCCTGGATCAGGAAGGCGCCGCCGCGCACTTTGTTCGCCACGATGCTCAGAGGCAGCAGCGGCTGGGCGACACGCGATTCGATCCACACGAAGAGTGCGAGAAGCACGACGCCGATGGCGAGGAAGGTGATGGTGTCGGCCGAGCCCCAGCCGCCTTCGGCGAGGCTGAAGCCGTAGACGAGTGAACCGAGCCCGAGGATCACCGTGATGGCGCCCCAGACGTCGTAGCGATTGTCGCCGTCTGCCTTGCTCTCGGTCAGGAAGAGGAGGCCGCCGATGAGGCCGAGGATCACGAAGAACACGTTCACGAGCAGGCACCAGCGCCAGTCGGCGAACTCGGTGAGCGCGCCACCGAGGAGGAGGCCGATGGCCGCCCCGGCTCCGGCGATGGTGCCGAACACGGCGAACGCGGTGTTGCGGTCCTTGCCATGTGTGAACGTCATCGTGAGCAGCGCCAGGGCAGCCGGTGCCAGCATCGCGGCGAAGGCACCCTGCAACCCGCGCGCGGCGATGAGTTCAGTGCCGTTCTGAGCCAGACCGCCGAAGACGGAGGCCGCACCGAAACCGACCATGCCCACGAGGAAGGTGCGCTTGCGACCCCAGTAGTCGGCGATTCTGCCGCCGAGCAGCAGAAGTGCGCCGAACGACAGGGCGTAGGCGGTGACGACCCACTGCCGTTCACCGTCCGAGAGTCCGAGCTCGATCTGCGCTTGCGGCAGGGCGATGTTCACGATCGTTCCGTCAAGGACGACGACGAGCTGCGTGAGCGAGAGCACGACCAGAGCCCACCAGCGATTGGGTGAGCGAAGAGGGGTGGACATGGAGAAACCTCCGGATATCAAAAGGATGCCGGAGGTTTCAAGCCTCGGACCGAACGCACAGTGTGCGGTCGACCACAGTGGCCACGTAGCCAATCAGGTGTCCAGAATATCAGACCCGGTTCACTGCATGCGGCCGCGACCGCACGGTGCAGCGCCTGCAGGCGGCCGTGAGTTGTTGCAGACTGGGGGAGTGCGTGATGACGGTGCGGATGACGGGAGCGACTTCTTCGACGGTCCGCCCTGTCCAGCGTGCGGCGTGGAGATGCAGCCCGATGGCGTCGACACTGCTGACGGCCTTGAATCCTGTCATCGCTGCCCGCGCTGCAAGATGGCGCTCGTGATTCCCGGCTATTGAACTCCCGCGGCCGTGCGGCGGAATGCGGGAGCGCCGCCTGGGGTTGTTGTTGGCATGACTATTCGCGACATCCCGTTCATGACCATGGATGGCATTGAGACCTCGCTCGCGGCGTTCGAGGGACAATCGTTGCTGATCGTCAACGTCGCGTCCCGATGCGGGCTCGCCCCGCAGTACGAGACGCTCGAGGCGCTGCAGCGGCAGTACGGCGAACGTGGGTTTCAGGTTCTGGGGTTTCCGAGCAACCAGTTCCTGCAGGAGCTGGGCTCGAATGATGCCATCAAGGAGTACTGCTCCACGACGTATGGCATCACGTTCCCGATCTTCGATCGGGTGCGCGTGAACGGACGCCGCGAGCACCCGCTCTACACAGAGCTGAAGAAGACTCCCGACGCGGACGGCAAAGCGGGCAAGGTGCAGTGGAACTTCGAGAAGTTCCTCGTGACGCCCACCGGCGAGGTTCACCGCTTCCGCCCGCGCACGGTGCCAGACGCCCCGGCCGTCCTCGCCGCGATCGAGGCGAGCTTGCCCGATCGCGGCGAGGACGAGCGCCTGTCTACTGCACCCGACGGACGGCCGGAAGCGTCCACTGGCGATCGAGAATGACCTGCTCTCTCGCTGGCCCGAGTTTCAGCAAGCTGCTGCGAAGTAGAGTTTTCGCATGGCTCGGATCTCCCCAGTAACCCTCCGCGGAAAGTACGTCACCCTCGAACCCCTGAGCGAGGACCACCACGACGGACTGGTCGAGGCGGCATCCGATGGCGAGCTGTGGAACCTGTGGTACACCTCGGTGCCCCGGCCCGAAGAGATGCGCGATGAGATCCGGCGGCGACTGGCCAGGCAGGAAGACGGCTCGATGGTGCCGTTCACCACCCGGTTGAACGACGCTTCTGGCGGTCCAGGCACGATCATCGGCATGACGAGCTACTGCGACATCAATGCCGAGCTGCCACGCCTGGAGATCGGCTACACGTGGAACGCCGCACGTGCGCAAGGAACGGGAATCCGGACAGCAAGAGGCTCCTGCTCGGCCATGCGTTCGAGACACTCAACTGCGTTGCCGTTGAGTTCAGTACGCACTGGATGAACATGCAGTCGCGCGAAGCGATTGCGCGCCTGGGCGCGAAGCAGGATGGCGTGCTGCGCGCGACAAGTCGCATGGCAGACGGGTCCCTCCGCGACACGGTCGTCTTCTCGATCATTGCCTCGGAATGGCCGCAGGTCCGAAGCGGGCTGGACTTGAGACTCGCGAAACGGCGCTGACCGTCAACGCCCGGACTGGTGATCACGGCCACTAGCATGAGCTGACGCAGCTGCCAACGGAGAGAGCGCGAGTGCCCATGCCGCAAGAAGATCCTTCGCAACCCGGTGATTCAGGCCCCGAGGCACATCGACGACCGCCCAGGCGACGGCTCATCATCATCATCATCAGCATCGTGGCCGCACTCGTCGTGGCAGGCAGCGGGGTCGCCGTGGTTACAGCCAGCAACCAAGCCGAGCACGCGCGCGCGATCGAGGTCGCTCAGGCCGCGCTGGACGCCAACGACGCGGCAGAAGAGGACAACGCCGAGGCCCGCACAGGCCTCGTCGAGGCCGTCGAACGCTCGATCGAGCGTGAGGTCGTCCTTGGCTCGATTGCGGCAACGACCGTGCTGGCTCCCGAGATCGTCGTGCCGTTGCAGGAGGCGCGGACGGCTCTCAGCGACTTCACGTCGAGGATCGCCGGGCCTGGTGAGAGTGTCGAGCTGGTCTCGGTGGCGCCAGTCGGTACCATCGCGCTCCGTGTGGATGCCGATGCAGACCGTGTCGCGATCGAGGAAGAACGGGCACAAGCCGAGCTCGCAACAGCGGCGGTCGAGGCCGACACCCGAGCCGTTCTCACAGACACCGCTGAGCTTGCTGACCTCATGCGGGCGGTTGATGACGCACTCGCGGCGATCGGTGAGCGTGCGCCGCAGGACGCTGAGGCGACGCTGGCCGTGCACCCGAGTGCCGCGCAGCCCCAGCGTGATTCGCTCACCGCGGCCCTTGACGCGCTCAGCGGCGCGAGTGCGCCCTTCGAAGAGCCTGTGGCGGTCTACCTGACCGCGCTGCAAGCCGTGAAGGATTCGCACTCGGCAGTCGAGGCGCAGAAAGCGCAAGCCGCGGCCGACGCCGCGGCCGACGCCGCAGCGGAGGCCGCTCGGGAGTCGGCCGAATCTCCTGCCGGCAGGGGCGATTCCGGCAACAGCGGGGGTGGTGGCATCCCGATCCAGTGGGGGCCCAGCGGGCTCCGCACCTACCAGCCGCCGCCGTTTGACCCGGGGATTGCCATTGAGGGCGAGTTCTGGGACGGGTGCCGTGGGCTCCCGATCGGCGGTTCTTCACAGGTTGCCGAGATGCCGGGAGTCTTCGAACTGCCATGGACCTACACGATCGAGGGCGGGGTCGTCACCTATATCCGGTGCATCGAGCCGCTCTAGGCGCGCGAGGTCTGATCAGCGATCCGCAACACGACGTTGCCCTTCTTGCGCCCGGTGTCGACGTAGCGGTGCGCCTCGACGATGTCGGCGAGGTCGTAGCTCCGGTCGATGACGGCCCGGAAGTGGCCGGAATCCGCAAGACTGACGAGATAGGCAAGGTCCTCGGCGGTTGGCTTCCCGACGTTGGAGGTCACGAGCTTGCCTGACTTGCGGCTCTGCCCTCGGCTCCGGAGCATCCCCCTGAGGTCCGAGATCACGAGCAGGAGTGCGCCGCCCGGATTGATGGCCGCGTCGACCGTGTCGAACGGCGCATTGCCGACGCACTCGACGATGACGTCGTACATGTCGCCGGCCGTCGCGAAGTCCTTCGTCGTGTAGTCGATCACGCGGTCGGCGCCCAGCGCGGTGACCAGCTCGGCATTGGCCCCGCTCGTCACGGCGGTGACGTGGGCGCCGAGATGCTTGGCGAGCTGGATGGCGGCGGTGCCGACGGCCCCCGACGCACCGTTGACGAGCACCGTTGTGCCCGGCCCGATGGTGACGTTCTTGAAGAAGCCGTGGGCTGTGACGCCGCCGAACACGAGTGTGACGGCATCCTCGAGGCTCATGCTCTCGGGAGCCCGGGCGATTGCGCCGTCCTGGGGCAGGCATACATACTCGGCGTGCCCGCCGAATGCGCCGCCCGTCATGGCGATGACCCTGTCGCCGGGAGCGAAGGCGGTGACGCCGGTGCCGACGGCCTCGACGACGCCAGCGACATCCATGCCGAGGATCCGGCGGCTCGGCCGGAACACGCCGAGCCCGACGGCGGCGAGCAGGCCGAGGCCGGCAGGGATATCCCGGCTACGAGCGCGGTGGTCTGCAACGCTGACGGTGCTCGCGTGCACCTTGATGAGCACCCCGCCTGGCCCCGGAGTGGGGATGGCGACTTGCTCGAGGCGGACGACGTCCGGTTCGCCGAAGTGGCGGTACACGGCCGCGGTCATGGTGGGGCGGATGCCGGTTGTGGTTGTCATGCTTCGATGCTCGTCGCAGCGTGAGCCGCCGGCATCGGCGGAACGGCCGGAACCGGCTCGGCCGAAAGTACGGTCTCCCCGTCGTCCGCTCCACCGATGCCGTGCAGCGTGGTTACGGCGAGCATCGACTCATGACCTCAGCCACCGCACTCACCCGCAGCAACACCGGCAGGCCGCAGCGTCGACGCCGCGGCTGGCTCGCAGCCGTCGGTCTGATCCTCCTCAGCGTGATCCCCGTCATCGGCGGCGCCTTCCGCCTCACCGAACTGAGCGGCGGTGCGGACATCACCTCGGACAACGCGCGGTTTTTCGCCGCGCCGGTCCCGATCGTCGCGCACATCGTCGGCGCGACCGTCTACAGCCTGCTGGGCGCATTCCAGTTCGTTCCGTCGCTACGGGGGAGGCGGTCATGGCACCGCATCGCAGGGCTCGTCCTGATCCCCGCCGGGCTGATCGCCGCACTATCCGGGCTGTGGATGGCGGTCTTCTTCACCGCCGCGCCGGATGCCGGCAGCACCCTCCTTCTCGCCCTGCGACTGGTCTTCGGCTCGGCCATGGCGGCGTTCATCATCCTCGGAATCGGTGCGATCCGCCGACGCGACTTCAACCGGCACGGTGCGTGGATGACCCGTGCCTACGCACTCGGCGTGGCCGCCGGCACCCAGGCGATCGTGTTTGCGATCTGGGTCATCTGCGGCGGCCCCACCGACGACCTGACCACGGCCGTGCTGATGGGAACGGCGTGGGTGATCAACGCCACGGTGGCCGAGATCGTCATCCGCCGGCGTTCTCGGCGGGTGGGCGCGGCTCGCTCGTCTGGCCACCCCGCCGTGGCGTGATGGACTCGTATCATGAAGGGGTGATCGGACTCCTGCGCTCCGCGTGGAACATGCCGAGTGCCGTCCCCCCGCCACCGCGCCGGGTGTGGCGGGACTGGGTGCTCGTGGCGCTCGTCGCCGCCTGCGCGATCACCGAGGGGTTGCTCAGGGCCGCCGAGCTGCCGCAACCGCTGCTCTCGGTCGTGGTGCTGATCGCCGTGACGCCGGCCTTCCTCTGGCGTCGCACCCAGCCCCTCCTCATGCTCGTCATCGTCTTCGTCGTGATGTCGCCCATCGAGGTGTTCCTTCCCGAGTCGATCCTCTACACGGGGCTGTTCGTCATCGTGCTGCCCTACGCCCTCTTCCGCTGGGCGTCGGGGCGCGAGCTGGTGATCGGGTCCTGCGTCATCCTCGGCAGCCTTGGACTGAGTTTCCTCCGCGGAGGAGGCCTCGACGACCTCATCGGCGGATTCGCGCTGATGCTCACGGTGGCGATCCTCGGCATGGCGTTCCGCTACCGGGCGAGCTCCCGGCAGCGCCAGCTCGACCGCATCAAGCTTCTCGAGCGCGAGGGCCTGGCCCGCGACCTGCACGACACCGTCGCCCACCACGTCTCGGCCATCGCGATCCGCGCCCAGGCCGGACTCGCCGTGGCGGCGCAGGATCCGGATGCCGCGACGGCCGCGCTCCAGGTGATCGAGGCCGAGGCGGCGAAGACGCTCAGCGAGATGCGGTCGATGGTGCGGGTGCTCCGCCAGGGGGAGTCGGCCGATCTCGCGCCCAGCCCGCGGCTGGCCGACATCGAGCAGCTCGCCGGCACCAGGCCGGGCGGCGCAACCGTCGCGGTGCGGGTCGACGGCGACGCCGACAGCGTCCCGCCGACGGTCGCCGCCGCCGTCTACCGCCTCGTGCAGGAGTCCGTGACCAACGCCCTCCGGCACGCGCGCAAGGTCACCCGCATCGACGTGACCGTGCAGGCGGATGCCGGCGGGGTGCAGATCGCGGTGGCCAATGACGGTGAGGTCGCCCCGTCGCCGACGCCCGGCTATGGCATCACCGGCATGATCGAGCGTGCGGCCCTGCTCGGCGGCACCTGCCAGGCCGGTCCCGCCCCGGGCGGCGGGTGGAGCGTCACCGCCGTGCTCCCTCGTGTTGGATGGACCTCATGACAATCCGAGTGCTCATCGCCGACGACCAGGAGCTCGTGCGCACCGGCCTCAGCATGATCCTCGGCGCGCAGCCGGACATCGAGGTGGTCGGTGCGGCCTCGGACGGGAATGAGGCGGTGGCGCTCGCCCGCAGCCTGCGCCCCGATGTGTGTCTCTTCGACATCCGGATGCCGGGCCTCGACGGCATCGAGGCAACGAAGGCCATCGCCGGGCCCGGCGTGGAGAACCCGATGGCGGTTGTGATCATCACGACCTTCGACCTCGATGAGTACGTGTACGCGGCGCTCCGAGCCGGAGCCCGCGGATTCCTGCTCAAGGATGCCGGCTCGGCACTGCTCGGGCAGGCGGTGCGCGCCGCCGCTGACGGCGATGCCCTGATCGCACCGAACGTGACCGTGCGACTTCTCGAGGCGTTCGCCGGTGCGGCGCCTGCGGGGCTCGCGGCGCCACCAGCGCAGCCGATCGAACCGCTCACCCACCGCGAGGAGGAGGTGCTCGCCAAGGTCGCGATCGGGCTCAGCAACAGCGAGATCGCGAGCGAGTTATTCATCACGCTCAGCACGGTGAAGACCCACCTCACCAGCCTGATGGCCAAACTCGGCGCGCGGAACCGGGTCGAGATCGCCATCTGGGCCCACCAAACCGGGCGCATTCCGAATCCGTCGTAGCGAGCTGGGGCCGTGAGGACACGGAACGCGAGTTCCATTCGCCCATCTCTCAGTAAGTGAGCACCCTTCGCCTGCCGGCTGTGTCACTATGAATCCGCATCCGATGCACCATGCCGACCTCGATCCATGCGCGATCGCGGGGGTCGTCGACGATTCGCCGGGTGTCGAAGATTCAACGATGAGGAGCTACACATGCCCGTTGCCAGGCGTCGTGATGTCAACCCAGTCGCGCTGACACAGCAGTCGGTGTTCTCGTCATGAGCGATGGGACGCCCGACGTGCAGCGTTTTCAAGTCGACCTGTCCGGAATGGTCGACCTGCTGTCCCGGCACCTGTACTCCGGGCCGCAGGTGTACGTGCGGGAGTTGCTGCAGAACGGTGTCGATGCGATCACCGCGCGTCGGAAGCTCGACCCGCAGGCGCCGGCGCGGATCACGATCACGGTCGCCGACGGACTGGTCGAGGTGCATGACACCGGTGCCGGGCTCACCGATGCAGAGGCGCGGGAGCTGCTCGCAACAATCGGCCGTTCCTCAAAGAGGGATCCGCTTCTCGGGTTGGGCCGGACGGAGTACATCGGACAGTTCGGGATCGGCATGCTCGCGGCGTTCATGATCGCCTCGCGCATCGAGGTCACATCGCGTTCGATGGGCGGTGCTGCTCCGATCCGCTGGGTGGGTCACGATGACGGCACCTTCGAGGTCGCAGAGATCCCCGATGAGGATGCGCCCGAATCCGGCACACGGGTCCGGCTCGTTGCCCGTCCCGACATGGCCGAATGGGTGTCGCTGGAGACCGTCTCCGCGCTCGCCCGCGAGTACGGCTCGTTCCTGCCCTTCCCCGTCGTGATCGAGGCACCCGGCCACTCTCCGGTGTCAGTGTCGCGGCCGGAGCTGCCGTGGAAGGTCCAGTACGCTTCGGATGCCGCCAGGGCCTCGGCGCTGCGGGCCTATTGCGAGCAGGAACTGGGGTTCACGCCGCTCGCTCACATCGATCTGGAGGTGCCCCTGGCCGGGGTGTCCGGCGTGGCCTTCGTGCTCCCACAGTCGGTCACGGCCGGTTCGCATGCCCACCGGGTCTACGTGAAGCGCATCCTGCTCAACGCCCGCACCGAGGGGCTGCTGCCCGAGTGGGCGTTCTTCGTGCGCGTCGTGGCCGATACCGCTCTCAGCCCGACCGCCTCGCGAGAAGCGCTCCACGACGACGAGATCCTCGAGGCCACGCGCGAGCAGCTGGGCGCACAGCTGCGTGCCTGGGCCCGCCGCACGCTGACGAACGGCTCAGACACGGCTCGGGCGTTCATCTCGACTCATCACCTCGCGTTGCGTTCGCTCGCGGTCAGCGATGCCGAGATGTTGGAGCTGGTCGCGCAGATCCTGCCGTACGAGACGACCGATGGCCCGCTGACCCTCGC
>CAZZNX010000085.1:11665-15635 GCA_964655795.1 uncultured Leifsonia sp. | reverse complement strand
CTCGCGGCCACCCTCAAGGGTGACGCCCCGAACGAACGGCGGATGCGCCTCGAGAGCTTCGTACTTGCGGCCGAACTGGAGGAGATCGTGGCGGCGGCGAACGCCCGGCTGCGCCAGATGAGCGGCGGGCGGTACACGCTCGAGCACGACGACGGGATCGCGCACCGCGGCGCCCAGTCCGGACTCGGGCTCGCCATCCTCGACGGGCACACCGGCCAGCAGCGGGCGACGCACTCCCTCTCGGGTGGCGAGACCTTCCTGGCCTCGCTCGCGCTCGCGCTCGGCCTCGCCGAGGTCGTGACGGGTCGGGCAGGCGGCATCACACTCGACACGCTGTTCATCGACGAGGGCTTCGGCTCTCTGGATGCCGACACCCTCGAGATCGCGATGGCGACGCTCGACAGCCTCCGCACCGGCGGCCGCACGATCGGGCTGATCAGCCACGTCGAGGCGATGAAGGAGCAGATTCACGCCTCGCTGCAGGTGAGCGTCGGCGAGCACGGCTGGAGCACGATCACGCAGGCGGCGTGAACCGCTGATCGATCGCAGCCTCGAACGCTCCGGCTACACGAGCGTCGCGATGGCCTTGCTTGAGGACCGGGCTTCGAGCAGCGGCACGATCTGTTCCACCCCGATCCGGGTGAAGTGCTCGGCAAAGCGGTGCGCCGCGAAACCGGCCTCGTCTACAAAGCGCTCCACGATCACGATCTCCCCCGGGTTCTCGACACTGCGGAAGTACTCGAAGCTGATGCAGCCGGGCTCGGCGCGCGTTGCCGTGGTCAGTTCGGCAAGCAGCTCGAGCACAGTCTCGAGTTGTCCGTCCCTCGGCTGGTAACGCGCGATGACCTGGAAGAAGCTGTCCGACACGGTGATGGTCCTTTGTTTCGTTTGGGCGCGAGTGCCCGGTTGAGCATGGCCAAGGCATCTAGATCACGCGGTCGTTGCCGCCATCCACCGTGATGTGTGCGCCCGTGGTTGCCGGGAACCCCGCGCAGAGCGCCACGACCGCATCCGCAACCATGGCACTCGTCACCTCGATGCCCAGCAGGTTGCGGGTGCGGTACTCCTCGATGGTCAGGCCGTAGTGCGCTGCCCGCTCGGCGAGCAACTCCGCGGTCCAGATCGCGGTATCGAACACGGCGTCGGGCTCGACGTGATTGACCCGGATGCCGTCGGAGGCCCATTCCAGCGCCGCGACCCTGGCGAGCTGGGCCGCCGCGGTTTTACTGGCGGAATAGGCGGCGGCACCGGGGCCGGGCGCCGCAACGTTCTTGGTCGACACGAGCACGACGCGGCCGCCTCGCGGCGCGAGCGCGAGCATTGGATGCGTCGCCCGCAGCGCCCGCGCAACGGCCGTAGCGTTCACGCGGAGCGAGCGCTCCCAGAGTGTGTCATCGAGAGTGGACAGCGGTGCGCTCTCCGGGAAGATGCCGGCGGCGACAACGAGCATGTCGATGCCGCCGAACTCGCGCGTGGCGAGTTCGATGGCCGCGTCCAGTACCGCGGAATCGCTCACGTCGCCGACGACAGCGCGCCACGAGCGCCCCTCGAAAGTCGACAAGACGGCGTCGTTGAGGTCAATGCCCACCACGGCGGCGCCACGCGACAAGAGCGCGGCGGCGCACGCCCGGCCGATCCCCGACGCCGCACCGGTGACCACGGCCACCTCGCCCTCGAGGTCACGGCCGCTCACCGGCTGCCGCACGCGTGCCTGCTCCAGCTCCCAGTACTCGATCTCGAAGCTCTGCGCCTCGTCGAGCGAGTGGTATCCGCCGTCGCGATCGGCGGCGTCGATGATGTCCATGGTGTGCACATAGATGTCGTGCACCGCATCCGCCGCCGCCGGTGTCGTTCCTGCGGTCAACAGCCCGAGCCGGGTATCGAGCACGACACGTGGGGCCGGGTCAAGCACGGTGTACTCACCGTCGCCACGGTGCTTGGCGACATAACGCAGGTAATCGTCGGCATAGGCCTGCACATCGGTGCCGAGCAGCGGGGACCGCTTTGTGCGGATCACGTGTTCCGGCGTTGCGGTTCCGCGCGCCGTGACGGCGGCGAGGTCGTCACGAGCGGCGAAATCCAAAGCCCGCTCCGAGCTGGATTGCCGCAGCACCAGCGGACGGCCCGCAACCCGAGCGATGTCCCGCCGCAGCGTCGCCAGCTCGAACGGCTCCCCCGATCGGGAAACGCTCTCTCCTGCATCCCCCCAGTTCTCGATCCCGAGAGCTGCCGATGCCGTGGCCACCAGCGCGAGGTGGCGCTCGAGCGCGAGCTCAGCGTCATCCGCGAAAGTGAAGAGCCCGTGGTTGGACAGCACGATCGCATCCGCGTCTCCAAGCTCGGTCGAGGCAACCAGCCGAGCCAGATCAAAGCCCGGCATGATGTACGGCAGGACGACGACCCGCTCACCCAGGACCTGGGTGGCGCGTCGCAGCCCGTCAGGCTGGTCGGTCAGGGCCACGATGGCGTCAGCGTGCGAGTGCAGAACCACACGGGCGGGCAGGTGGGCATGCAACAGCGCCTCGATCGAGGCGGTCGGCGCCGTGGCCGAGAGCGACGCCTGGCGCAATTCATTGACCATGCTTGAGTCGCTCAGCGTCGGCAGCTGCAACAGGGCAAGCAGCCGGTCGCGGCGGAGCGGGGCAAAGCCCTGTGCCTGAATCGTGCCGAGATCCCAGCCGCTGCCCTTGACGAGCAGCAGCTCGATCTCCTCGCCTGTCACGTCCGTGCCGAGCGCCTTGATCGAGGTGTTTCCTCCGCCGTGCAGCACGAGCTTCGGATCGTCGCCGAGCGCGCGTGACACGCGCACAATCTCCTCGAGCGCACCCTGCAGTGCCTGCTCCGTTGCCGTCATCGTGCGGCCTCCGTCCATACCTGGCCCATGGCGGCGAGCACTCGGTCGAAGCGCTCCCCCTGTCGTTGATAGCTGTCACGGTCCCTCCCCGGCGACACCACGAGTGCGGGGTCCGGGCTCACCCGCCAGCCGCCGGTGTCGTGACCGGTTCCAGTGGCCGCGAGCAACGCAACCCCGCGTGCGCCGAGTTCTGTTCCCAACTGCCTGCGCACGGGGTGGTCGATCACGTCCGCGAATATCTGTGCCCACAGCGGGTTCTTGGCGCCACCGCCGGCGAGTGTCCATGGCTCATCCGAGACCTTTGCACCGCTGGAGTGCAACTTGGCCAACTGCACCCGGTGGTACTGAGTGATGCCTTCCGCAACGGCCCGCGCAATCTCGCGGTGGCCGTGGCTGCCCTTGGCCCCGATCAGGGTTCCGGACGCTCCGAGGTGCTCGGGCGCGCCGTGGACGAACGGCAGGAAGATCAGACCATCGGCGCCGGCCGGAACGGACTCCGCCGCCGCGAGAAGCTGCTGCGGCGTGACACCGTCAGCCGACAGGGTCGACATCAGTGAGGAGTACCACTCGATGCTGGCGGCGGATGTCGGCGCCACCTCTTGTGCGAGCATCAGCTCAGGGTCCGGCAGCAGTGCGTTCAGGGTGACCCGGGGCGGCGCGTCCGTGACGGGAACGACGACCGAGTTGATCGCCCACGTTCCCACGATGACCGTGACGTCGCCACGGTTGGTGGCGCCTGCACCGATCGGGCTGGCCACACAGTCCATGCAGCCAGCGACCACCGGGATGCCTGCGGCGAGTCCGGTGCGGGCAGCGGCCTCGCCCGTGATTTCGCCGACGACGGCATCCGAGTTCGCCAGCGGCGGCTGCAGGCGCATCAACTCACGCGGCGCGCCGAGCATGTCGAACACCTCCGGCTCGTAGCGGCGCTCAGCCAGGTTGACGAGGCCGCAGCCGGAGGCATCGGAGTAGTCGGCACTCGCTCGGCCGATGAGGCAAGCGGTGATCCAGTCTTTGCAGGTCAACGCCCAGCGTGCACGCGCCAACGTCGCCGGCTCATGGTCGTGCAGCCAGCGCAGCAGAACGCCGGGCTGCCCTGCCCACGGCATCGAACCG
>CAZZNX010000085.1:0-11654 GCA_964655795.1 uncultured Leifsonia sp. | reverse complement strand
CTCGACCGCGTCCAGCCCCGCCACGATGCTCTCACTGCGGGTGTCAGTCGAGGCGATCGCGCTCCGCACCGGAGCCAACTCCTCATCGACGAGGTAGAGCCCGTTGCCGTGGCCGGTTGCGCCGACCGACTGCACGGTCCAGCCGTTGGCGTCGAGCCAACCGGTCAGGTGACCGAGCACACCGGCGACGACATCCCAGAGCGCGGCCATGTCGATCTCCTGGCGGTCGGAGGCGACGGCCACTCGCGGGTTGGGCGCCGAATAGCTCCGGAGCTCGTTGCCCTCCCGGTCGAAGGCGGCGGCCTTCGCGGAGGTGAGGCCGACGTCGATACCGATGAAACACTGCTGAACTGACACTGTTGCTTCCTTGCTTAGTGGCCGGTCGCGTTCTCAGCGCGGACGACCCGCGGCATGAAACGGCGCATCGCCTGACGATACCGGTCGAGCTCGGCATCGGCGCGTTCGCTGGTCCAACCCGCGTGCTGCACCAGCACGGAGGCAATCGCCGGGGCGGCGGAGAGCCCGACGTCGCCGTTGAGCGCGACGACCATGCGGCGCAGCACCACATCTTCGAGGGTGAATGCGCCCTCATTCAGCACAGCGTGCACGGCCTCAGCGGCAATCGCACCGCTGTCGGGGTCGATGACCTGGGCGAGCTCGGGGGTCGCTATCGCCAGGCGCTCCACTACCTCGGCGACGACCCCGTAGGTGTCGACGAGGCGGGTCGCCGTCGGCTCGGAGAGCGCGCTACGCCGGATGAAGCTCGTCCGGTACTGGTCCCAGTCTCCGCCGGGAGCGCCCGGAAGCGCAGCATCGCGGGTGGGCGAGGCCACGGGCTTCCGCCCCAGCGCCCGCTCAAGCTTCTTGGCCACCAGCTCGCCCAGGGCTCGGTGGGTGGTGAGCTTGCCGCCGATGAGGGTGATCAGGCCGCTGCTGGCGCCGGTGTGCACGAGGATCTCGTGGTCCCTGCTGACCTTGGATGGATCGTCGAGCTCTCCGACGTAGGGCAGCGGGCGCACACCGGAGTAGGACCAGAGCACGTCTTCCACACTGAGCTTCGCCTGCGGGATGAGCAGGTTGACGGCGTTGAGCAGATAGGCGCTCTCGTCCTCGTCGATGACGATCGACTCAAGGGAGGCGCTGTATGGGATGTCAGTGGTGCCGATCATGAAGCGACCGTTCCACGGCAGTACGAACATCGGCCGTGCGTCATCTGGGGATTCGAAGAAAATACAGGTGTCCGGTGCCCCGTCGAACGGGTCGACCACCAGGTGGCTGCCCTTCGTCGGGCCCATCTTGCGGTCGTGTCCGCCGGCCAGGGCCAACACCTCGTCTACCCACGGCCCGGCTGCGTTGACGACCAGTCGCGCGTCGAGCTGCTTCAGCTGCCCGTCGAGACGGTCGCGGTAGCGCAGGCCGGCAATGCGGCCGTCGACACGCGTGAGTGATTCGACGCGGGAGTGGGTCAGCACGGTGGCACCGTGCGCGTGGGCGTCGACGGCGAGCTCAAGGCTGAGGCGCTCGGTCAGCGGCACGTGCGCATCGTGGAAGAGTCCGCCCCATTTGACCCCGCCCTCTGCGAGTTCCGGCCAGTCGCGGCGCATCCGGGGCCCGAACACGATCCGGTTGAACGGCAGGGGCTTTCCGATGGCGAGGACGTCATGCAGTATGAGGCCACATGCGACCAACCAGCCGGGCCTGCTCTGTCCCTTCACAAATGGCACCAGCATCGGGTAGTGACGCACCAAGTGGGGTGCTTGCTTGAGCAGGATGTTGCGCTCACGAATCGACTCGTAGACGAGGTGCAGCTCGAAGCGTTCCAGGTACTTGAGACCGCCATGGATCAAGCGGGTGGAGATTGCCGAGGTGCGCGCCCCGATGTCGTCTTGATCGATCAGTGCGACGCTGAGGCCGCGGCGTGCGGCCTCTCGGGCGACGGCGAGACCGTTGATTCCGGCACCGATCACGGCGACGTCCACGGGTGCGATGGAGCTCGCATAGCTCGTCAGAGCAGGCATGGTGTTCCTTATGTAACGAAAGGGGCGCGGGATGTGTGCCATCCCGCGCCCTCTGATCAGTGGGAGAGTTCCTGGTACAGCGCGAAGGCCGCGTCGGGCGTCATATCCTCGTGCACGACGGCTCGCACGGCGGCGAGCATCGCGGACGGGTGCTCGGACTGGAAGACGTTGCGCCCCATGTCGACGCCGGCGGCGCCCTCCTGCATGGCCCGGTAGGCAATGGTCAGGGCTTCCTTCTCCTCGACCTTCTTGCCACCGGCGATGACGATCGGGACGGGGCAGGCGGCGGTGATGGTCTCGAAGCCATCCTCCACGTAGTACGTCTTTACGAAGGCAGCGCCGAGCTCGGCCGACATCCGGGTCGCAAGCCGGAAGTACCGGGCGTCACGCACCATGTCACGACCCACCGCCGTCACCGCGAGCACGGGGATTCCGACATTCTGGCCCTGGTCGACCAGGGTGGTCAGGTTCTTGATCGACTTGGTCTCGTTCTCGCTTCCGACGAAGACCTGCACGGCCAGCGCAGCAGCGTCAACGCGAACGGCGTCGTCGATGCTGACCGCGATCTCCTCGTTGGAGAGGTCGGTCAGCACACTCGGTCCACCGCTGGCTCGCAATACGATGCCCTTACCGTTCTCGGCCGGGATCGTGGTGCGAAGTGCGCCGCGGGTGAGCATGAGTGCATCTGCCTGCGGGATCAGCGGGACGATCGACTTGTCGAGACGCTCGAGACCGGATGTCGGGCCCTGGAAGTAGCCGTGGTCGAAGGCGAGCATCACGGTCCTGCCGTCGGCCGGGTCGAAGATGCGCGACAGGCGGGCACGCATGCCCCAGTCCTGACCGCCGAGGCCCTTCAGGTGGAAGCTACCCGGGGCACCGACGGGCGCGCCGCCGAAGTTCGTGCCTTCGCGAAGGTCGTCGAGGTCAGCCATGTGTTGTCTCCTTGTTTCTGTTTCCGAGGTGGAGGGATTCGCGCAGTCGCGCACGTGAAGATCGGCCGGTTCCCGTGGCGGCGGCCGAGACGATGACCACGGCAACGACCAGGACGCCCTTGAGGATGTTCTGAGCGCCGATGCTCCATCCCACGAGGTTCAAAAGGCCGGAGAGCAGCACGAAGAAGAGCGCGCCTGTCCACGCGCCGGTCGCAACAGCTCGGCCGCCGGAGATCAAAGTTCCGCCGATCACGACCACGGCGATCGAATCGAGCATGTAGGAGGTTCCAAGAACCGTGCTTGGCGAGATAAACGCGGCGAGCAGGCCACCGGCGAGGCCGGCGAATGCGCCACATGCGAGGTATGCCAGGGCGGTGATCGTCCACACTTTGATGCCGGCACGCTCTGCGGCGCGGGCGCTCTGCCCCACGGCCAGCACCGAGAGACCGAAGCGCGTGTGCCGCAGCATCAGCGCGATCACGACGGTGACGGCGAGAACGAGCAGTGCGATCACCGGGATCCCGAGGATCTTCGCGTTCACGAACTCGCGGAGCCCGGCATCCGCCGAATGCCTGCTGGCATCGGCCAAGAGCAAGGTCGCCGACGAGACGATCAAGCTCGTCGCCAGTGTGGCAATGATCGGCGGCACTCTGAGCAACAGAATGGCGATGACGCTGCAGACGGCTGCTGCGATGCCGACACCGACGGCGGCGAGGATGCCGGCGATCGGCCCGACACTGGCACCGATGGCCACCGAGACATAGGACGCCATCGAGATGATCATGCCAACCGAGACATCGATGTTGCCGGGGCCGAGCGTGATGACGAGCATCTGGCCGAGGGCGACGAGCACCAGGAACGGTGCCAGCGTCAGTGCCTGCGCGAGGGGGTCGAGCGGTGCGCCGGGACGCACGATGACAATCAGGGCCCACACGGCGAGCACGCCGATGAGGGACCAGCCCCAGGCCGGCCAGCCGAGGCGGCGACGCCACGGAGCGGCATCCGGCTCGGTCAGCGAAGGTGAGGAGAGCGTGGCGCTCATCGGGTGAACCTCTCTGTGATGACGCGACCGGCCAGAACGGCGAGCACGATGATTCCCTGCGCAGCGGACTGCAGGCTGGATGACAGGCTCATCACGCTGAGCAGCACGGTGATCAGGCCCAGGGTGACGGCGCCGAGTGTCGCACCGATGGGCAGCGCCCGCCCGCCTGAGAAGTTTCCGCCGCCGGGGATCACCGCGGCGATCGTCATGAGGGTGAAGTTGCTCGCGGAGTTGATGTCACCCGAGCGGGTCTGCGAGGCCAGCAGCAGGCCGGAGACGATTATCAATGTCGCGGCGAGCACATAGGTCACGACGCGGGTGCCGGCGAGAGACCAGCCGGCCTTCTGCAGCGTCGGTGCGCTGCTGCCGAGCGCCCGCATCCGGGTTCCGATTCGGCTCTGCCGCGCGAGGTACCAGCCGATGACGGTGGCGGCCACGATGAAGACCAGTGGCGCTGGGATTGCATCCGGGCGCCACCGGCCGAGTGCTGCGAGCCACTCGGGAGTGGCACCGCCCGGCGTCGGCAGGATCTGCAGGCCGAGGCCGATCCAGACGAAAGACATGCCGAGCGTGATGATGATGGAGGGAACGCCGCGCTTCTGCACGATGAGCCCGAGCAGAGCGTAGACCAGCACAATCGCCCCGAGTATCCCGACTCCGAGGATCGGGCTCTCGGTCATGAGCGTTGCGGCGATGACCGTCACGAGACCGATGAGGGCACCGATGCCGAGGTCGATGTCGCCGACAGACATGATGAGCATCTGCGCCTGCGCCGCAAAGACCAGCGGCACCGCGGACATGAGCATGAGCGTGAGGCCAGACACGCTCAAGATGCCGGGCTGGTTGGCAACAGCGATGCCGAGGATGACGACGAGTGCGACGAGGGAGAGCATGGCGGGAAAACCATGGCTGACGCTCACCTTGGCGCGAGTGCTCAGTCCGGGCCGGACGGTGGCCGGAAGTGTGGTGGTCATCGCAGCTCTCCGATGGTCTCGTCGAAGGAGTCGGCGATGATCCGCTCCTCGGTGTTGGATTCGCCGCTCAGCTCGGAGACGAGGCGGTTCGCGCGGAAGACGTAGACCCGGTCGCAATGCGCCATCTCACTGTTCTCCGTCGAGTACCAGACGATCGACCGCCCTGCGGCGGCTTCGGCCTTCATCAGCGCGTAGAGCTCGTTCTTGGTGGCGACGTCCACGCCGCGGAACGGGTCGTCGAGAAGTACCAGCGCGGCATCGGCGGCGAAGGCTCTGGCCACGAGGACTTTCTGCTGGTTACCGCCGCTGAGGGAGGTGATTGGGGTGGCGGCATCACCACGCACCTTGAGCGCGGTGATCCAGCGCGCTGCCAGTGCGCGCTTGGCGCGCCCATCGATGAGACCGAAGCGACCGAGGCCGCGCAGTGCCGAGATGGTGAGATTCTCCGCGACGCTCCAGAGCGGCAGGATCCCCGATGTCTGGCGGTCGCCAGGTACGTATGCGCGACGCTTCGGCACGGTGACGCCGCGGCTCAACGGGCTGGCGCTCCACAGCTTGTTCAACAGCTGCTCTTGGCCTTGACCCGCGAGACCGGCCAGACCGATGAGTTCGCCGGTACGAGCCTCGAAGGTGATTCCCGATGCGGCGCGCACCGAGGCGACGATGTCACCGCTGTGGCCTGCGCGACCGGCCACAGCGATGCTGGCTGAAACGGCATCCGACTCGGCGTCCGTTGCGCGCACCTCGCCGCCCATCGCGACGAGCAATTCGCTCTCGGACGTCGCCGACGCAGCGAAGGTCTCGACGACCATGCCGTCCTTCATCACGGCAATGCGATCACTGTTGGCGAGCACTTCCTGCATCCGGTGCGAGATGAGCAGGATGCTCACGCCGCGGCCGGTAAGCGCGCGAAGGTGCGAGTAGAGCTGAGCGGTTGCGTCGACTCCGAGCGATTCGGTCGGCTCGTCGAGGATGAGCATGCTGAGGGTGTCGGTGCACAGGGCGCGGGCGATCTCGACCATCTGGCGCTCAGCCATGGCCAGCTCACCGGTGCGGCGCAGAACCGAGATGCCGTGGCCGGGGAAGACGGTGTCGAGCGCCTCACCGATACGTCGCTCCGCGCGCCCCCGCCAGCCCCACGCACCCGTCGGTCGGGGGTCAGAGAGCGCGGCATTCTCCGCGACTGTCAAGTCATTGCAGAGGGCGAGCTCCTGGTAAACCATGCGCACACCGGATGCGGCGGCGGAAGCGGCATCCCAGGGCTTGCCCGCCGTGCGTTCTCTGGCGATGACCTCGCCGGAATCTGGCTGCTCGATGGCGGCGAGCATACGCATGAGCGTGCTCTTGCCTGCGCCGTTGTGACCGACGAGTCCGAGGATCTCACCATGTTCGAGCTGCAGATCGACTCCCCGCAGAGCGCGGGTTCTTCCGTAGCTCCTCGTTACGCCGCGCGCGATGATGGTCGGCGCGGTCTGGGCGGCGCCGGGCGCCATCCCGACCGATTCACTGAGTGTTGATTCACTGATCGCTGATTCACTGATCGCTGTACGTGACATGGTTATTCCTCGAACTCGCCGCTCACACGGGGTTACTTGATGGTGGGCGCGAGAACGTCTTCGCCCGCGGCGATGGCGGCCAGCGCCGCGTCGACGCTGTCCTTGTCCCACTGGTTCGCCGCGTACTCGTCGGAGTCGAGCTTGTCTGCCCAGTAGTCGAGGTCATCCTGCGAGATCTCGAGAAGCGGGAGGACGACCTCGCGCGGAACGTCCTGACCGTCGCGCACTGCCAGAGCAACGTACATCGCAGCGATGACCTGGCCGGGGTCGGTGAGGGCGGCGAAGGAACCGTTGTCGATCCCCTTGTCCCTCCAGAAATTCAGCGACTTGCCGTCGGTGTCGAAAACGACGACCGGCGCCTCCCGGCCGGCCGACTCGAATGCCTGAACGATGCCCATGCCACCGATACATCCGGGTACCGCCGCGATCTCCGGTAGCGAGCCGAGAACCGAGACAATCTCCTTCTGAGCAGTGCTGCTGTCGCAGAATCCGTTGATCTCTGCGGCGACGTTCACCTTGGGGTAGTCCTCGAGGATCTCCAGTTGACGGGCGTGAAACGCCTCCTCCGGCTGGGAACCGATGACACCACGGTTGATGACGATGTTGCCTTCGCCGCCGATCGCTTCGAGAGCCGGCATGATCGATACCTCACCCCACATGTCATAGGCGTTGCGCACAACGTGGGCGCAGGGCGCGTCCATGTCTGCGTCGAGAACGACAACCGTGATGCCTGCATCGCATGCCTCTTCAACGGCCGGGATCAGGGCGGTGGAGGACGCGGGGATGACCAGCAGGACATCCGGGTTCTGCAGCACCAGGCTGCGAATCTGGGATGCCTGCTCTGTTGCGCTGTTCTCACCCGGCGCGTTCACCGTCGAGAAATCGGAGACGATCCCATCGGCCTTGAGCTTTGTGGCCTCCTCTTCGAACTTGTTGATGAGCGTGAGACGCCAGCCGTTGACGAAGCCGTTGCTCAAAGCGATCGAGACGCCGTCCCCGTCGCCGGCCGGCGCTGAACCGGCGTCGGCGCCGGTCGCGCATCCGGTGAGGGTGAGTGCGGCGATGGCCGCAGCGGCGATGCTGACTCGCCGAAGGGATCTAAACGACATTGTTGTCCTCCATAAATGTGATTCGCGTCTTTGCGCTCTACCTGACCGCTGGATGCCTCGCGAGAACACGAAACGCCACCAATGCCAGCCGACCTGTAGTCCCTAACTCATAATGACAAGTTAGTAGTGATATGAATATAGGCAGACATTTCGTCACTGTCAACCGGGCAGCGAGCGGTAGTCTCGGGATCGTCAAAGATGGCGTCTCGCATGAAGGGGGACTCATGAGCGGCGCATCTCTGCGCGATCACCAGCTCGATCGCGCATCGAAGGAGCCACTGTGGATGCAGCTTTCCAGCGTCATCCGCGGTGCAATCACGAGTGGCCAACTCAGTGCAGATCAAGCACTGCCCTCGGAAGCCGAGCTCATCGACCGTTTCGCTGTGTCTCGCACCGTCGTTCGTGAGGCACTCGCCGACCTCGTTCAGCGCGGCCTGATCTACAAGATCCGCGCGAAGGGGTCCTTCGTCTCACCTCCGCGTCGGGACCTCGGCTTCATCGGCTCAACTCTCGGATCGTCCGCCGATTTACTCGCAGCGGGGCGCAGCGCCGCGACGCGCGTACTCGGCCTCGCCGAGGGCACGGCCGACAGCGCTGAGGCCGGCGCACTCCGGATCGCGGAGGGATCCGCGGTGATCCGGATCCGACGCTTGCGATCTGTGGACGGCACGCCGGCCCTCCTCGTGCAGACGACGCTACCCAAGGAACCATTCAGTGGCCTGCTGAAGAGCAATCTGGAGAACCGTTCACTCTATGAACACCTCCGCCGCCATTACGGGGTGACCCCGGTCGGCGCCGACCGATGGATACAGGCAGTCATCCCCTCCGCCGAGGAAGCCGGATTGCTCGAGCTCTCCGCAGGCTCCCCAGTTCTGCACATTGAGTCGATCGCCTGGGGCGCAGACGAGATCCCTTTCGAGTATTACCGCGCGCTTCACCGCACAGACGAATCGCGCTTCTACCTCGGCATCCGTTGAGCAACCGACCGCCAGCATCCCGTCACCAGCCGCTGGCCCGGGCCGCGATACACCGACGGCGCTTCGCGCCAGAAACCGCGTTGCGCGGCAGACGCTTCTGCCGCGCAACGCAGTTAGTGCCGCGAATCGATTGCAGCTAGGCGGCCAGGCCGAGGTGCTCGGCGCGGGCGCCGCTCGGGGCGGGGCTCAGGCCGGGAATGACGGCTCCGGCCGGAACGGTTTCATCGTCGCCGACGCGTGCTCCGGCTCCGACGCGGGCCGCGGCACCGATCGTGACACGGTTGCCGAGCCGGGAGCCGACGCCGACGACGGCGCGCTGGGCCAGGTGCGCACGGGAGCCGAGTGTGGCGCCTGCACCGACGATCGCACCCGGCTCGATCCAGCTGTCCGGACCGATCTGTGCCTCGGCGTGCACCTCGGCGCCCGGGTCGACGTAGCTGCCGCGCGCGATGAATGCGCTGCGGTGCACGGTCGCCTCGGCCGAGACGAAGCCGCGCCCGTTCGCGTGATGGCGGTATCGCCGCGTCACGCCGGCCGCGTCCTCAATGTCCACGTAGTTGGTGCTCATCGCTCCCCCTCTGCTCCCGCCGCTTCCTGTCGAATACTCTGTCGAGAAACGGGTGTCGAGAACTCTGTGTTCTGCCGAGCAAAGCACTCCACATTGCATTCTGGCTGCACGTGGCCTGAGACTGCGCTGGACGCACTCAGATGCCCGACTATTGACATAACACGGCGGATGGCGTTGGCATTCCCGCTACGCGGTCGGCCGAGCCGCGTGCTCCCGCACTACTCCACCGGGGCCCACACTCCCTCGGCACAGGTGTAGAAGGCCATCACGCTGGTGTCGAGGTAGATGTCCCCGTCCACGCCGCAATCGGCTTCCGGATCGGGGGTTTCCGTTCCGAGCGTTACCTGCGTGCCCGCGACACCTGGCTCTCCCGGCTTGCCCGGCTTGCCTGCCTCGCCCTGCTCACCCTGTTCGCCCGTCGCGCCTGTTTCGCCCTGCGCGCCGGTCAGGTTCTCCGCGGCGTTCTGCCTGATGTTGCCGACGGACACCCACACCCCGTCTTGGCGCAGGTAGACGTTGGCGCTCTCGAGGTCGATGTAGATGTCCCCGTCCAGGCCCGCATCGACCGATGGCGCCCCGACACCTGCCCGCACGACGGAGCCGGTGGGCATGAGCTCGGTGATCGCCGCCTCGAGCTCCGCCGGATCCAGCGGTTCCTCGCTCTGCACGGGTTCCGGTGTCACGTAGACCGTGGGAACCGGCGCAGGCTCGGCCGTCGCCTGCGCCATGCTGGAGCCGAGGAACGAGGCAAAGAAGGCCAGAAGCACCACCCCGGCGCCGACCCAGAACAGCAGGCCCTTGGTCACCGGCGCGGCCGGCTTGCCGCCGGTCGGTGCCGACCCCGGTGCGCCACCGGACGCTGGCGGGGGCGTGGGTACGACTGGCTGGTTCGCATCGGTCACAATGGGCTCCTTCGCTGCACGGTTGTCGGCGAGCATAGCGGCGCATCCGCCCGCGAGACGAGAATTCCTCCCATATCCCCCGGCGCGGCGCGCAAAAGGCCCGCCCGACCAGAAGGTCGAGCGGGCCTGTTTGTTGCTGCGTTGGTTACGCGTTGACCGGCGTGTGCCCGGCGATCTGCGAGACGAGCTCGTCACCCGGGAAGGAGACGACGAAGTCGGCCTCAATCTCGGCACGCTCGAGCAGCTCGGCCATGCGGCGCTGGCGCTGCTTGGGGATGAGCGTCACAACGGTGCCCTGCTTGCCGGCGCGACCCGTACGGCCGGAGCGGTGCAGGTACGTCTTGTACTCGTCGGGGGCATCGGCCTGGATCACCAGGTCGATGTCGTCGACGTGGATGCCGCGGGCGGCGACATCCGTGGCAACCAGCACGCTGACGCGGCCAGAGGTGAGCTGCGCCAGGTTGCGCGTGCGGCGGGCCTGGTTGAGGTCACCGTGCAGCGAGACGGCCGGGATACCGGCGTCGTCGAGCTGCTCGGCGAGCTGCTCGGCGAAGGCACGGGTGCGGGCGAAGACCAGGGTCTTGCCGTTGCGGTCGGCCAGCTGCTCGATGATGCGGCTCTTGTCGCGCTGCTCGATGACGAGCACGCGGTGGTCGATCGTCGAGGAGGCCTGGTCTTCACCGGCGACCTCGTGGACGGAGGGCTCCGGCAGGAACTCCTTGACCAGCTGGGCGACGCCCTTGTCGAGGGTCGCCGAGAAGAGCAGCTTCTGGCCGTTGTCGGCGGTCTCGCGCAGGATGCGCTGCACCGGCTCCAGGAAGCCGAGGTCGCACATGTGGTCGGCCTCATCGAGAACCGTGATGGTGACCTCGCTGAGGTCGAGGCGGCCCTGCTCGATCAGGTCTTCGATGCGGCCGGGCGTGCCGACGATGATGTCGACACCGCGCTGCAGCGCACCGACCTGGCGGTGCTGGGGGACTCCGCCGTAGATCTGCGTGGTGAACAGGCCGACGGAACGCGCGATCGGCTGAACGGTGCGGTCGATCTGCAGAGCGAGCTCGCGGGTCGGGGCGAGGATCAGCGCGCGGGGCTTGCGGCCCATTGCGCGCTTCTTGCCGCCACCGTTCTCCATCAGCTTCTCCACGAGGGGAGCGCCGAAGGCGATGGTCTTACCGGAGCCGGTCTTGCCACGCCCGAGGACATCCTTGCCGGCGAGAACGTCGGGGATGGTTGCGGCCTGGATCGGGAACGGCGACGGTGCGCCGAGCTCGGCGAGGGCTGCGACGATGTTGCCACCGAGGCCCAGGTCGCCGAAGCTCATGCCGACGACGTCAGAGGCCTGGATTGCCTCGGCCTCGAGGCGCTCGAGCACGACGTCGTCCTGCGGGGTGAAGTGGCCCTTGCCAGCGGTCCCCGAGAAGTCGCGCTTCGGGTAGAAGCTCGAGTCGCTGCGCTCCGACTTCTGGAAGCCGGGGCGGTCGAAGTTGTCGCGGCGCGGCGGGCGCTCCTCGAAGTTGCGGCGCGGGCGGTCGGCGCGGTCCGCGACGTCGCGACGCGGTGCGCGGTCCGCGTTGTA
>CAZZNX010000084.1:16345-16557 GCA_964655795.1 uncultured Leifsonia sp. | reverse complement strand
GAGCCGGAGCACGGTGTGCGCCTCTGGGATGCCGCATCGCCGGCCATCCTGGCCTTCGACACGGTTCCGGCCTTCGACTACGACCCCGACTGGGTGATCGAGGCCGAATTCACCCCCGTCGCCGACGACCGCACCATCCCGTTCGAGCACATCCGCGACAACGGCGGCTCCCGTGCGCTCGTCGTGCCCGGCGACATCCGCTTCGAGCACGA
>CAZZNX010000084.1:13258-16305 GCA_964655795.1 uncultured Leifsonia sp. | reverse complement strand
GAACGCTGCTCCTCGTCTTCGGCGACGCCAGTAATGGCGCGGAGGGCGATGCGGGAACCTACGGTTCCGGCCGCTTCCTCTTCGTTCAGCACAGCGATGGCGCGCGCTTCGACGGCCGCGGCGGTGCCGCCGGCGCCGTCACCCTCGATTTCAACCGGGCCTTCGTTCCCCCCTGCGGGTTCTCTGCCCAGTACAACTGCCCGCTCCCGCCCGCTCAGAACCGCTTCGCCGGGCCCGTCGAGGCCGGCGAGCGCGTCGCCGCTTTCCGCGACGGCTTCGACATCTACACGGTCTGAGCACCGCGCACCGAGCGCCGACAGCTCCCCACAGCACCAGTCGCACCACATAATCAGGAGAAACACGTGAAGAGATCCACGGGCGCCATCGCCCTGTCCGTCGCCGCAGCTCTGGCGTTGTCCGGCTGCGCTGCAGGCGGAACAACCGACAGCGGTGCGGATTCCGCAGACGCCGTCATCGAGATCGGCTCGCTCTACGAGCCGCAGAACCTCAGCAACGTCGACGGCGGTGGCCAGGGCGTCACCGAGGCGTTCACCGGCAACGTCTACGAGGGCCTCTACCGCCTGAACGACGACGGCGAGGTCGAGCCACTGCTCGCTGCGAGCGAGACCGTGAGCGAGGACGGCCTCAACTACACCTTCACGCTGCAGGACGGCGTCACCTTCCACTCCGGTGACCCGCTCACCTCTGCCGACGTCAAGTCGAGTATCGAGCGCGTCGTTGCCGAGGATTCGCAGTCGGCCCGCAAGAACAGCTTCGCGGTCATCTCCGACATCCAGACCCCGGATGACAACACCGTCGCGATCACGCTCTCCGAGCCGTCGATCTCCTTCATCTACAACCTCAGCTACATCTGGGTCGTCAACGACACCGCTGAAGACCTGAAGACCTCTGAGGACGGCACGGGCCCGTACACGCTCGGTGACTGGAAGCGTGGCAGCTCGCTCAGCCTCGACCGCTACAGCGACTACTGGGGTGATGCGGCTTCCAACAAGGAGGTCGTCTTCAACTACTTCACGGATGCCACCGCACTCAGCAACGCTCTCGTGACCGACCAGATCGACATCATCACGAGCGTGCAGAGCCCCGACCAGCTCAGCCAGTTCTCCGACAACGCCGACTTCGTCGTGAGCGACGGCGACTCCACCACCAAGGAGCTGCTCGCGTTCAACGACAAGGTGGCCCCGTTCGACCAGGTCGCCGTGCGCAAGGCGGTCTACTCCGCGATCGACACCGAGAAGCTGCTCACCTCGATCTGGGGCGACTACGGCACGCTGATCGGCTCGATGGTTCCGCCGACCGACCCGTGGTACGAGGACCTCACCCAGGTGAACCCGTACGACCCGGAGCTCTCCAAGACGCTCCTGGCCGAGGCCGGCCTGCCGGACGGTTTCGAGTTCACGCTCGACACCCCGAGCTACGACCCGCACCCCGCCGTTGCCGAGTTCCTGCAGAGCGAGCTCGCCAAGGTCGGCATCACCGTGAACATCAACACGATCAGCGCCGACGAGTGGTACTCCAAGGTCTTCAAGGAGCGCGACTTCGAGGCCACCCTGCAGGAGCACGTCAACGACCGCGACGTGGTCTGGTACGGCAACCCCGACTTCTACTGGGGTTATGACAACCCGCAGGTGACCCAGTGGGTCTCCGAGGCCGAGCAGGCAGCAAGCACCGACGAGCAGACCGCGAAGCTCAAGCTCGTCAACGAGCAGATCGCAGCGGACGCCGCGAGCGTGTGGCTCTACCTCTACCCGCAGATCGTCGTCGCGAACAGCGACATCTCTGGCTACGGGGTCAACGGCCTCAACTCGCAGTTCTTCGTCTCGAAGATTGTGCGCGGCTAGTCGTTTCGCTTCGAACGGCCGGGCGGTCGCCAACGCGACCGCCCGGCCTTTTGGCGCTAGCCTGAAATCTCCATGACCGTCTATCTCCTGCGCCGACTCGCCTTCCTGGCGATCTCCTTCGTGATCGCCATGATCGTGCTGTTCCTGCTCCTGCGCGTGCTGCCGGGCGACCCGGCGAACGCGCTCCTCTCGGTCAACGCCACCCCGGAGCAGATCGCGGCTGCCCAGGCCCAGGTCGGATCCGACCGACCCCTCATCGAGCAGTTCTTCGACTGGTTCGGCGCCCTCGCGACACTCGACCTCGGCACCTCGTTCATCAGCTCCCTCCCGGTGGGCCCGGAGATCGCCGCCCGCATGGCCGTCACCATCCCGCTGACGCTGCTCTCCTTCGGCCTGGCGCTGCTGATCGCGCTGCCGGCCGGATTCATCGCCGCGGTGCGCTCGGACCGCTGGTACGGCGTGCTGCTCTCCGGCTTCTCGCAGCTCGGCATCGCCGTCCCCGTCTTCTGGGTCGGCATCCTGCTCGTCAATGTCTTCGCGGTGAACCTCCGCCTGCTGCCATCCGGCGGCTTCCCGCGCGATGACTGGGCGAATCCCGCGGACGCGCTGACCTCGCTCGTGTTGCCGGTCATCACGATCGGCCTCGTCATGAGCGCGTCGCTCACCCGTTACATCCGCTCGGCGACGCTCGACGTGATCGGCAGCGACTACCTCCGCTCTGCCCGCGCCCAGGGGGCCAGCTTCGGCGGCGCCTTCCGCCGTCACGGTCTCCGCAACGGCAGCGTCCCGGTGATCTCCATCCTCGGCATCGAGTTGGCGACGACGTTCCTCGGCGCCGTCGTCGTCGAGAGTGTCTTCGCCCTGCCCGGCCTCGGCAGCATGCTGTTGACCGCGATCCAACAACACGACTACCCGAACATCCAGGGGATCCTCTTCGTGAGCACACTCCTCGTGCTGCTGATCGGCTTCGCCGCCGATGTCGTGCAGCGCTTCATCGACCCGCGCCTGCGCGTGAGCATCTCAGGGAACGGCATCCGATGACAGTCGTGACAACGACGGATGCCGTCGCAACTCTCCCCCCGCGACGCCGGGCGCGCCGCCGCTCCGTCACGCTCATCATCGGCATCGTCTTCGTCGGACTCGTCGTGGCGACCGCGCTGCTCTCACTCGTCTGGCTGCCCTACG
>CAZZNX010000084.1:8581-13203 GCA_964655795.1 uncultured Leifsonia sp. | reverse complement strand
AACCGACAAGCTGGGGCGCGACCTGATGACGCAGCTGATGATCGGCGCGCGCATCGCGATCGCCGTCGGCGTCGGGGCCGTCACGGTCGGCGCCGTCATCGGCATCACGATCGGGCTCATCGCCGCATTCGCCAAACCCTGGCTCGACGACACGATCTCGGCGACGCTCGACGTGCTCATCGCTTTCCCCGTCCTGCTGCTGGCCATGCTGATCGTCGCGGCCCAGGGCTCGTCTCTCGGCACCGCGATCCTCGCGATCGGCATCGCGCTCTCCGCCGTCGTCGCGCGTCTCACCCGCATCCTCGCCACCCAGGTGCTCCGCGCCCAGTACGTCACCGCTGCGCGGACCTCCGGCACCCGCGTGCCCGGCATCATCCTCCAACACGTGCTGCCGAATATCTGGCCGACGCTCAGCGTCAACCTCGCGCTGCAGTTCGGCGCCGCGGTCCTCGCCGAGGCCAGCCTCTCCTACCTCGGCCTCGGCGCTCCCCCGCCCAACGCCTCGTGGGGTCGGATGCTGCAGGAGGCGCAGGCGACGTTCACGACGTCGCCGGTCGGCGCGCTCGCCCCCGGCATCGCCCTCGTGATCCTCGTCGTCGGCATCAACTTCATCGCCGACGGCCTGCGTGAACTCGCCGATCCGACCCGAAAGCACTCACGATGAGCCTCCTCGAGATAGACGAGCTGACGATTCGCGCCCGCGCCGCAGATGCGGATGCCGCGCCCCTCGTGAACGCCCTGAGCTTCTCACTCGAGCGCGGCGCGCGGCTCGGCCTCATCGGTGAATCCGGATCGGGCAAGTCCCTGACATCGCTCGCCGTCACCGGTCTGCTGCCGAACTCGCTGACCGCGAGCGGCCGCATCACACTCGACGGCGTGTCCGTTGTCGGTGCGGACGACAAGACCCTGCGCCCGCTCCGCGGCCCTGTCGCCTCCATCGTGTTCCAGGAGCCGCTCACGGCGCTCGACCCGCTCATGCGCGTCGGCAAACAGCTCGCAGAGCCGATCCGGCGCCACCAGGGCCTGCGCGGAGCCGACGTGGCCGAGGCCGTCCGCGCATCGCTCGCAGAGGTGGCGCTGCCGGACCTGGATCGCATCGTCCGCGCCTACCCCCACGAGATCTCCGGCGGGCAGCGCCAGCGCGTCGCCATCGCGATCGCGCTCGCGAGCCGTCCAGCGCTGCTGATCGCCGACGAGCCGACGACGGCGCTCGATGTCACCGTGCAGGCCGAGGTGCTGCGCCTGCTCGACCGGCTGGTCGCGGAACGGGAGATGGCGCTGCTGTTCATCAGCCACGACCTCGCCGTCGTCTCGTCGCTCGTCGACGAGGTCGTCGTGCTGAGCGCGGGCGTCGCCGTCGAGCGTGGTCCGGTCACCGCCGTGCTGAGCTCCCCCCAGCACGAGTACACCGCGCGGCTCGTCGCCAGCGCCCGCGCACTCGATGACGCCTTGGAGCTCTCGTGACCGACACTCCGATCCTCGCGCTGCAGGATGCCAGCCACCGCTACCACCGCGGCGGACTCTCACTCGACGGTGTCTCGCTGGCGATCGCCGCCGGCGAGAGCGTCGGTCTGGTCGGTGAGTCGGGTGCGGGCAAGACGACGGCCCTGCGGCTGCTGCTCGGCCTGGATGCACCGACGAGCGGTGCCGTGCTCTTCGACGGCGTGCCGCTGAACCGGCGGGATGCCGCGCAGATCCGGCGCTTCCGCAGCTCGGTGCAGACCGTCTTCCAAGACCCGTATTCCTCGCTCGACCCGCGTCAGCGCATCGACCGGATCGTCAGCGAGCCGCTGCGCTCGCTCGGGATCGCCCGTGGGCGCGACGCGGCCGTGCAGGCGGCATCCGCCCTCGAATCGGTCGGACTCGACGCCGATGTGCTCGGTCGTTACCCGCACGAGTTCTCCGGCGGGCAGCGGCAGCGCATCGCGATCGCGCGCGCCATCGTCTGCAAGCCGCGACTCCTCCTCGCCGACGAACCCGTGAGCGCACTGGACATGAGCACCCGCATCCAGGTGATCGAGCTGCTCCAGGAGCTGCGCGAGCGCACCGGCCTCGCCCTGGTGATGGTCTCCCACGACCTCGGCGCCGTCGCTGCGCTGTGCGAGCGCACCGTCGTGCTGCGCTCCGGCCGTGTCGTCGAATCCGGCGCGACGCGGCAGCTGCTGCACACCCCGGCCGAGGAGTACACAAGCGCGCTCATCGCCGCGGTGCCCCGCCTCCCCCGCCTGTAGTCGGGCCCGGTTCCGGCCCGCGGAAGCCGTCGCGACAACAGGCGAATGCCGCCTGCGCGAGCCGCACGCGCCTGTTCTCAGTCCCGCGGCACCGCACCCGCCTGTTTCCGAAAACGACGTCAGCGCGTGGCTACCCGCGCACAGCTCGACGACGCTGCGCTGAGGCCCGTGCGTCGGCGGCGGCGAGCCAGAGCGAGACGCCGAGGCCGGCGGCGAATGGCCGGTAGTAGCGACGGTCGAGACGACGGAAGGTCTCGCCGGAGGGCGGAAGCTTCAGCGCGGCGAGTGCGACGTCGCCTCCCGCGACCGCTCGCAGCAGCATGACCGTGCCGAGCGCGCGCATGCCGAGCCGGGGCATCCGGCCATCGCCGAGCGCGCCAGACGCCATCAGGCCGACTCCGGCGGCTCCAACAGCGATGACCGCCGTCGGGCCGGCAGCCGGCATGTCAACGGTCTGGCCGACAACCGCCTCGGCAAGTCGTGCCGTGTTCTTCGCCGGCCACGGCGACCCCGTTGCCCACACGACGTGCACCGCCGAGAGGGCCGCAAGCCCCGTGACGCTGACGACGCGGGCGGCAACACCGATTCCTGTGCTCACAGCTCCGAACCTAGCAGCGGGGTAGAAAGCCCGTGGCTGTCAGGCGCGACCGCGCTCATCGACGGGACTGTCTCGATAGTCTCGCCACGCGGCCAGTAGCGCATCCCGTGAGCCATCGGGGTGAGCTTCATGCCAGGCGCGGGTGAATCGGTTGTACTCAAATTGATCGTCGATGCTTCGAGCGCCGTGACCACGCGTCGTGTGCCAATGCTCCACCGCGTCTTGCATCGTCTTCGTTCCGTCAGACTGCGAAAAGAACTCGCGCATCTCGGCGTCGAAGTGGAACACGGGGCCAATCTGCTCTGTCATCCACGCACGGACGACCTGGCTCGAACGCTGTCCCACTGGAATCACTGTCGCTGCCGGGAGATCCCCCGCAAGCTGTCGACCGCTTTCCCGTCGAGCTGGCTCAGCTTCTTCGAACTCGCGCCAGCCGAGTGCGGCTGCGATCCGAGCCGAGAGGAGGTCTTTGCTTCCCGTCGCACGGATTCCACGTTCACGCGCGAAGCCTGCCAACTCATCTTTCAGCCAATACCATCTCAAGAACTCTTCCTCTGTGAGGTCAGCGGAAAGATCAGGGCGAGAAGCAGGCGACGACGTCACCACATCACGCTAGCAAGTGCGGACACACTTCACGTCATGCGCGGAGAGCGCGGTCAGAGGTGTGGGCGCAGCTTCCTGACGATGCCGTCCCAGTCATCCCACTTCACCGTGACTGTGCGGAAGCCCATGCATAGGCGCGATACTGGCGCGACCACCAGCAACCGCACCGCCGGTTCAGCGCCGATCAGCTCGCGGCTCACCAGGCGGGCGGGCGGGCTGACCCAGTCGCACGAGCCCGCTCTCGTAGGCGAACACCACGGCCTGCACGCGGTCGCGGAGCGAGAGCTTCGCGAGCGCGCGCGACAGGTAGGTCTTCACCGTCGTCTCGCCAAGGAAGAGCTCGGCGGCGATCTCCGCATTCGAACGCCCGGCAGCGACCTCGCGCAGCACGTCACGCTCGCGGTCGGTGAGGCTCGCGGCGAGCTCGGCGAGCCGGGGGTCGGCCCGCGGGGAACGGGCGAACGACTCGATCACACGCACGGTCACCGCCGGGTCAAGCAGGGCGTTGCCACCCGCGACGTTGCGCACGGCGGCGAGCAACTGCTCGGGCGGCGCCACCTTCAGCAGGAAGCCGCTGACGCCAGCGCGAAGAGCCGCGGCGAGGTTCTCGTCGTCATCAAAGGTGGTGAGCATGATCACCCGCGTCCCGCCCTCCGCCATGATCTGTCTGGCGGCGGCGAGGCCGTCTTGGCCGGGCATCCGGATGTCGAGGAGCACGACGTCCGGCCTGGTGCGCCGCACCATCGCGACCGCGTCGACGCCGTCAGCCGCCTCGCCCACGACGGCGAGATCGGGCTGGTGTTCGAGCAGCAGCCGGAGGCCGGCGCGCACCATCGCCTCGTCGTCGGCGAGATCCGGATGGGGGCGCCTGCCCCGCGCTCGCTCACGCGGACCCTCCCATCGGAAACGCGGCGCGCACGAGCCAGCCGCCGGCGTCCGTCGGACCGGCGTCGAACGTCCCGCCGGCCATCGCGAGTCGCTCGCGCAGGCCGACGAGCCCGTGGCCGCCGGTCTGCGCCCCGTCATCCAGCGCGGCGGGCCAGGATCGTGTCGGCCGCCCGTTCTCGACCTCGACGACCACTGCGTGCGGCGAGCGCGCGAGCCGCACCTCGACCGCGGCGCCCGGGGCGTGGCGCAGGGCGTTGCTGAGCGACTCCTGCAGTACGCGGTAGGCCGAGACGTCCGCCACC
>CAZZNX010000084.1:0-8565 GCA_964655795.1 uncultured Leifsonia sp. | reverse complement strand
CTCTGACGGCCCGCCGTGTTCGACCAGCACGATCTCGAGCCCGGCGGCCCGCACATCGTCGACGAGCTCGGCGGCCCGGCCGAGCGTTGGCGGTGCCGTCGGCGGCGCCTCGTCGGCCTGCCGGAGGATGCCGACGGCGCTGCGGAGTTCGGCGACCGATTCGCGGCCGAGCCGCTCGATGCCGTGCAGCATCTCGGCCTCCGGCGCATCGGCCGGCATGGTCGAGCGCAAGGCGCCGAGCTGTAGAGTCATCACACTCACCGAGTGGGCAACGGCATCGTGCAGGTCGCGGGCGATGCGCTGCCTCTCCTCGATGAGTATGGCGTGCTCCAGCGCCTGGGCGAGGCGCTCGGCGCGCACTGCACGGGCGCCAGCACCGCGGGCCACAGTGCCGACGAGCCACGATACCCAGGCGAGGCTCGAGAAGAAGAGGTTCTCCCAGACGAGCGCGGAGAGGTCGGGCTCGTCTGGGGCGCCGGCCGCCGGAACGCCGGGCAGGAGCGCCCCGAGCCCGACGCCGGCCGTCGCCATGAGCTGCGCCGCAAGGGGAGCAAGCCACGAACGGCGCGGCGCGCTGCGGTAGCCCGCCCAGCCGGGAAGCACGAAGAAGGCGAGAACGCCGACGCCGGTTGGCCCATCGAGTCCGAGCGCACTCGCGAGCGGGAACAGCGCGGTGACGACGATACTTCCGGCGATGGGCGAGACGATCGCGAGGAGCGTGCCCGCCACGATGAGCGCGAGGACAAGGGCTGGAGCAAGCGGCGCAGCCTGAAAGCTCGGGTCGAGCGCGATCTCGACCGCGCCGATCACCGTGAAGCCTGCGGCTGCGGCGACGGGAACGATCCACTCGGAACGGCTCACCTCGACTCCTCCCCTGCGCCCGCTTTGTGGCGCGTGCCTCTACCGTAGAGGACACCGGGCGAGGCCTGTGTCATCCATTCGGATGACCGGACGATGCGCCCTGGTCATCCTCCTGGGCGCGCGGTCGGGCCGTGCGGCGGTATCGGCCATCGCACCCCGGTCTCTAGCGTGATCTTCGTCGCAGCGGATGCCGCGGCATCCGACCGCGTTCGACCTCCGTCGACCTCGAAGAACTGGAGAATCCATGTCCACCGAAACCCCATCCGCCGAGACCACCTCCGCCGGGCGCGTCGCTCCGCCCGCCGTGAACCGGGCACACCGGGCACTCGCGATCGCCGGCGGTGTCGCTCTCCTGGCCGGCCCCGCGATGTTCTTTGTCGGCCTCGCCAGCTCACCGGTGCAGCTCGGCGAGGACAAAGCGAGTTACATCGAATCCCTCGCCCGCGACCCCATGCTCACGCAGGTCTCCGCGGTGCTGCTGCACTACGGCAACCTGTTCATGGGCGCCGGAGTGCTGGCCCTGCCGTGGCTCGTGCGCGGCGTGCGCGGCGCCATTCCGACGGTGATCGGCTCATTGCTCGCCGCGGTCGCGCTGCTGGCCAATTCCGGCTCGCTGTTCGCCGACTGGATGCACCTCGAGCTCGGCCGCACGCTCGACGTCGACGAGGCTGCCTCCATCTCGGACGCCGTGCTCGGTCACCCCTTGTTCCAGCTCAGCTTCGGCATCGCCCCGCTCATCGCGGTCGGGCTCCTCACCGCGGCGATCGGGCTCGTACGGGCGGGTGTCCTCGGCTGGTGGTCGATTCCGGCTGTCCTCGTCGGCCAGGCCGGACTGCTCTTCCTGCCGTACTCGATCCCGATCCTGCCTGCGCTGGGAACGACCCCGATGCTCGCCGTGCTCGTCGTCGCTGGGCTGCGCGTCCTCGGCCGCGTGCGGGCCGCTCGCTCGCTCGCCTGACCGGGCCGCCCGGCGGCCACGCCATGAGGCGGCCACCGGGCGGGCCTGCGGGCTCTGGGTCGCGACGTTCATCAATCGGCCGTCCGGATACTGTTCAGACTTGGTGCGGCGAAGGCCCGGACCGCCACAGGTGGTCACGTTCACCCGTTACGTCTGAGTTGCTGCGGACTATCGCGACACCGGTGTTCACGGCGACTATCCTCATTTCATGCGTCAAGACCCCATATCTCGCATCCTCGAAGTCACCCCGAGGTTGGACGACGCACTCGATGAAGGTCACATCAACGCTGTGGAGGAACTCATCAACCTCATCGATCAGCCGCTCAGCCGGGTCGACGTTGAAGCCCTCCTGTCATTGTTGCCACGCGAGGGAGACACTGCCTACGGCCTGAGCTGGACCGTACTGCACATCATTGAGGCCGCGTCCATCTGGCCGTTGTGGGACTTGCTCAGTGATGTCGATCACGAATGGGTTGAGGTCTTCATTGCCAGGATCCGAAACGGAGACTATTCCCCAGCGGTCTGATCCATTCCCGCGAGCCGCAATGAACGTTTCACGACCTCAACGCAGGCGCTGGCAGCGCGGGCAGAAGTGTGAGCCGCGGTTCATGAACTGTTCCCGCTTCATCGTTGTCCCGCAGCGAAGGCACGGCTTCCCCTGTTGGCCGTATGCCGTCAGGTGGTGCGCGAAGTAGCCTGACTGTCCATTCACATTCACGTACTGCGCGTCGAAGCTCGTGCCGCCCTCTGCGAGTGCCTTGTCGAGCACGCGCCGGATCTCGGCCAGCAGCACGCGCTTCTTCTGCATGGAGAGCGAGGCGGCCGGCTGTTCGTAGTGCACGCGCGCCGCCCAGAGCGCCTCATCGACGTAGATGTTGCCGATGCCGCTGATGAGCCCCTGGTCGAGCAGCGCGCGCTTGATGCCGGTGTTCTTGCGGGCGAGCGCGGCGAAGAAGGCCGCGTCGGAGAAGGCCGGGTCGAGCGGGTCGCGGGCGATGTGCGCCACCTGGCTCGGGATGCCGGCCAGCCAGGGCTCGTCGCCCGTTGCTGCCCGTCCGGCGAAACCGGCCGCGCGACCGTCCGCGGTGGGCACGACGGTGTCGACCGCCATCGAGCCGAAGATCCGCTGGTCGACGAAGTTCACCCAGAACTCGCCGTGCTCCGGGTGCTCGATGGCCAAGCGGATGCGGAGCAGGCCGGATTCCTCGAAGCCGGGGCTGCGCAGCAGCACCTGCCCGCTCATGCCCAGATGGGTCACCAGAGCGCGACCGCCGCTGAGTGGCAGCCAGAGGAACTTGCCGCGGCGCACGGCCGCCAGCATCCGTTGTTCGAGCAGCAGCGCCTCGAAACTGCCGGATGCCGCGTTATGCCGTTTCAGGGAGCGCTCGTCGAAGACCTCGACGCCGCGCACGACGGCGCCGGTCACGGCCGGGGCCAGACCGGCTCGCACAACCTCGACCTCGGGCAGTTCCGGCATCAGTGGATCGGATCGCCCGCTACGAGGACGTCGAGCGTCCGGTCAGCCGGGACCAGGCCTCGAGCGCGGCAGCCATCTCGGCGTGCTTCTTGCTCGTGCCCTCGCCACTGGCCGTGACGTCGCCGACGGTGACCGTTGCGACGAATCGCTTGTCGTGGTCCGGTCCGCTCTCGCTGATCGCGTAGACGGGGATGCCGCCGCCACGATGCGCTGCAATCTCCTGCAGGCTCGTCTTGGGGTCCATCGCCGCGCCGAAGCGGTCGGGATCGGCCAGCAGTGGTTCGATCAGCCGCAGCACGAACGGTGTGGCGACATCGCCGCCCTTGTCGAGGTAGACGGCGCCGATGATGGCTTCCACCGTGTCCGCGAGGATGGACGCCTTGTCGCGACCGCCGGTCAAGATCTCACCGCGGCCCAGTCGGACGTACTGGCCGAGCCCGATCGATCGCGCGACCTCGGCGAGTGCGACACTGCTCACAAGGCTGGCGCGGCGCTTGGCGAGGTCACCCTCGTCAAGGTTCGGATAGCTGCGATAGAGCATGACCGTGACGGCCTGGCCGAGAATCGAGTCGCCCAGAAACTCCAGGCGCTCGTTGGTGGGGATCCCACCGTTCTCGTACGCAAAAGAACGATGCGTGAGAGCGAGCTCAAGCAACGCATCGTCAATATCAATGTCGAGAGACGCCGCAAGGGCATCCCGCGACTGCTCAGAATGAGAAGTCATGCAGAGATGCCCTTCACGCGACGTGCTTCTACGCGCATCGACGAATTAAACGTCGGCGACCTTGCGGCCCTTGTACTCCATGAAGAGTTCGGTGCCGGCCGAGTCGGTGACGATCTTGGCGCGGTGCGGCAGGCTGTAGGTGACCTTGCCGTTTTCGACGGTCTTGACGAGGTTGGGAACCTCAGCCTTCCACTGCGAACGGCGGGCGCGCGTGTTGGAGCGTGACATCTTCCGCTTGGGAACAGCCATGACTATCTCTCTTTCTTCGTGTCGATGCCGGCCTCTGGGCCATCACCGTTGTCTGTGGAAACCTGCAAGTCCGCAAGCGCAGCCCATCGCGAGTCGCGGGGCTCTTCTACGGTGAGTTCGGGTTTTTCGGCAAGCCGCTCCCCGGTCTCAGGATTGAGACCTGGGCAATCCGGCCGGCAAACCGGCTGGAACGGAAGTGCAAGCACAACCGCATCCCTGATCAGCGGTTCAAGATCCACGTGGTCATCTTGAACCTCATACTCAAAAGCTTCATCAGAAGAATACGCGAAAAGTTCCTGAAACTCGACTTCGACTGGCAGTTCGATGTCAATCAGGCAGCGTCCGCAGATTCCGGATGCCGTTGCTTCGACGTTTGCGCTGACCAAAACACCCTCGTGAACGGCCTCAAGACGCACGTCGACGTCCATGATTTCGCCCGCGCGCACGGCGACGAGACCCTCTCCGAGTTGCTCGGGAAGAGGGATCTCCAACGTCACCTCGCGCATTTCGCCTGCCCGACGAAGGAGGTCGCGCACGTGCACGGTGTAGGGGGTCTTGCTGAAATTACTCACCACGAGATCCTAGCGAGTATTGCTGAGTACTCCCTGCCCGGGCGAGAATGCTGCGCTCACACGTGCGAAAAGCGATGCGGGAACCAGTCGGGCACGAAGCCGGCGGCGAGGCGACAGCGATCCGCGGATAGCCGCGTCGAGCACCGCGGCGTCGCGCAGCATCCCGCTTGCGTCGATCTGGCGCGCCTCGCCTGCGGCATCCGGCCTGGCGTACCGCTCCCGCTCGAATTCGGCCAGCAACCTCTCCAGCGCCGCACCGACCTCAGCACCCTCCGCCCCGGAATCGCGGAGGAGCGTGCGGATGGCGGCGCCTCGCGCCCTGGCCGTCTCGGTGTCGCGAACGGGATGCCCGCAGTCGGTGAGCGTGTCGGCCAGCTCCTGCCAGAGCGGCCCGATCCCCGCCCCTCCGGCGCTCCGGCGCCTCCTCCACATCGCCAGCAGGCTCCGGGTGAGCCATGGCACCGCGAGCAGCGCCAGCACGGCGGCGGCCAGCACCAGATTCCGTGTCAGCAGTGCGCGCGCCTCTGCGGCATCCGCGACCGTGCTCGGACGGTTCGATTCGTCGACGTTCCGCGCATCCGGACCGGTCACGGCTCCGCTGCTCGCCTGCGGAGCGGGCACGACGGGCGTTGTGACGGCGGTAGACGGCAGTGAGTAGCCTGGGACGGTTCCGCGCCCTGGCGTCGGCTCAAACGGCACCCAGCCGACGCCCTCGAAGTAGAGCTCGGGCCACGCGTGCAGATCGGAGGTCTGCACCTGGTACAGCACCGACCCCTCCACCCGCTGCCGCGTGCGCTCCCCCGGCGCATAGCCGAGCGACACCCGCGACGGGATGTCCAGTGTGCGTGCCATCACGGCCATCGCCGAGGCGAAGTGGATGCAGTAGCCGGCCCGCACCTCGAGGAAGCTGCCGATCGCCCGGAGCCCACCGCCGTCGAAGCCATCGTCGACCGGGGTCTCCTCCGAGTAGCTGAAGTCGCGGCCGCGCAGGAATTTCTGCAGGGCCGCGGCCTGGAGATACGGGGTCTCGGCCGCGGCGGTGACCGCGGCCGCCGTCTCGCCGATGAGCGGGGGGATGTCGCCGGGCAGCTCGAGGTAGCGCGCGATCTCACCCGGATACTGCTTCGCGGATGCCGCGAGGTCTTGCTGGGTCGGCGCGAGCTCCAGGCCGTTCACGACGTAGCTCTGCCCGGCGATCGTGGAGTGCGTCGTTGCGACGGTCAGCGCATCCGAATCCCAGTACCACTGCCCGTTCAGCCCCTCGATGCTCGTCGCCGGGTACGGCACGGGCAACCACTCGCTGCGCACGGCCGCGACCTGGATGCTCGTGCGCACCTCCGTGCTCGCGACGTTCTCGACCAGACCGGGGGGATCGCCGAACTCGTCGACCGTGTTGGACTCGTTGAATGCACTGTGCCCGGCCACCCAGCTGTCACCGGAGAAGGAGTCGAGGGTGAGCATCTTCAGATACACCGCCCGCGTGCTCGTGGAGCTGTACGACAGTGCCGGTGCCGGCGCGGGACGTCGCAGGTCCTGTCCGAGGTCGATCAGCGGGTTCACGGCGCCGCCGAATAGCGACGTCGACGGTGGGCCGACGCCGAGCGGCGCCCCGAGCGAGACGACGGGAACGGCCGCCGTCAAGACCAGCGCGGAGATGATCGCAACGGATCCGACGCCGATGGCGCCACCGAGCGGTCCGAGCCCGGGTTGCTTCGTCGCGGCGACGACGCGCGGGCCGCCCTGCGCGCGATCCCGGCCCGCCCCGGTGACGGCCTGTTCCTCACCGCGCCGGGTGCGCACGTCGACGCGCAGCAACAGCAGGTAGGCGGATGCCACGAGCACCAGCACCCAGAGCTGCTCGTCCTGCCGCAGAACGACCGTGGGCAGGATGGCGAGCACGGCGACCGGGATCCCGGCGAGCGCCGGCATCCGCAGCCAGACGGCGAGGGTATCGGCCACCAGGACGAGCAGGCCGGCTCCGACACTGAGCAGGAACACGATGCCCGGCGTCGCCTCGGCCGGCACCGCCTGCGTCTGGATCGAGGACTGCCCCTCGGCGAGCAACGCCCCGAACACGCCGATGGTGTCCGGCGTCGGCAGCAGCAGGAGCAGCCCGGTTCCCGCGCCGAAGCCGAATGTCAGGTAGACGAGGAGCGTGGCGAACGAGAGCAGGGGCACCAGCGGGGGCGCGATGCCCCACCCGCGCAGCATGGCACTGGAGACGCCGGTGACGATGATCGCGGCGACGCTCGCCCACCACCACGAGAAGGAGCTGAGCACCGGTCCGAGCACGAGCAGCCCGGTGGCCGTGAGCAGCATCACGGCACAGCTGAGCAGCCAGTACGGCCTGCCGCGCAGGGCGAAGCGGGCTGCAGGGTCCGGGTCAGGCGACATCGTGGATCCGCCCCCGTTCGGCCTCTGCCCACGCGTCGGGGATGTGCTGCGGCGAGCGCAACTCGACGCAGTGCCAGCCGGCGTCGATGAGCGCCTCGATCGCGCTCCGCCGCATCGTGTCGAGCACGAACGCAACGGCCGGCTCGCAGGAGGGGCGGAGTGCGGCCAGCGCGTTCGTCTCCTCCTCGTCGATGTCGATGAGCACCGCGAACGCGGGCAGGTGAGAGCTGGTGCGCAACGCACTGCCGGCCGGCGCCTCCCCCGTCTCCACCCGCGGTGTCGGCCACGGCAGCTGCAGATTCGCGAGTCCCTCCAGCAGCGCCCGATCCCCACCCGGTGTGCGGAAGGAGCACGGTGCATCACCGCGCAGGCCACCGCGCAACCAGCCGCGGGAGTTCTCACCGCCCCCGGAGTTCAGCTGGCTCGGACCGGTTTCGACGAGATCGAGGCGGAAGCCGCTCGCCAGCAGATGCATGGCGATGGATGCGACCGTCTCCAACGCCAGTTCGACGGCGCTGTCGAGTCGACCATGGCGCTCGGCGAGACCCGCCCGTTCGGAGGCTGAGGCACCGGAGAGCGTCGTGTCGAGGATGATCCGTGCTTCCGGGTTGCTGCGCTGCTCCTCCTGACGCACCATCAGCTCATCGCGCTTGGCCGTCGCGGCCCAGTGCACACGCCGCAGCGGGTCGCCAGGGCGATACTCGCGCGCGATCAGCTCATCCGAGTTGGGGTTCGTGTGGCGCAGCAGCTCGTGCAGCGCGCCGGTGCCTGAGCTGATCGACCGCCCGCTGCCTGGCAATGCGCTCACCCGTGGCGTCACGATCAGATCGTGGGGTTCGCCGACAGGCCGTTCGGCGTAGGCGAGCCCGAACGGGTCCCCCATGCCGAGGACGAGCGGCCCAACGTCATAGACGCCGCGGCGGCGTGGGCGCAGCGTGTACTCGAGCCTGGCCGTGTCATCGCCGCCGTCCGCCCCCGGTTGGTGCCGACCCAGCGCCGGCAGCAGGGCGTCCTGCGGCACGAGGATCCCGGACGCCGCCTGATCGCGCCACCGGGCACCGAAGCTGGGTCGGCGCCCGATGTTGCGCACGACGAGCGAGACGACGGCCTCCCCACCGGCCGGGACGATTCCGGGCGCGAAGACGCGGGTCACGTGCACACGGGCTCCGCGCAGTGCGACGTAGCCGAGAGCGGCCAGCGGCACGGCGATGAGCACGAAGGCGACGAAGAGGAACTCTCTCCTGCTGAACAGGATGCCGCCGCCGGCGAGCGCGACTCCGACGAGCAGCAGCGCCCAGCCGCGGCGGCTGAGGCGCGGCCACCAGTCTCG
>CAZZNX010000083.1:12611-16568 GCA_964655795.1 uncultured Leifsonia sp. | reverse complement strand
CCTATCTGAGGTTGGTGGGTCGCGATGTGGTGCGGCGGGAGGGGCCCGCCGCACCACGTCGTCAGTCGACTAGCGGTTGGACGCCCACCACTCGTCCATGGCCTTCTTGGCGTCGTCGGCGCTGCCGCCGATGAGGATCGCCTGGGCCTGCGTGTTGAACTCGGCCTGGTAGCCGGCGGGAGCGGTGAGCTCGCCGTATCCGTCACCGGTCGGCACGAAGTTCTCCTGCTCGGTCGCGGCGAGGATCGCCTGCAGCTCTGCTCCGAGCTCGTTGGTCTCGTACTCGTAGCCCTCGCGGAAGTTGGAGTCGACCTTGAGCTGTGTCAGAACCGCGTCCTCATCCGTGGTGAGGAACTCGACGAGCTTCATCGCGGCGTCCTCGTGCTTGGTGGACTTCATCACCAGGTACGGGCTGGCCAGGTTGGAGCCGACCTTGGCATCCTCGGTGCCCTTGACGGCCGGGGCGGCGAAGACGCCGATCTCCGGTGCGTCTGTGGCCTTGAACTCCGAGGCGGCGAACCAGCTGCCCATCGGGTACATGGCCGACTTGCCGGCGAGGAACTGCGCCTCGGCGTCCGGGTACTTCGTGCCGGCGGCGTCGGCCGGGATGTAGCCCTTCGCGACCCAGTCGGCGTAGGCGTCGATGGTGTCGCCGAACGTGCCGCTCCAGGTGAGCTCACCACTGTTCATGTCGGCGTACCAGTTCGGGTTCTCGCTCAGCACGGTCGGAACGCCGAGGTACTGCGGGGTGAGGTTGGTGAACCAGTCGGCACCGGTCTGGATGGGAGTCCAGCCGGCATCCTTCAGCTTGCCGAGGTCGCTCTCGAACTCGTCGAACGTGGTCGGCACCTCGGTGATGCCGGCCTCCGTGAAGGCCGCCTTGTTGTAGAAGACGATCGTCTGGAGCTGCTGGCCGACGCCGGCGGTGTAGTACTTGCCGTCGATCGTGTACTGCTCGGAGAGCGGAGCGGACTTCACGAAGTCATAGGCAGAGAGGTCGAGCAGCTCGGGGGCGAGCTCTGCTGTCGGCGGGAGCGACTGGATGATGTCGGGGACGTCACCGGAGGCGAGGAGCTGCGGGACCGTGGTCTTCACGTTCTCGGTGACGGGGGCCTGAATGGCGACGTCGATGTTCGGGTTGGCTTCTTCGAATGGGGCGACCAGCTCGTCCCACCAGGTCTGCGTGAGGTTCGGCGTGATGTTGACGAGCATGCGGAGCTCGACCTTCTCATCACCGCCTTCCGTGCTCGGGGTGCTGGCCGAGCAGCCGGCGAGAACCAGGGTCATGGCGGCGAGCGATGCCGTCATTGCGACAGCGCGCGGGAAAATCGTCATTGATTACGTCCTTCGTGAGGGGGTGTGGAATCGACCCTACGATAATCGATAATCGTTTGCAAATGCGAATTCGCCGCTTCTTCGCGACTGCTCCGGCGGCGAAATGGCGCCGGCAACGACGAAAACAGCGACTACCCGCACCGATCTCGGTGCGGGCAGTCGCTGTGGATGCTGAGTTCTCAGCCTCGGGTGTCAGCCCGTTCTGTCAGGCGGCGAAGCGCAGCGTCGCCGCGAAGGCCCCTCCCCCTGGAACGTCCTCGGCGCGCACGGCGAGGATCTGCGAGCCGCTGAGCAGCGCCCGACGCAGGATCTCGTCGACGACGCCGTAGTTGACGCCGTCGTCCGCCGCATCGACGGTGACGGCCCCAGACTCCGAGTCGATCGTGCCCGGAATCGAGCGGTCGATGTCGACGAACAGCGTCTCGATCGCGCCGAAGGTCGCCGCACGCGCCACATCGCTGAGGTCCGTCGACGCCCGGCCGTTGGCCTGCCTGTCTGCGAAGCTCTCCCGCAGCACGGCGAGCTGCGCGGCATAGATCTCGTCGAGGATCAGGCGGGCGGATGCCGCGAGCTCGGCATCCGGGATCTCCTCCGGATTGCCGGCGATCGTCTGCGCCGCCAGGTGCGGGTAGGTGCTCACTCCACGGAAGATGCTCACGAGGGGCTCTGCGCCGGCGATGATCAGCGGAACGGTGAGCCCGGTGAACGTCGGCCGGAGTGCACGCACGATGGCGCGCGAGTACTCGGCCATGCGCACCTTCTGCCCCTCAGCGCCCTGGATGCGTCCACCGGTCGTGATGCCGCCTCCCGAACGCCCACCGGTCTGGTGCCCGGCCGGCGAGCGCCCGGCGACGGGGTCGAGTGCTGCACCGTCTGCGACGTTCTCCGGCATCCCGGCCACCTCGATCCGGTGTGGGATGTCGTCGGCGCTGATTTCGAGCAGGCGCACAGAGTTCTGGGCAAGGGCGAGCACGAAGGCGGTCTGCGGGAATGTCGCCGCCCGCATGAGCGGCTTCACGTAGAAACGGTCAGAGACCTCGACAGCGGCTTCGAGCCGGTTCGGCAGTCGGAAGGTCTTCAGCCCCGATGGCGTCGCGAACAGGGCGAGGCTGTTGGACAGATGCGTCCAGAATGCGCGGTCCTCGATGAAGTCGGCGATCTGCTCGGTGATGGCCGCGATCTGCCGTTTGTCCGCGCCGGCCTCACTGAGCTGGCGCTGCGCTTCGTCGACCTGATTGCGCAGCTCGATGCGGGAGGCTTCCGAGTCCTTTGGGAGCGGACTGGTCGGAAGGTAGATCGAGACGCTCTGCGGATCCCTCGCCGTTGCGAGGGCCATGATGATGTCTCTGCTTGGGATATCGGTGTGCTGCACGTGTAACTCCCCATCGTCGTTCCACACTCAGGGAGCCAGATGCCGACCCCGAGTGAAACGACCCGAATGCGACGAGCTCCCTCGTTCGCCAGTCTATGTTCGTGCGGCCGGGAACGGGAGGGTCGGATCGGATCAGTTCTGGTGCGGCTCGGGCAGGGGCGCTACGGCGCGCTCGCCTCTGCGCCACTTTCTGCGCTGTGCGCCACATGATGTGGCGCTGGGCGCAGGAAGTGGCGCAGAGCGCGAGGCGCTCCGACGAAACAGCTACAGGGGAACAGCTACAGCGCGATGACGCAGCTGGGCGCGCCGATGGCGAGTTCGCCGAGCAGTGCGCCCGGCAGCCCGTCATCGCCGATGGCGAAGCTCGTGACGGTGTTCGAGAACTGATTGGCCACGTGGAGCTGGCCGTCGTGCTGCAGGTGGTGGCGCGGCCAGTCACCGCCGGTGCTGATCTCGGCGAGCGGATGCAGCGCGCCGCCGTCCGCGGAGATGCCGAAGCTGTGCAGCGTGTTGCGCCCGCGCACCGTGGCGTGGACCCGCGCTTTGGCGGCGTCGATGCTGATGTGGGCGCCGCAGTCGCCGGCGGCCGGGGCTTCACCGGCCGGCAGAATCGGGAACATGCCCGAAAGTGCATACATCGCGCTGCCTGCGACAGGTTCGACGACGGCGATCTCGATCGAGTACTCGGTGATGATGTAGATGGTGCCGCTCGGGTGCAGATCGAGCAGGCGCGGCCCGCTCCCGGCCGGCAGGGCGAGCTCCTGGTCGAGGCGGAGCTCGAAACGCTCTCCCGCCTCGCCCGCGGCGCCGCCGCCCGCCTCGACGCTCCACACCCGCAGCAGGTCGTGCCCGAGGTCGGTCGAGGCGACTCGGCCGTCGGGCAGCACGAGCGCGGCGTGCGCCCGACTCGGTCGCGGAGGGGTTCCGGCGGCGATGGCCGCGTGGTCGGTCGCGGCCGCAGCCTCGAAGGCTGCAACGATCGCCCCGCGCCCGTCGAACGTGAAGAGGCTCACGATGCCGTCGCCGTAGCTGCTCGTGACGAGCCAGCGCCCGTCGGGATCCACCGCCACGTGGCAGAGCAGTCCGCCGGCAGGCCATGCCTCGCCGATCGGGCTGAGCGTCACCGCGGAACGCGGCTCAGCGCCGGCGATGGGGCCGCCCTCGGCGCTGCCATCGCCGCTGCCATCGACAGCGAATGCTCGCACCTCGCCGGCCACCTCAGAGACGGCGTACACGACGGGCAGCCGCGG
>CAZZNX010000083.1:0-12576 GCA_964655795.1 uncultured Leifsonia sp. | reverse complement strand
ACGGCCGTGCCGAGGCCGTCGAGCCCGGCATCCACCGTCTGAGCGACAGCCTCGATGCCGACACCGGCACCGGCTTCTCCCGTGTAGCCACCGAGCAGAAGCGTTGCGTTCATGTGCATGCCCTTCGAAGAATATTGGAGCCGGACGCAGCTAGAAGTAGCTCCGCACGACGTCGATGATCGTATCGTCTGCATCGACGATCGGGATGTTGCTCCAGCGGTCGAATGCCGTGCACGGATGCGAGATCCCGAAGGCAACGAGGTCTCCCGGCACCACCGTGACCCCGTCGGGAAGCGCGAGGTAGCCGTGGTGGTCATCGAGTGCCGTGACGCTGGCTCCCTCAAGAACCTCCGTCCGCGCGGACGAGAGACCGCCGGCGGCATCCGCCCGGCGAAGCAGGAGTGGCACTGGCAGGCCAGAGTCGATGGGCGCATCGCGTTTGCCCATTCCGACCAGGGCGAGGCCGGGCTCCGGGGCCGAGAGCACCTGCGCCCAGACCTGCAGCGCGCCGCTCAGCGAACCCTCGCCCGGGATGCGGTTGAACGCCGTCTTGCCGACGTAGACACCGTCGTCGTGGCTGATGTACGCGCCGCTGCGCAGGATCACGCGCGCATCGGGCAGGATCGACCGTGCCCATTCGGCCGTGAGCTCGCTGCCCACCTGGTCGAAGTAGGCGCTGCCGCCGGCGGTCACGATGGCGTTGGCATCAAGCAGTCCGTCCGCGGCCAGCTCCTCGACGATCGCACGCACGCCGGCGAAGTAGCCCTGCACCGCCTCGACCCCTGACAGCCCGCCCTCGTAGGAGGAGACCCCGAGCAGCCGGATGCCGGGCGTCACCGCGACGAGTTCGGCCAGCGCGCGCGCCGCGGCGTGGCTGCGCACACCCGTGCGCCCGCCGGGGAATCCGACATCGAGCAGCACGGGGAAGCCGCCGCGCAGCCCACGCTCCAGCCCGTTCGCGACGCCGGCCGCGGCGATCGCGCGCACCCCGGCCGCGGAGTCGACGAAGCAAGCGAACTCGAAGCCGGGGTCCGAAGCCAGCTCCGCTGCGATCCAATCGAGGGCTGTGATGTCAAGCACCTCGTTGGCCAGGAGCACCCTGGCCACCCCGGCACGGCGCGCGATCAGCAGCTGAGCCGGCGTGGCAACCGTGATCCCACACGCGCCGGCGTCGATCTGACGCTGCCAGAGCTGCGGCGCCATCGTGGTCTTGCCGTGCGGGGCGAAGAGCAGGCCGCGCCGGGTGGCGAAGGTGGCGAGGGCCTGGATGTTGTGCTCGAGCGCGTCTTCACGGAGCACCATCACCGGCCAGGCGCAACTGCCACCGAAGAGGGATGGCTTCGTTGCGAGGTAGCCGTCCAACGCTGCCTGCTCCGCCCCCTGGCCGACGGGAGCTGGTCCGGCGGATGCCGCGGGCGCCCAGATCCCCTTGTCGCGCCAGCTCGGCGCAACGACGACCTCCGGTGGGACCGCGGCCGCACTCATGCGCCGGCCCGCGAGTCCGCAAGGATCTCAGCCAACAGATCGACCTGGGCCGGGTCGGCGAGGGCGGAGCCGACGGCGACGGTCGAGACGCCGGCGTTCAGGAAGGAGCGCGCGTTGCCGGCATCCACCCCGCCGGTCGCGACGAAACGGATGTTCGGGAACGGGCCCCGCATGGCGGTGAACCAGCCGGTGCCGAGCACCGTCGCCGGGAACGCCTTGACCCAGGTGAACCCGAGCCCGACCGCGGCCTGGATCTCGGTGGCGGTGGCCACGCCGGGCAGGTGTGGCAGCTCGAGGCGCGTGCTGGCCTCGGCCACGGCCCGGTCGAGCCCGGGCGCCACCGAGAAGGCGGCACCGAGGCGCTTACTGACCTCGACCTGCTCAACGGTGACCACGGTTCCGGAGCCGACGAGCTTGCCGCGTTCCGCACCGGCACGGATGACCGCCTCGAGGCTGGGAACGGCGTCAGGAGTCTGGATCGGCACCTCGACGAGCTCGATGCCGAGATCCCAGGCGCGGTTGGCCAGTTCGACGGCCGGCTGCGGCGCCATGTTGCGGAAGATCGCCATGACGGGCGAGCCGCCGAGCAGGGTTTCGATGTCATGCGCCATGGGTGGCCTCTTTCTCGGTGCGGGATTCGGGGTGTGACGTGGAGGGGTGGGAGATGGTGGTGTCTGGTGCGCCTGTCACTGCGGTCGTGACGGCCGGCAGCGTGAGCCCCGCCCACTCGGCATCGGTGGAGCCGGCGAGCACGCGCAGCACGCTCCGCGGCGGCAGCACCGCGATGTCGCTCACGGCGCCGAGCGTGTAGCCCGCCATCACGTGGCCGAGCCGGAGTGCCGTCGCCGTGTCATCGCCGTTCAGCCAGGCGGCGAGGTATCCCGCTGCGAAGGCGTCGCCGGCACCGACCGCCTCGACGACGTCGACGCGCAGCGCCGGAACGAAGGTCGCGCCGGCCGCCCCGAAGTGCGTCGCTCCGAACTCGGCGTCCTTCACGACGAGCTCCGCGGCATCCGGGAACAACGCGCGCACGCTCGCGGCGTCGGTGGTGCCCCAGAGCGTTTCGGCCTCGTCGCGGCCGACGATCACGATGTCGGCGGCCCGGGCCAGCTCGAGCCGGCGATCTCGACGCTCCACAGCGCCGGGCGGTAGTTGACGTCGAAGCTCACGGTGGGTTCGGATGCCGCGCGCTCCACGATCACGCTCTGCAATAGCGCGTCGCAGCTGGCCGAGAGCGCCGCGGTGATCCCGGAGACGTGCACGAGCCGGCGCTCGCTCAGACGGAGGCCGGCGAGGTCGCCGGGACCGAGGGCGGAGGCCGCGGAGCCTGCGCGGTAGTAGAAGACCCGGTTCGTTCCGGACGAGTGGTCCTTGAAGTAGAGCCCGGTCGGGCGCGTGGGATCGGTGACCACGCGGGGCGTCTCGACGCCGCGCTCGTGCAGCGTGCGCAGGATGCGCTCGGCGTGCGGGTCGGCCCCGAGCCGACTGAACCACTCGGCGCGGGCACCGAGCTGCGCCAGCCCGGCGGCCATGTTCGACTCCGCACCGCCGATGTGCGCGGAGACCTGGCTCGCCTCGGCGAGCGATTCGCCGGATGCCGGCACGAAGAGCACCATCGTCTCGCCGATGCACAGCGTTTCGGCGGGCGTCTCGCCGCCGCTCAGAATCCTGTCGGACACCATTCCTCGTACTTCCCGGCCAGCGGCCGTTCCATTGCCAACCGCCACAGGACTTCATCGGCGTGTGCATATACTGCAACAGCCTGTGCAAGAATTGGCGTACGTCGAGTCTAGAGGAGGAATCCGTGTCGCAGACAGTGCAGCGCGCAACCGAGGTCATCGAGCTCCTCGCCGAGCGACCACGCACCCTCGTCGAGGTGGCCGCGCACTTCGCGGTTCACCGCTCGACCGTGTTCCGCCAGCTGCAGACGCTCGAGCGTGCCGGATTCGTCGTGCACCGCAGCGACGGACACTACGACATCGGCACCCGCATCATCGCGATCGCCCAACAGGCGCTCGACAATCTGGATCTCCGCCGCATCGCGCGCGACGAGCTGCGCGCCCTGCAATCCCGGGTCGGAACGACCGTGCACCTGGCCCAGCTGCTGGAGCGCAGCGTCGTCTACATCGACAAGGTCGAGGGCGGCGGAAGCGTGCGCATGTACTCACGCATCGGCCTGCCGGTGCTGCCGCAGGCCACCGGCGTCGGCAAGGTCATCCTCGCCGCGCTGCCCGCGAGCCGGCGCGACGAACTCCTCGCCGACACCGAGTGGACGGCACTCACTGCGACGACGCACACGAGCCGCGCGAGCCTCGATGTCGAGCTCGACGAGATCGCCGCGCGCGGCTGGGGCGTCGACGACAGCGAGTTCGAGGACTTCATGAACTGCATCGCCGCGCCGATCTCCAACTCGACCGGCACCGTGCTCGGCGCCCTCTCGATCAGCTCGATCAAGGTCGTCAGCGACCTCGACGCCCTGAAGCGCCATCTGCCCGATCTGCTCGCGACCACCGAGCGCATCGCCAGGGCGCTGGGCTAGCGGCATCCGCTCTGCCTGCGCCCCCACACCCACCCGTCCGCCGCCCTCAACTACAGCAAGGATCCCCAATGACCAAGCAGGCCATCACCATTCCCAACGCCCCGAAGCCGGCCGGCCCGTACAGCCACGGCGTCGTCGCGAACGGCTTCCTCTACACGGCCGGCTTCGGCCCGCAGGATCCCGCGACCGGCGAGGTCGTGCCCGGCGGCGTCGGCGAGCAGACCGCGCAGGTGCTGCGTAACATCCAGGCCGTGCTGAGCGAGGTCGGCGTGTCGATGGATGACGTCGTCAAGACCACCGCTCACCTGCAGCACCTCAAGCGCGACTTCGCCGAGTACAACGAGGCATACGCCACGTTCTTCACCGAGCCCTACCCGGTGCGCACGACCGTCGGAAGCGACCTCTACGACATCCTCGTCGAGATCGATGTCGTCGTGGCGCTGCCTCAGGCGTAGTCGGTCCGGGTGGTTCCGGATGTCGCGCGAAGCGGCATCCGGTCACCGCCACCCCGCCGACTCCGGCATCGACCCCGTGTCCCGACTGCCGGTGTTTCGGTGAACACGCCGCCCGGGGCGACCGTATCCACGGCCTGTCGACAGAAACTCCGGCCGACGGTACGGCTCAGATCGTGAACGCGGTGCCGGTCATGGCCTCCGACTGGCGCCAGACGCGCTCGGCGATGGCCCGGTCGAGGCTGGTCGCGCTCGGCGTCTGCAGCCGGGGCTCTCCCTTGACGATGTAGCGCGGGCCCCAGTACTGGCCGCCGTGCGCGGCCGGGTCGGCCAGCGCGCGCACGATCGGCCATGCGCCGCGATCCTTGCCCTGTGTGATGGGCGCCTGGAGGTTGTCGACGAACCGCTTGAGCCGGCTCGGCTCGTTGACGCCGGGAACGCGCGGGGTGCGTCCGCCGATCGAGTAGCCGGGGTGGGCGACGAGGGCCGAGCTGCGCGCCGGAGCCCCAGCCGCGCTCGCCCCACCGCTCGCGGATGCCGCACGCAAGCGCCGGTCGAGCTCGAAGCCGAATACCTGCATCGCGATCTTCGACTGCGCGTAGGCCCGCCACGGCTGGTATCCGCCGGCCAGCTGCAGATCCTCGAGCGAGGAGTCCAGCAGCCGCGAGATCATCGAGCCGAGCGCGACGACCCGCGAACCGGGCGTGCGCAGCAGCGCCGGCAGGAGCTGGGCCGTGAGCGCGAAGTGGCCGAGGTAGTTCGTGGCGAGCACGAGCTCGAGCCCGTCGGCGCTGAGCTCCCGCCCCCTGGGCGGGTGCACGATGCCGGCGTTCAGCACGAGGCCGTCGATCCGCTCGAGGCCGAGCAGCTCCGCGGATGCCGCACGCACAGAGTCGAGTGAGGCAACATCGAGCGCGAGGGTGCTGACGGCCGCGCCCGGCACGCGCGCGCGGATGGCGCGCGCCGCGGCATCCGCCCGGACCGGGTTGCGGCAGGCCAGGACGACACTGGCGCCCGCTCGTGCCAGCTGCTCGCTCGCGAAGAAGCCGAGGCCGGCGTTGGCTCCGGTCACGACGATCGTCTTGCCCGCTTGCGACGGGATGGCGGAGGGGTTCCAGCGCGCGCCGGCGGTGTTCACGACCGCCGCACCCACTAGGAGGGGCTGTCGGTTGGCTCAGCCGGCTGCGTTGACTGGGCGGGCTGGACCGCTGCTGCACCGTTGGCTCCGGCGAGCTCCTCGTGGTGCTGGATCACCTCGGCGACGACGAAGTTGAACCACTTCTCGGCGAAGGCGGGGTCGAGGTGCGATTCCTCGGCCAGCGCGCGCAGCCGCGCGATCTGGCGGGTCTCACGGGCGGAGTCGGTGGGCGGAAGGCCGTGGTCGGCCTTCAGTCGGCCGACGCGCTGCGTGTACTTGAAGCGCTCGGCGAGCATGTGGATGAGCGCGGCATCGATGTTGTCGATGCTCAGCCGGATTCCGTCGAGTTCTTCTCGCGCTTCGCGCTCGTCTGCAGCCATGCTTCGACCTTATCGCCCGGCTGCCGCGGCGAGCACCCGATGACGCTCCGCGGCACCCGCTGCGGGCACCGGCGATCCGGGCCCGGTGAGCGGCCAGGTGGTTCGCGTTGCGCGCCACTTACCGCGCTATGCGCCAAGAACTACTGCGTCATAGCGCGATAAGTGGCGCGCAAGCGGCATCACGTGCGGTGAGCGGCGTGACGGTCGACCACGAGCGGAGGATGCAGGCGGGAGCAGGGGGTCGGCGCGCGCCGCGCTCAGGCGGGCACGGATTCGGCCGGCATCCGTCGGCCGACGCGGATGCGCCGCTGCGCCAACAGGATGCCGAGCAGCACGAGCCCGGCGCCGAGCGGCTCGTGCCAGCCGAAGCGTTCCCCAAGGATCAGCACGCCGAGCAGCACGCCGACGACCGGGGTGACGTAGGTGACCGTTGACGCGTTGGTCGGCCCCCACGCCCGCAGCACGTTGATATTCCAGATGTAGGCCAGGCCGGTGCCGAGCGCGCCGAGCGTGAGCAGGCTGAGCACGATCGCCCAGTTGAGCTCGACCGGGTGCCAGGCGATCACGGGGGTGAGCACAATCATCATCGCTCCGCCGATGCCGATGTTGAGGAACGCGAAGGTGGCGCCGGCGATGGGCCTGGCGCTCAGGAACTTGCGCGTGTAGCCGAAGGTGAACCCGTAGCAGGTCGCGGCACCGAGGCAGGCGATCTGCCCCCACAGCGAACCGGTGAGCTCCGCGTACTGCCAGGGCGCGATGATCACGATCACGCCGAGGATGCCGACGGCCACACCGAGGATCTGCCCCCGGTCGAGCCTCTCGACACGGAAGGCGAGCGTGGCCATGAGCGCCGTCGTGATCGGGGTGACCGCGTTGTAGATGCTGGCAAGGCTGGACGAGACGTATTGCTCGGCCCAGGCGAAGAGCAGGTGCGGGATGACGCAGCCGGTGATCGCGATGACTGTGAAGTGCAGCCAGACCTTCGCCTCGCGCGGCAGCACGGGCCCGCCGCCGACCCTCGGCCGGGTCGCCAGCACGATCACACCGAGGGTGAGTCCGCCGAGGATCAGTCGCGACCACGCGACCTGCCCGAAGGAGACGCCGTCGAGCGCGACCTTCATGAACAGGAAGCTGGCGCCCCAGACCGTGCCCATCGCCACGAATTGCAGCGCGATCGACAGTGCGCTGTAGCTGCGGTTCTGGACGGCTGGAATGCTCACCCCACGACGTTACCGCCGTGGTGTGACCGTGCGGAGCGTCACGGAGCACGCTGTCCGAAATGCGCCGAACTTTGGCCGCGTTGCGCGGGCGCGGCCTGTGCCGAACTGCCGGTCAGCGGATGCCGCGGGCGCCACGCCGCGGTTCCGGCCCGAAACGGCGCCGATCAGCCGGCGCATCCGCTGACCGGCTACGCGCGGTCTGCCTCCGCGGACGGGCTACGCGCGCAGGGCCTCGGCCGAGCGGAACTCGACCGGTCCGGCGAAGCGGGAGAGCCGCTCGTGCAGCCCGGCCCGCACCTCCGGCCACTCCTCGGCGAGGATTGAGTAGAGCACCGTGTCGCGCCAGCTGCCGTCCGGGCGGCGGCGTTCCCGGCGCACGGTGCCCTCGTAGCGGGCGCCGAGACGCTCGATCGCCGAGCGCGAGCGGGTGTTCATGGCATCCGCCTGGATCTTGACCCGGCCGAAGCCGTGCTCGAAGGCGGAGTCCAGCAGCAGCAGTTTCGCCTCGGCGTTGACCTGCGATCCCCAGACCCGCGGGTCGAACGCCGACCAGCCGACGTGCGCGGACTCCCGGTCGACGTCGATGTCGCCGAGGGTCGTCGTGCCGACGAGCACCCCGTCGTGGGCGCCGCCGTGCAGTCGGACGGCGAAGACGTTGGCGTCGGTGGCCGAACTGTCCATCACGCGGCGGCGGACCCCCAGCCGCCCGCTCGGCCGCGGTACGGTGCCGAAGCGCAGGTAACCGCGAGCCCACGCGGCGAAGTCCGCGGCATCCGCACGGTACGCGGCGGGGCCGCCGCCGTAGCCTCCGGCGAAGACGAGCGGATGCCCGATCGCCGCGTGCAGCTCGACGAGCTGGTCCGTGCGCAGCGGCTGCAGGGAGATGAATCGGCCGTGGATCGGCTCGAGCGGTGGGCGCACTGCGGTCATGACCAGATCATCGCAAAGGCGGGTTACCCGCCAGTGAACGGGATGCGACCAGCCGGAGCGGTCCCTCCCCCGCACTACGCTGGCAGGATGCTCGCTCTGGTCGTCGTCTCCGTTCTGATCGGCGCCTTCGCCCAACGCATCACCGGCATGGGCTTCGCCCTGGTCGTCTCCCCCGCGCTCGTCATCATCCTCGGCCCGTTCGACGGAGTGCTCGTCGTCAACCTCTGCGGCGTGCTCTCCTCGCTGCTGATCATCCCGCGCGTCTGGAAGCACATCGAGTGGCGCACCTTCCTCTGGCTCGCGGTGCCGGCCATCATCGCGATCGTGCCCGGCTCCCTGCTCGCGGCCAAGCTCGGCGGCCCCCAGCTTCAGCTCGGCGTCGGGCTGCTCGTCATCGTCGCACTCACCGTCTCGCTGCTCGTCACCCGCACCGCGCACACGCTGCCGCGGCGCCCCTCCGCGATCGTGGCGGGTGCTGCATCCGGCTTCATGAACACCGCCGCCGGCGTCGGCGGCCCTGCCCTCAGCGTCTACGCCGTGCTCACCCGCTGGCCGCAGGCGCAGTTCGCCGCGACCCTGCAGCCCTACTTCGTCGTCATCGGCACGGTGTCGCTGATCACCAAGCTGTTCTTCTCCGGCGGGGCGCTGCCCGAGCTGGATGCCGCCAGCTGGCTCGCCGTGATCGTCGCACTGCTCGCGGGGCTCGGCCTCGGCGAGCTGCTGCACACGCGGGTCAGCCACCGTGCCGCGCGCATCGCCGTGATCGTCATCGCGTACCTCGGCGGCGCAGCCGCCATGATCGACGGCGCGCTCAAGCTCCTCGCGTAGCGCCGCGGCCTCCGCCCACGGCAGTCGACGCCCGGTGCCCGGGGCGCGCGGCAGCATCGCGGCCCGCACACAGTGCAGCGGCCCGCGCAAGTGCAGCGGCCCGCGCAAGTGCAGCGGCCCGCGCAAGTGCAGCGGCCCGGAAAATATCCCGGGCCCCTGCAGATAAAGCGGGCCGCGACGCGAACGTCGCGGCCCGGCAGTCGAGTCCTAGTCGATCAGGTCGTGGCGCACGACGATCGCGTCGCGGCCGGGGCCGACGCCGATCGCCGAGATGCGGGAACCGCTCATGGCCTCGATCGCGAGCACGTAGTCCTGCGCGTTCTTCGGCAGCTCCTCGAAGCTGCGCACGCCGGTCAGGTCTTCCGTCCAGCCGGGGAAGTTCTCGTAGATCGGGGTGGCGTGGTGGAAGTCCGACTGCGAGACGGGCACCTCGTCGAAGCGCACGCCGTCGACCTCGTATGCGACACAGACGGGGATGGTCGGCAGGCCGGTGAGCACGTCGAGCTTGGTGAGCACGAAGTCCGTGACGCCGTTGATGCGCGCGGTGTAGCGGGCGATCGGGGCGTCGTACCAGCCACAGCGGCGCGGGCGCCCGGTGGTGGTGCCGAACTCGAAGCCGTTGGCGCGCAGGAACTCGCCGTTGTCGTCGAAGAGCTCGGTCGGGAACGGGCCGGCGCCGACGCGCGTCGTGTACGCCTTGACCACGGCGATCACACGGTCGATCTTGTTCGGCGCGATGCCGGAGCCGGTCACGGCGCCGCCGGAGGTCGCGTTCGATGAGGTGACGAACGGGTAGGTCCCGTGGTCGACATCCAGCATCGTGGCCTGGCCGCCCTCGAACAGCACGGTCTTGTCGGCTTCGAGCGCCTTGTGCAGCAGCAGCGCGGTGTCTTCGACCATCGGGCGCAGGCGCTCGGCGTAGCTGAGCAGCTCGTTCACGATCTCGTCGACGGTGATGGCGCGACGGTTGTAGACCTTGACCAGCAGGTGGTTCTTCTGCTCGAGAGCGCCCTCCACCTTCTGGCGCAGGATGTTCTCGTCGAAGAGGTCCTGGATGCGGATGCCGACGCGGTTGATCTTGTCGGCGTAGCTCGGGCCGATGCCGCGCCCGGTCGTGCCGATCTGGCGCTTGCCGAGGAAGCGCTCCGTCACCTTGTCGAGGGTGCGGTGGTACTGCGTGATGACGTGCGCGTTGGCGCTCACCTTGAGCTTGGAGACGTCGACGCCGCGCGAGGCGAGCGCGTCGAGCTCCTCGAACAGCACCTCGATGTCGACGACGACGCCGTTGGAGATGACGGGCGTCACGTTCGGGGTCAGGATGCCGGAGGGCAGCAGGTGCAGCGCGTACTTCTCGTCGCCGACGACCACGGTGTGCCCCGCGTTGTTTCCGCCGTTGAACTTGACGACGTAGTCGACGCGCGAGCCGAGCAGGTCGGTCGCCTTGCCCTTGCCCTCGTCGCCCCACTGGGCGCCGATCAAAACGATTGCTGGCATGTTGCTAGTCCTCTCCTCGAACTACAAAGGCTTCTGTGTTCGGCGACGCTGCCGCGAGCATTTCCGGTGTGATCACCGGCAAGAGCTGGGTGGTTGTGTACTTCACTTCGATACGCCCGACCGCGGTCGGGTCGACGCTCTGCAGGAAGTCGCCGAGGCGGTCGGCCTCGTCATGGGCACCGATCGCACTGGCCGAACGGCGCAGCGCATAGGCCGCCCGCAGCACGCCGCGATTGGAGCGCAGGCTCCACGGCACCAGATCGCCCGGCCGCCATCCCGCGCTCTGCAGGGCGTCGGTTCCGCGCGCATGAGCGACGAGTGCGTAGGCATAGGCGTCGAGCGCCCGGCCGTCGGCGTTGGCGATGTCGGAGAGCTCGGCCCAGGCCAGCGGCGACTCCGGATGCCGGAGCACGAGGGCCGCAACCTCGTCACGATTCGCTGAAGCCAACGCCTCGCGCACAGTCGGCGCATCGGGCAGTTCTATCTCGGCAGGGCCAAGCGAGTCGTCGCCAGTCACACTCCACCTTATCGCGCCACGCACTCAGAGCCCGTCAGCGCGCGCCGCGCGCAGCGCGGCGAAAGGTGCTGCGGTCGCCTGATTCCATTGAGAGCGGTCAAATGGCCGCTTTCGGTGCCCAGAAGCGGCCATTTGACCGCTCTCAGTGGACGTTCACCGCGGGGCGAGCGCGCCGCTCAGCGAGGCGAGGATCGCGGCGGCGACCTCGTCGCGGGAGCGTTCCGGCTCGAACACGAGCCACTCCAGGCCCGACATCAGCACGGCGCCGAACACGCTCGAGGCCATGATCGTGCTCGCGCCTCCGACGGCGCCCGGCCCTGTGGACCCCGCGGATGCCGGAGCCGCGGCATCCGCCTGCTCGATCGCCTCGGCGAAGACCAGGAGCGCCTCGTGCCGCAGCGCGAAGAGCGTCTTCTGCCACGCGCGGTCGGTGCGGAAGATCTCGGACGCCATCAGCTTGGCCAGCGCCGCGTTGGCCGCGATGCGGTCGAGCAGGGCGGTGACGAGCGCCTCGATCGCCGCCCAGCCGACCAGCGTTCCGCGTGCATCGCGGAGCGCGTCGGCGAGCGAGCCGACGCCCTCCTCGAGCAGTGCCTCGAAGAGCTGATCCTTGGAGCTGAAGTTGTAGTACAGGCTGCCCTTGGCGACGCCGGCACGCTCGGCGACGTCATCCATCGTTGTGCCGGTGATGCCCCTGGTCGCCGCCAGTTCGAGCGCCGCGTCGAGAATGGCGCGTTTCGTTCCGCTGGAGCGAGCCATGGGGCATCATCCGTTTCTGCTGGGAGGGGAGGTGGGCTAGATCGAGAGTTCCGGGTGGAGCCTCGCGACCGTCCACATCCGCTGCTTGCCAGCGCTCCACGCACTGATCGCGAGCGATCCGACGAGGATGCCGACGAGCACCAGCACCGAAAGCCACAGTCTAGAGTCCACGCCGCCGGTGATCAGCTCGCGCAGGCCACTCACGACGTAGGAGGCCGGCATCCACGGGTGCAGCGCCTGGAAGAAGGCCGGAGTGGTCTCGACCGGGTAGGTTCCGCCGGAGGAGCTGAGCATGAGCATCAGCAGCACGAGGCTCACGACGCGGCCGGCCGCCGTGCCGAGCAGGATGATGAACATCTGCTGCAGTGCCAGGAACGTCAGCGTCACCAGGTAGATGAACGCAGAGGTGGCCAGCCAGTACACGGGCTCCAGACCGATGCCGTAGACGAGCACCAGCATCATGATCACGACCTGGCCGAGTCCGATCGCGACGGCGGGCAGGAAACCGGTCATGACGGCACGGATGCCGCTTGCTCCGGCCGCGAGCGCCCTGGCGGGCAGGGCACGCAGGATCAACCAGGTGATCAGCGCGCCGACGAAGGTGGCCAGCGCGATGAAGAACGGGGCGAACCCCTCGCCGAAGCTCTTCGCCTTGTTCTCCCAGCTCTGATCCAGCACGACGGGTTCGGCGAAGACACCGGCCTTCGTCTCGATGTCGGAGTCGCTCATCGCCGGAACGGCGTCGCCGCCCTCGCCGAGCTTGTCGGCGAGCTCGCGGCTGCCGTCGACGAGCTGCGCGGCGCCGTCGTTGAGCGCGGAACCGCCCTCGACGAG
>CAZZNX010000082.1:13391-16648 GCA_964655795.1 uncultured Leifsonia sp. | reverse complement strand
AACTCCCGACCCCCTGCATGCCATGCAGGTGCGCTACCAGCTGCGCCACAGACCCTCAGTTGTTCCCGATTCCTCCGGAGCAACTTGATTAGATTACTACACGATCAACTCGCGTGTAAAAACGGCTGGGTCACTCGCGCGTGTCGCGCTCCGGCAGCTCGATCGAGACGACGGGGCAGTCCTTCCAGAGGCGCTCAAGCTGGTAGTAACCGCGCTCCTCCTCGTGGAAGACGTGCACAACGAGGTCGCCGAAGTCGAGCAGTGCCCAACGGCCCTCTGCCCGGCCCTCGCGGCGGAGCGGCTTCGCGCCGGCGCGGATCAGCTCGTCTTCGACCTCGCTGGCGATGGCGACGACGTTGCGCTCCGAGTTGCCGGTGACGAGGAAGAAGATGTCGGTCAGCGGCAGCGGCTGCGTGACGTCAAGGGCGACCAGATCGGTCCCGCCCTTGGAGTCGGCGGCGCGTGCGGCCACCTGGAGAAGTTCAATGGCGTGTGAAGTTGCAGTCATCTGGATTGTGTCCTGTTTGTGAGAAGCATGGGTGCCGACCGGTGGGCGCGGCACTAAAAAATCTTGAAGATGTATCCGCCGATGAAGAGGCCGATGACACCGAGTGCCAGCACGGCCGCCGTGATGGCGAGCACCGTCGGCACGTTGAGTCCGCCCTGCTTGGGCGGGGTGAGCGTGTCGCGGGTGGAGGTGTGGGTGCTCACCGCGCGGCTGGCCCGAACGGGCTGTGCACTCGTCGCCGGGTGGGCGTCGTCGACCTGATCGAGCAGTCGGTCGACGTCGGGCGAGTCAAGCAGATTCGGGTGCGCGCCGGTGTCGCCGAGGCTCGGCAGGTCGATCGAGCCGGTCACGCGCATCTCGCCGGTGACGATCGGCACCCCGCCGTCGACACCCTGCTGCGGGATCATCGGCAGGATGAGGGCGTTCGTCGTGGTCGGCACGCCGCCGGCGCCGACACCGCGCGAGAGCACCTGGTCGAAGCTCTGATCGTCGGCGTCGTCCTCGACGTCGATGTCGAGCGACCAATGGCCGATCGGTGGCTGCGGTGTGACGGCATCAACAAGGTGATCGTCGGTCGAAGATTCGGGCGACTCGTCGACCTGTTCGCCCCGAGCCGCTGCCTGGGCTGCGAGGAGCGCGCGGAGTTCGCGGCGGGTGAGCGTGCGTTCCGGGACGCCCTGAAAATCGCCGAAGTCGTTGTCGTCGTCGGCTTCTGGCTCTGCGGCATCGGGCTCGGCGGACGAGGGGCTGGCTGGGGCCTGTGCTGACCTCGGTGCCCAGGCGGCGGCGTCTGCCTCAGCGCGTGCACGCTCTGCGGCGGCCTGTGCTGCGGGGTCGACGGCCGGGGGCTGCTGGGCGGCGGGTTCCGCGTTGCCCTGTTCTGCGGGGTCGACGGAGGCTGCTTCCGGCTCACGCGATCGCTCGCTCTCGCGGATTTGACGCCTCGTCAGCGGTTGCTCGTCGGGCAACGCACTCATGCCACACTCCGATACAGATGGTGTTTGGAGATGTACTGCACGACGCCATCGGGCACCAGGTACCAGACGGGGTCGCCGCGCTCCACACGGGCCCGGCAGTCGGTCGACGAAATCGAGAGGGCCGGAACCTCCAACAAGCTTACGTCGCCCTCGGGCAATCCCGAAATACTGAGGTCATGCCCCGGCCGACTCACAGCTACGAAGTGAGCGAGGTCCCACAGTTCACGCACGTCTTTCCACGTGAGGATCTGGGCGATCGCGTCGGCGCCGGTGATGAAGAAGAGCTCGGCGTCGGGGCGTTCGGCGTGGACATCGCGGAGCGTGTCGATCGTGTACGTCGGCCCATCGCGGTCGATGTCGACGCGGCTGACGGTGAAGCGCGGATTCGAGGCCGTGGCGATGACCGTCATCAGGTAGCGGTGCTCCCCCGGGCTGACGGCCGGCTTCTGCCACGGCAGGCCCGTTGGAACGAAGATGACCTCATCGAGGTCGAACGACTGTGCCACCTCACTCGCCGCGACCAGGTGGCCGTGGTGAATGGGGTCGAAAGTGCCGCCCATCACGCCAATGCGCGGGCGGCGTTTCGACGCACTCGTCACAGGCGGTTCGCTCAGTGGCCCGACGGGGCGTGCGCTCCGCCGTGGGTGGCGGCGTATGCATCACCCTTGGCCTTGTGGCGGTTTGCGACATCGCGGAAGCTCCACGTGACAAAACCGAACGCGGCAAAGATCACGATCGCGATGGCGCCGTACATGATCGGCTCGATCGGAAGTTCAACGGCGTGCACGGTTTCGGACGACGCAACCACGGCGGTCAGCAAAGACATCACATTCTCCATTCAGGTGGCGGGAGGTGCATCCGCCACAACGATTCTAGCGGGCACTACGGCCGAAGCTGTCCGTTGCCACGCACAATCCACTTGGTGCTGGTGAGTTCTTGCAGGCCCATCGGGCCGCGTGCGTGCAGTTTCTGGGTTGAGATCCCGACTTCCGCGCCGAAACCGAACTCTCCCCCGTCGCTGAAACGCGTCGACGCGTTGACCATGACTGTTGCGGAGTCCACGCGGTTCAGGAAGTACTCGGCATTGCCGAGATCGTTTGTGATGATCGACTCGGTGTGCTTGGTCGAGTACCGGCGAATGTGCTCGATCGCCTCGTCGAGGGTGTCGACGACGCGCACCGCGATGTCGAGGCTCAGGTACTCCGTCTCCCAGTCTTCCTCCGTCGCCGGCACGGCGTCGGGCAGCAGCACGCGGGCACGCTCGTCGGCGTGAATGGTCACACCGGATTCCGCGAGCTTCGCGCCGACGGCCGGGAGCACGCGGTCAGCGGCTCCGGCGAGCACGAGCACCGTCTCGACCGTGTTGCAGACGCTGGGGCGCTGGGTCTTGGCGTTGTGCACGATGTCGACGGACCACTGCACGGGCGCGGTGTCGTCGAGAACGATGTGCACGACACCAGCGCCGGTCTCGATGACGGGCACCTTCGACTCGGTCACCACCGTGTTGATGAGCGAGGCGCTGCCACGGGGAATGAGCACGTCGACCTGTCCCCTGGCCTGCATGAGGGCACGTGCGCCCTCGCGGCCGAACTCGTCGATCGACTGCACCGCTGCCTCGGGGATGCCGTGCGCTGCGATGGCCTGCTGGATGAGCGAGACCAGGATCTGGTTGGAGTTCTGTGCGGCACTCCCGCCGCGCAGCACGGCGGCGTTGCCGCTCTTCAGTGCGAGTGCGGCGATGTCAACGGTGACGTTGGGCCTGGCTTCGTAGA
>CAZZNX010000082.1:4839-13352 GCA_964655795.1 uncultured Leifsonia sp. | reverse complement strand
GATGCACGATGCCCGGCAGCGGCGCATGCGCCTCGTCGCCGATCGGGTCGGCGAGCCCGACGATCTCGAGCACGGCGACGGCGAGTGACTCGATGCGAGCGGGGTTGAGGGCGAGGCGGTCGAGGAGTGCATCGCTCAGCCCGTTGGCGCGCCCGGCCTCGATGTCACGCTGATTGGCCTCGACGATTTCGGCGACGTGCGCACGCAGCGTCGCGGCGATCTCGACGAGCGCCTCGTTCTTCTTCTGGGTCGTCGTCGCACCCAGCTCGAGCGATGCGGCGCGGGCGGCATCCAGCTTCGCGGAGAACGCGGTCAGATCGATGCCGGTGGTCGACGGGGTGTTCAGCAGGGACATGCCCTCAGTTTAGGCGAGGTCGGACACCGTGTTACGGGATTGCGCGTCGAACCAGGTGCCGACATCCTCGCCGAGCAGCGCCTCGTTGACCAGCCCGGTCGCCGTGACGAGCACAGCCGTTCCCGACTCCGCAGCGTGCCTCGCGGCGGAGGCCTTCGTGACGGCCCCACCGGTTCCGACGCCGGCGCGCCCGGCCGAGCTCAGCTCGACACCGGCGAGTGCGTCACCGTATGGCACGTGCGCGATGCGCTCCGCGCCCGGCTCGTGCGGCGGACGTGTGTAGAGGGCGTCGACGTCGCTGAGCAGGATGAGCACGTCGGCGGAGATCAGGCTGGCCACGAGCGCGGCGAGCCTGTCGTTGTCGCCGAAGCGGATCTCGTGCGTCGCGACGGTGTCGTTCTCGTTCACGATGGGCAGGATCCGCAGATCGAGCAGCCGCTCCATCGCCCGCTGCGCATTGCTGCGCGGTGTCGCGTTCTCGAGATCGCCGGCCGTGAGCAGCACCTGACCGGCAACGATGCCGTAGCGGTCGAGGCTGTCCTGGTAGCGGAAGATCAGCAGGTTCTGACCGACGGATGCCGCAGCCTGCTGCGTCGCGAGGTCGGTCGGACGCTCGGAGAGCCGCAGATACGGCAGCCCGGTCGCGATCGCACCGGACGACACGAGCACGATCTCGGTGCCTCGGCCGTGCGCGGCGGCGAGGGCGTCGACGAGTGGCGCGATCTGGCCGGCATTGTCACCGCTGATGGACGATGAGCCCACCTTGACGACGATCCTCTTCGCAGAGGGGATACCGGCCCGATCACGCACGCTCACTGTTACTCGCTCTCCTCGCCCGATTCCGCGAGGGCGTCGCGTTCTGCGCGGGTCATCTCGACGCCGCCGTCTTCCTGCCAGATGCCGGATGCCCGCTCGTTGAGCAGTTCGGCACGCGCTGCGGCCTTGGCATCCATGCGGGCGAAGTAGTCCTCGCGGCGCTCGTTGCGGGTGGCACGGCCGGCGCCCTCGAGACGCGCATCGGTTCCGCGAGGCGCGGTGATGAGCTCGGCGGTCGACGTCAGGGTCGGCTCCCAGTCGAAGACGATGGAGCTGCCCGGCCCGATGATGACGGTGGAGCCGGCGACGGCACCCGCCTTGAACAGCTGGTTCTCGACGCCGAGCTTGGCAAGGCGGTCGGCAAGGAAGCCGACGGCCTCGTCGTTGGCGAAGTCGGTCTGGGCGACCCAGCGCTCCGGCTTGGCGCCGATGACGCGGTAGACGTTTCCGAAGCTTCCGCCCTCGACCTTCACGACGAAGCCACCCTCGTCGACGGCCTTCGGGCGGATGACGATGCGCTCCTTGGCGGGCTTGGCTGCCGCCTCGGCGCGGCCCTGCTCCACGAGCTCCGCCAGGGCGTAGCTCAGCTGGCGCAGACCCTCGTGGGTGGCGGAGGAGATCTCGAAGACGCGGTAGCCGCGCTCCTCGAGTTCAGGGCGCACGAACTCGGCGAGCTCCCTGGCCTCTGGCACATCGATCTTGTTCAGGGCGATGAGCTGCGGGCGCTCGAGCAGGGGCTTCTGCCCCTCCGGAACGGGGTACGCGGCGAGCTCACCGAGAATGACGTCGAGGTCGGTGATCGGGTCGCGGCCCGGGTCCATGGTTGCGCAGTCGATGACGTGCAGCAGGGCCGTGCAGCGCTCGACGTGGCGCAGGAACTCGAGTCCGAGGCCCTTGCCCTCGCTCGCGCCCTCGATCAGTCCGGGAACGTCGGCGATGGTGTAACGGTTGCCGCCGGCCTCGACGACGCCGAGGTTCGGGTGCAGGGTGGTGAAGGGGTAGTCGGCGATCTTCGGCCGCGCCGCGGAGAGCGCGGCGATCAGGCTGGACTTGCCCGCGGAGGGGTAGCCGACGAGTGCGACATCGGCGACGGTCTTGAGTTCGAGGTAGACATCGCCCTCCCAGCCGGGGGTTCCGAGCAGCGCGAAGCCGGGGGCCTTGCGCTTGGTCGTCGCCAGCGAGGCGTTGCCGAGGCCGCCGAGGCCGCCGGGGGCGACCGTGAACGACAAGCCGGGCTCGCTCATGTCGATGAGCTCGTTGCCGTCGGCGTCCTTCACAACGGTGCCGACCGGGACGGGCAGCTCCATCAGCTCACCGTTGCCGCCGGCACGGTGGTCGCCCATTCCGGGCCCGCCGTTCTGGGAGCTGCGGTGGGGCGCGCGGTGGTAGTTGAGCAACGTCGTGACCTGAGGGTCTGCGATGAGAACGATGTCGCCACCGTGGCCGCCGTTGCCGCCATCGGGGCCGGCAAGCGGCTTGAACTTCTCGCGGCGCACGGACACACAGCCGTTGCCGCCGTGACCGGCACGCAGGTGAAGCGTGACGTGGTCAACGAATGTGGCCATGGCTGGTCTCCTTGGTGATGCTTGTATTGGTGAAGCGTGTAGTGGTGATGCGTGTACTGGTGATGCTGTGTACGTGTTGCACCGGCGATGGTGCGGGTGAAATACGTCAGGGCGAGCCGAAGCTCGCCCTGACGATTACTGCATGTGGATGCCTATTCGGCAGCCACCAGAATGTTGACGACCTTGCGGCCACCCTTGTTGCCGAACTGGACGGCGCCGGCCTCGAGGGCGAAAAGCGTGTCGTCGCCACCGCGACCCACGTTGACGCCGGGGTGGAAGTGGGTGCCACGCTGACGGACGATGATCTCGCCTGCGCTGACAACCTGGCCACCAAAGCGCTTCACGCCGAGGCGCTGAGCGTTGGAGTCGCGACCGTTGCGAGTGGAGCTCGCTCCCTTTTTATGTGCCATTAGCTTCTCTCCTCAGGCCGTTACTTGATGCCGGTGACCTTGACGCGCGTGAGCTCCTGACGGTGCCCCTGACGCTTCTTGTAACCGGTCTTGTTCTTGTAGTGCTGGATGACGATCTTCGGGCCGCGGAGGTCCTCAAGAACCTCGGCGGTGACAGTGACCTTCTCGAGGGACTTGGCGTCCGAGGTGATCTTGTCTCCGTCAACAAGCAGCACAGCGGCCAGCTCGACGGTGCCGCCCTTAACGGCCTTGATCCGGTCCATCGTCACGATGGTGCCGACCTCGACCTTTTCCTGGCGGCCACCGGCGCGCACAACTGCGTAAACCACTTTACGTACCTCACTCTGGGGGGCTACCTAGCCCCAATTCCTAATACTCGGGAAGTCACTGGATTGACGCGGTCAGACGGACCGGTCTCAATCAGAAAACCTTGGCGAACGTGCGGATGTTTCCGACACACACCAACGATCGAGTTTAGCTGATCGAGTGCGCGCGGTCAAACGGGCTCGCCCGGCACGATGTGCGCCATGATCACGGAGGTGATCTGGCGCGACGTGCAGGGAACAGTTTACTAGTGCGAAGCAGTGAAACTGCACCACGCCATGCAGCGTGTCGAAAATCGCCCAACTCTCGTGCCCTGCTCCGTAGACTCTGAGCCATGACTGTGCTCATCGATCAGGCCATCTGGCCGGCCCACGACACCGTCTGGGCACATCTCGTCAGCGATTCGAGTCTCGACGAGCTGCACGCATTCGCCGAGGCGCAACGGATCCCCCGGCGCGGATTCGATCTCGATCACTACGACGTGCCGCTTGAGCGCTGGCAGGCACTGGTGGATGCCGGAGCGCTGCCCGTCAGCGGCCGCGAGCTCGTGACCCGGCTGCGCGCGAGCGGACTCAGGGTGAGCGCACGAGAGCGCCGCGGCCTCTAGGGCCACGGCGCTCTCATTCACTGCGTGAGTGGGTGCTACTCGCTGTCTGAACTGCTGCTCGCGGTTCCGGTGACGATCGGCATGACGGGCGTCGTCGACAGCGCGGCCGTCGAGACACGGCGGCTGCGCGAACGGCCCTGACCGGGCTGCTTCGGCTGCGGAAGCGCCTCAAGAACCGAACCGAGCAGCTCCTCGGCCGCCTTCGTGTTCACGGCGCGCGCCTGGCGCGGAGCCACCTCGACGGGGATGTCGAGGATGGCGATCGGCTCGGCCTTGGCTTCGGTGCGCACCTCGGCGACCGGCTCCGGCCGTGACGTTGTCGCCTCGGCCGCACTCGGCGTCTGTGCTGCCGCCGCGTCATCCGAACGCTCTGTCGACTGCTGGGAACGACCGCCACGCGACTTGCGGTTGCGCGAACGCGGGCTGCGGCCCTCGCCCGGTGCACCGGTCTGCTGTCCGCCGGACTGCTGTCCACCACCCTGGGCTGCCGGCTCGTCGGCCTTGGGGGCGTCGACCGGGTGCGCCAGGGTGCTCGCGGCGATCTGGGCGAGGGCGTTCTTGGCGTCCTCGGTGATGCCGTGGGTACCGCTCGGCTTCTCGGCCGCCGGCGTCTGCGACTGCTGCTGGGACTGCTGCGACTGCTGACCAGACTTGGCCGAGCGGCGACGCTCCTGCTGCGGTGCCTGCTGAGGCGTCTGGCGGTGCTTGACCACCGGGTCGTGGTGCACGATGATGCCGCGCCCTGCGCAGGCTTCGCAGTTCTCGCTGAAGGATTCCAGCAGACCGAGACCGAGCTTCTTGCGGGTCATCTGCACGAGGCCGAGCGAGGTGACCTCTGCGACCTGGTGCTTGGTGCGGTCACGGCTCAGGCATTCGATGAGTCGGCGCGAGACCAGGTCGCGGTTGGACTCGAGAACCATGTCGATGAAGTCGACGACGATGATGCCACCGATGTCGCGGAGGCGCAGCTGGCGCACGATCTCTTCCGCGGCCTCGAGGTTGTTCTTGGTGACGGTCTCTTCGAGGTTTCCGCCTGAGCCGACGAACTTGCCCGTGTTGACGTCGACGACGGTCATCGCCTCGGTGCGGTCGATCACGAGAGAACCACCGGAGGGGAGCCAGACCTTGCGGTCGAGGGCCTTCTCGATCTGCTCAGAGATGCGGTACTCGTCGAAGGCATCCTTCTCGCCCTCGTAGCGCTCGACGCGCTCGAGGAGATCGGGGGCGACACCGCGCAGGTAGCTCTCGATGACCTCCTGGGCGTCATCCCCGGAGATGATCATCTTCTGGAAGTCCTCGTTGAAGACGTCGCGCACGATCTTGATGAGCAGATCGGGCTCCGAGTGCAGCAGCGCAGGAGCCTGCACGGTCTGCAGCTGCGAGCTGATGCTGGCCCACTGGCTGATCAGGCGCTGCACGTCGAGCGTGAGCTGCTCCTCTGTCGCACCCTCGGCAGCGGTGCGTACGATGACGCCGACGTTGTCGGGGAGCACCTCCTTGAGGATCTTCTTGAGGCGCGCACGCTCGGTGTCAGGCAGCTTGCGGCTGATGCCGTTCATCGAACCGTTCGGAACGTAGACGAGGTAGCGGCCGGGCAGCGAGACCTGGCTGGTCAGGCGGGCACCCTTGTGGCCGACCGGGTCCTTCGTCACCTGGACGAGGACCTTGTCGCCCGGCTTCAGCGCGAGCTCGATGCGACGCGGCTGGTTGGCACCGGGGTTCTCAGCCGCTGCGGCCTCCCAGTCGACCTCGCCGGAGTAGAGCACGGCGTTGCGGCCGCGACCGATGTCGATGAATGCGGCCTCCATGCTGGGGAGGACGTTCTGCACCCGACCGAGGTAGACGTTGCCGATGAGGCTCGCCTCCTGGTTCTTGGCGACGTAGTGCTCGACCAGCACGCTGTCTTCGAGCACGCCGATCTGGATCTTGTTGTTCTTGGCGCGCACGACCATGCTGCGGTCGACCGACTCGCGGCGGGCGAGGAACTCGGCCTCGGTGATGACGGTGCGACGGCGCCCGGCATCCCGACCGTCACGACGGCGCTGCTTCTTGGCCTCGAGGCGCGTCGAGCCCTTGATGCGCTGCGGCTCGGTGATGAGCTCCGGCTCGCGCGGGGTGCGCACCTTGACGACGGTGTTCGCGGGGTCGTCGGAACCGGAGCGGCTCTCTTCGCCCGTGCGACGGCGCGCGCGGCGGCGCACGGTCGATGCGTCGTCGGAGTCGCGGTCGAAGTCGCGCTCGAAACCACGCTCGCCGGCCGGACGCGGCGGCAACGGAAGGATCTCCGGTGCGTGGAAGATCAGGGATGTCGTGCTGAGCTGCGACGGGATGACCGGTGCGGACGCTGGTGCCTCTTCGACCACGGGGGCCTCCTCCGTTGCCTCTGCTGGAAGCACGGGAGCGTCCTCAACCGGCTGCTCTGACTTTTCTGACTGCTCTGGCTGTTCTGGCTGCTTCGGCTGCTCGGCAGGGGCCTGGGCAGCGCGCGGCTGCTCTGCGACGGGTGGCGTCACCGGGGTCTCCTCGCCGCGCTTCTTCCGTGCGCCGAAGATCCGGGGGCGCTTCTTCGCCGGAGTCTTCGTCGAATCCGGTGCCGCGCCGCTCGTGTTCGTGTCGTTGCTTGCTTTGTCCACCATTGCTGGGGTTACTCCTTGACCGGTGCGGGCAACCGCGCCACCCGCTCCGGGTACTCTCTCGAGCGAAGATCCGCTTCGCGAACCCCCGCAAATCTATTTGGTGCGCAACCGGCTCGTGGCTCTGGTTGCTACTTCTCTCGGTGCGCGGACCGAATCATCGTGGGTGCTGGGCACCCGTTAAGCCTTCTTGACGTCTGTTCGGGCACAGCCCGAACGACTGAGGCAATTATCGCATGCAATCGCGAAATGGCGCGCGCCACGCGTGGGATAATCCGTCTATGCCCGAAACTGCATCTACGCGTTCCTCCGTGGCCCAGGGGGTCGTGTTCGTCATTCTGGGCGCAATCGGCCTGCTCGCAGCGTTCGCACTCACGCTGGAGAAGTTCCATCTGCTGCAGAATCCGGGCTCCGTTCCGAGCTGTGATTTCAGCCTGCTCGTGCAGTGCGGAGCCAATCTGAACTCCCCGCAGGGCTCGATCTTCGGCTTCCCGAACCCCGTGATCGGTCTCATGGCCTGGCCCGTCGTCATCACGATCGGCGTCGCGCTGATCGGCGGCAGCCGCTTCCAACGCTGGTTCTGGCTCGGCCTGAACCTCGGCGTCGCCGGAGCCCTCGCCTTCGTCATCTGGCTGATCGGCACGAGCATCTTCGCGCTGGCGACGCTCTGCCCGTGGTGCATGGTCACGTGGAGCGTCGTGATCCCGCTGTTCTGGGTCGTCACATTCGACAACCTCCGCACCGGGCGACTCCCACTCGGTTCGGCGCTGCGCCGATTCGCGGCTTCCGCATACAGCTGGATCCCGCTGATCACGCTCGGCTGCCTCATCGTGATCGCCGTCATCGCCCAGCTGCGACTCGACGTGCTCAACTACCTCTAGCCGAGGCCGGCCGAACGACGGATGCCGCCCAACACGGTGTGTTGGGCGGCATCCGGAACGTTCAGCGACGAGCTGACGGTGTGACTAGCTGAACCAGAGCTTCAGCTCGCGCTCGGCCGACTCGGTGGAGTCTGAGCCGTGCACGAGGTTCTGCTGGACCTTCAGGCCCCAGTCGCGTGCGAGGTCGCCGCGAATCGTGCCGGGCGCTGCCGTGGTCGGGTCGGTGGTGCCGGCGAGCGAGCGGAAGCCCTCGATCACGCGGTTGCCCGCGACACGCACTGCCACGATGGGGCCGGACTCCATGAACTCGACGAGGGGTTCGTAGAACGGCTTGCCCTCGTGCTCTGCGTAGTGCTCGGCCAGGAGCGAACGCTCGGCCTGCAGCATGCGGATGTCGACGATCGAGTAGCCCTTGGCCTCGATACGGCGCAGGATCTCGCCGCTGAGGCTGCGAGCAACGCCATCCGGCTTGATCAGGACCAGAGTCTCTTCGATGGTGCTCATGTGTTTTCTCTCCTTGGGATTTCTGCGGATGAAGTCGTTGTGGTCGCGGACGCTGCTGCGGTCACTGCTGCGACGCCGCGTGGGCGGCCTTCTGGCGGTCGAGTCGGGCACCGGTGACCATGCTGTACGCCCACATGCCCTCGCCGATGAAGTAGGGCTCGAAGACGATGCCCGCGAACAGCGCGCCGACGAAGAACATGGCCGGGTTGAAGAAGCCGCTCAGCACGACGAGGCCCTGCACGATCCAGCCGAGCACATAGGCCCAGTCGTAACGGAGGAGGCCGATCGTGGCGATCGCGAGCAGGCAGACGATGCCGCCGACGGTGAGCATCACCCAGGGCGGCAGCACCGCACCGGGGCCGAACGCGATCACGAGGGCGGCGAGGAAGATCACGACGAGCTCGAAGCCGAGCACGAT
>CAZZNX010000082.1:0-4744 GCA_964655795.1 uncultured Leifsonia sp. | reverse complement strand
GACGACGACGGCGCGGCGCGGAGCGTCGGCCGCCCAGCGGCGTGCCTGCTCGATGGCCGTCTCGAGATCGTCGAAGCGGAACGTCGTGTCGTCGCGGCCCACCTCGAGCACGGTGTCGCCGAGTTCATCGACGCCGATGGCGCGGTCGGAGCTCGATCGCGTCACGTGGATGCGCTCAGCCGCCGGAACGATCGCGCGGATGATGCCGGACGCGTCCTTGTCCTCGAGGATGCCAAGAACGAAGACGATCTCGTCGAAGTCGAAGAAGCTCTTCATCGCGGCGACGAGCGCCTCCGCTCCGTGCGGGTTGTGCGCGGCATCCACGATCACGGTCGGCTCGATGCCCACCAGCTGCAGGCGGCCAGGCGACGTCACGCCGCTGAGGCCCTCGGTCACGATGTCGTCGGCGATCGCCTGCGAGCCACCGCCGAGGAACGCCTCGACCGCGGCGATCGCGACGGCCGCGTTCTGTGCCTGGTGGCTGCCGTAGAGCGGCAGGAACTGTTCGCTGTACGTGCCGGCGAGGCCGCGCACGCTGATCAGTTGGCCGCCGACCGCCATCGTGCTGCTCAGCAGCTCGAAGCCGGACGGCTCGCCCTGAACGGCCAGCGTCGACTCGGTGAGATCGACCGCACGCTGGAGTTCGGCGAGGGCCTCGGGAGCCTGCACGGCCGACACGACGGCGGCCGCCGGCTTGATGATGCCCGACTTCGTCCTGGCGATCTCGGCGATGTCGTTTCCGAGTCGCCCGATGTGGTCCAGCGCGATCGGAGCGAAGACGGCGACCTGGCCGTCGGCGACATTGGTCGAGTCCCACTCGCCGCCCATGCCGACCTCGACGACCGCGACATCGACGGGTGCGTCGGCGAAGCAGGCGAATGCCAGCACCGTCAGCGCCTCGAAGAAGGTCAGCGGAACGTCGCCGGCGGCGACGAGCTCGCTGTCGACCATGGCGATGTACGGCGCGATGTCGGACCAGTTCGCGGCGAGGGCCTCGTTGCCGATGGGCTCGCCGTCGATCATGATGCGCTCGTTGAAACGGACCAGGTGCGGGCTCGTCAGCAGGCCGGTGCGCAGGCCGTGCGCACGCAGGAGGCTCTCGATCATGCGGCTCGTGCTCGTCTTGCCGTTGGTTCCGGTGACGTGGATCATCGGGTAGGAACGCTGCGGGTCACCCAGCAGCTCCATGGCGCGACGGGTCGGTTCGAGCCGTGGCTGCGGGTTCACCTCGCCGATGCGCTCGAGGAGCGCTCGGTAGACGGCGTCTGCCGCCTCCTCGAACTCGTCGTAGATGTTCTCGCTCATGCCTTCTCCACCTCAATTGCCACTGCGGCGCCTCCGGCGAGCTGCAGCAGCGCTGCGCCCTCCGCGGCTCCGCCGACAGAAACGTCCGTCGCGAGGGTCTCCCCCGCGATCAGCTCCGCGTGCTGCTGCACCGCGGCAAGTCCTTCAGGCGACACGCCGATCGCCAGCCGGATGCGGTCGCTGACCTCGAGTCCGGCTGCCTTGCGGGCATCCTGGACGGCACGGATCACGTCGCGGGCCAGGCCCTCCGACTCGAGCTCGGCCGTCGTGGCCGTGTCGAGCAGCACGAAGCCGCCGCCGGGCAGCAGGGCGAGTGTCTGGTCGGCGCCCCCGGATGCCGTCTCGAGCACGAGCTCGTACTCACCGGCGGCCAGTTCGACTCCGCCAGCGGTGACAACGCCATCGAGTTCGCTCCAGTCGCCGCTGCGGGCGGCCTGGATGACCTGCTGCACACCCTTGCCGAGGCGCGGGCCTGCCGCGCGGGCGTTGACGGTGAGCTTGCTCGTGATGCCGTATGCGGCGGCGCTGTCCTCGGCGAGCTCGACGAACTCGACCGCCTTGACGTTGAGCTCCTCGCGCACGATCTCGGCGAACTCGGCGAGGTCGGCGGTGGCGGATGCCACGACGGTGAGCTTCGCGAGCGGGAGGCGCACGCGCAGCCCGGACTGCTTGCGCAGCGAGAGGGCGGCGCCGGAGATGGCGCGTACCTGGTCCATCGCCGCGACGAGGGCGTCGTCGGCGGGGAAGGATGCGGCATCCGGCCAGTTCTCCAGGTGCACGCTGCGTCCACCGGTCAGACCCTGCCAGATGCGCTCACTAATGAGCGGAAGCAGCGGGGCTGCGACGCGGGTGAACGTCTCGAGCACGGTGTAGAGCGTGTCGAAGGCCTCGCTGTTGCCGCCGTCTGCGCCGACGCCGGCCCAGAAGCGGTCACGCGAGCGACGCACGTACCAGTTGGTCAGCACATCGGCGAAGTCGCGCAGCTTGGCCGCGGCCATGGTGCTGTCGAGTGCGTCGAGGTCGGTTGTGACGTCTTCGATGAGCGCGCGCGTCTTGGCGAGCAGGTAGCGGTCGAGCACATCCGTCGACGTTGTGCTGAGTTTCGCCTCGTAGCCGCCGTTCGTCGAGGCGTTGGCGTACAGGCTGAAGAAGTACCACGTGCTCCACAGCGGCAGCATGACCTGGCGAACACCCTCGCGGATGCCCTCCTCGGTGACGACGAGGTTGCCGCCGCGCAGCACAGAGCTCGACATCAGGAACCAGCGCATGGCGTCGGAGCCGTCGCGGTTGAAGACCTCGGAGACATCCGGGTAGTTGCGCAGCGACTTGGACATCTTCTGTCCGTCGCTGCCGAGCACGATGCCGTGGCTGATGACGTTCTTGTACGCCGGCCGGTCGAACAGCGCGGTCGAGAGCACGTGCATGACGTAGAACCAGCCACGGGTCTGGCCGATGTACTCGACGATGAAGTCTGCCGGGTGGTGCTCGTCGAAGAACTCGACGTTCTCGAAGGGGTAGTGCACCTGGGCGAACGGCATCGAGCCGGAGTCGAACCAGACGTCGAGAACGTCGGAGATGCGACGCATCGTCGACTGGCCGCTGGGGTCGTCCGGGTTCGGCCGGGTGAGCTCGTCGATGTACGGGCGGTGCAGATCGGGCTCGCCGGCCGCGTTCAGCGGCAGTCGGCCGAAGTCGCGCTGGATCTCCTCGAGCGAACCGTAGACGTCGACGCGCGGGAACTCGGGGTTGTCGCTCTTCCACACCGGGATCGGGGAACCGAAGTAGCGGTTGCGGCTGATCGACCAGTCACGGGCGTTGCCGACCCACTTGCCGAACTGTCCGTCCTTGACGTTCTCCGGCACCCACTCGATGCCCTCCTGGTTCAGCTCGACCATGCGGTCGCGGAACTCGGTGACGCGCACGAACCAGCTCGTGACGGCCTTGTAGATCAGCGGGTTCCGGCAGCGCCAGCAGTGCGGGTAGCTGTGCTCGTAGCTGGCCTGGCGGAGCAGGCGGCCCTCGGCCTTGAGCAGCTGGGTGAGCGGCTTGTTGGCGTCCATCCACAGCTGCCCGGCGACATCCGTCACCGCAGGCAGGAACTTGCCGCCGTCGTCCAGCGAGAGGATGACGGGGATGCCGGCGGCCTCACAGACCTTCTGGTCCTCCTCGCCGTATGCGGGAGCCTGGTGCACGATGCCGGTGCCGTCCGAGGTGGTGACGTAGTCGGCCACGACGAAGCGCCAGGCATTCTCCGTTCCCCACTCCTCGGTGTCTGCGTAGTAGTCGAAGAGGCGGTCGTAGCTGACGCCCTCGAGCTCCGAACCCCGCACGGTGCGCGAGACGGCCGCGATGGCCTCCTCCGCGCTGTCGTAGCCGAGATCCTTGGCGTAGCCACCGATGAGGTCGATCGCAAGCAGGTATTCGCCGCCGAGCACCTCGGTGTGCGGGGCGAGACCGGCAGCCTCCTCGCGGAGCACGGTCGCATCCGGTGTGCCGTTCGGGCCGGCAGGGACCACGGCGTACTCGATCTCGGGGCCGACGGCCAGCGCGAGGTTCGTCGGGAGGGTCCACGGCGTCGTCGTCCATGCGAGCGCCCGCACGGCGGTCAGGCCGAGCGACTCCGCCTTCGGGCCGATGAGCGGAAAGGTGACGGTGACCGTCTGGTCCTGGCGCATCTTGTAGACGTCGTCGTCCATGCGCAGCTCGTGGTTGGAGAGCGGCGTCTGGTCACGCCAGCAGTACGGCAACACGCGGTAGCCCTCGTAGGCGAGGCCCTTGTCGTGCAGGCGCTTGAAAGCCCAGATCACGCTCTCCATGTAGGTGACATCGAGGGTCTTGTAGTCGTTCTCGAAGTCGACCCAGCGCGCCTGGCGAGTGACGTATTCCTGCCACTCCTTGGTGTAGCGCAGCACGGATTCGCGTGCCGCGCCGTTGAACGCGGCGAGACCCATCTCTTCGATCTGGCTCTTGTCGGTGATTCCGAGCTGGCGCTCGGCCTCGAGCTCGGCCGGCAGACCGTGGGTGTCCCAGCCGAAGCGGCGGTGCACCTGCTTGCCGCGCATGGTCTGGTAGCGCGGGAAGACGTCCTTGGCGTAGCCGGTCAGGAGGTGACCGTAGTGCGGCAGGCCGTTGGCGAAGGGCGGGCCGTCGTAGAAGACCCATTCCGGCTGGCCCTCGCGGTTGTCGATGGACGCCTGGAAGGTGCCGTCCTGCTTCCAGAACTCAAGAACGTCTTCCTCGATCGCCGGGAAGCTGGGCGAGGGGGTGACGCCGAACGCGGCGCCTGCTGCATCATTCGATGCGGGGTTCGAACCTTTGGGGTACAAGTGTGTCTCCTGGACGGCTGACGGATGCTGTTGGCCACTTCCACGAGGACGGAGAGCGTGAACTCTGCCGCGGTACCACCTCGCTTGCCCTCCTCGGCCATCGTCGACCGGCG
>CAZZNX010000081.1:0-16980 GCA_964655795.1 uncultured Leifsonia sp. | reverse complement strand
CGTGTGCCTCTTTGACTGTCTCCGTCGGGGTTCCCATGGGATCAATTTTACCCCGGCGGAACCCATCGGCCTAGGAAAAAGGCCTGATGTGGATAAGTATTTGGGAATCGGGGGTTGTGCACAAGAGGTCGGGTTGCGGGGTCTCGATACGGCCGCGGGCGGCCTACTCGACCAACGGAAGGAGGCGGGTTGGGGCGGGTTTCGACAAGCTCAAGCAGCGGGGGTTCGACAGGCTCAACCAGCGGGAGTTCGGTGCGGGGGATTCGCGGGCTCCGGCGGCGGGAGCGGACGGGGTGGCCTGTGCTTTGGTAGCGTGGAGCGCCCCGTACGTCGGGCACGACCTTCGTCATCCGGGAGAAGCACGTGGCAACAGAACAGCCGAGCACCATCGTGCTGCCGAGCGGCGCACTCGCGCTCGTCGTCGAAGCGCGCAGCGACGTCGGGCTTGTGCGCAAGGTGAACGAGGACTCGCTCCTCGCCGCGGCACCTGTGTTCCTGGTCGCCGACGGCATGGGCGGCCACGCGCGCGGGGATGCGGCCAGCCAGGTGGTCACGCGAGTCTTCACCGAGCACATCGTTCCCGGCGTCCTCACCACCCCGGAGCAGGTGCTCGACGCGATCCACTCGGCCAACGACGCCGTCCGCGACCTGAGCGAGGCCGGCGACTCGGGAACGTCTGTGGCCGGCACGACGCTCACCGGCGTCGCCCTCGTCGACGGCGACGAGGAGAACGAGTACGGCTGGATGATCTTCAACGTCGGCGACTCTCGTGTGTACAGCTGGGACGGCCGCGTGCTCGAACAGCAGAGCGTCGATCACTCCGCAGTGCAGGTGCTTGTGGATGCCGGCCTCATCAGCATCGAGGATGCGGAGCAGCACCCCGAGCGCAATGTGATCACCCGCGCACTCGGCGCTGAGGACACCGTCGACGTGGATGTCTGGCTGAGCTCACCCGCTGAGCACAGCACCTTTCTGATCTGTTCAGACGGGCTCACCAGGGAACTCGACCGGAGTGAGATCACCGCGATCTTCGCCCGGCACGAGGCGCGGGGCGATTTCAGCGGCATCGCCGACGAGCTCGTCGAGGCCGCCGTCGAGAGCGGCGGGCGCGACAATGTCTCTGTTGTCGTCGTGCGAACTGACGCGTTCACGCCGAGTGCTAGCCTGTAATCGTGTTGTACGGTCGACTTCTTCTGTGCCGCGACGAGTCCTAGAAACCCAGGCCTCCCTCGTCGCGGAGTTCGTCGTTGGCTGACCACCATTCACTGAGGAAGACGCTCACACAATGACCACAGAAACACGTTCTGCTTCACGCCCCCGCACCCTGGCCGAGAAAGTCTGGGATGCCCACCTCGTGAAGAAGGGTGAGGACGGCACGCCGGACCTCATCTACATCGACCTGCACCTCGTTCACGAGGTCACCAGCCCGCAGGCGTTCGACGGCCTGCGCATGGCCGGCCGTCCGCTGCGTCGCCCCGATCTGACGATCGCGACGGAGGACCACAACACGCCGACGCTCGCCATCGACAAGCCCATCGCCGATCTCACGAGCCGCACCCAGATCGAGACCCTCCGCCGCAACTGCGACGAGTTCGGTGTCCGTCTGCACTCGCTCGGCGACATCGAGCAGGGAATCGTGCACGTCGTCGGCCCCCAGCTCGGACTCACCCAGCCGGGAATCACCGTCGTCTGCGGCGACTCGCACACCTCGACCCACGGCGCGTTCGGCGCCATGGCGTTCGGCATCGGCACCAGCGAGGTCGAGCACGTGATGGCGACGCAGACGTTGCCGCTCAAGCCGTTCAAGACCATGGCGATCACCGTCGAGGGCGAGCTGCGCCCCGGCGTCACCGCCAAGGACATCATCCTCGCCGTCATCGCCAAGATCGGTACCGGTGGTGGCCAGGGCTACGTGCTCGAATACCGCGGAAGCGCCATTCGTGCGCTGTCGATGGACGGCCGCATGACGATCTGCAACATGTCGATCGAGGCCGGTGCCCGCGCCGGCATGGTTGCACCGGATGCCACGACCTACGAGTACCTGAACGGCCGCGCCCACGCGCCGAGCGGCCAGGACTGGGACGACGCCGTCGCGTACTGGGACACGCTCGCCACGGATGACGGCGCGACCTTCGACGCCGAGGTCATCATCGACGCGAACACCCTCGAGCCGTTCGTCACCTGGGGGACCAACCCCGGCCAGGGCGTCTCGCTGAGCGACACCGTGCCGAACCCGGCCGACTTCAGCGACGCCAACGAGCGCGCAGCCGCCGAGCGCGCGCTCGAATACATGGACCTGACCGCTGGAACGCCGCTCAAGGAGGTGGCCGTTGACGCCGTCTTCATGGGCTCGTGCACGAACAGCCGCATCGAAGACCTTCGTGCGTTCGCCAGCGTCATCCAGGGCAAGAAGAAGGCCGATGGCGTGCGCGTCATGGTCGTTCCCGGATCCGCGCGTGTGCGCATCGAGGCTGAGGCAGAGGGTCTCGACAAGATCATCACCGATTTCGGTGCAGAGTGGCGTTTCGCCGGCTGCTCGATGTGCCTCGGCATGAACCCGGACCAGTTGGCCCCGGGCGAGCGCTGCGCGTCCACATCGAACCGCAACTTCGAGGGTCGCCAGGGCAAGGGCGGTCGTACCCACCTGGTCTCCCCGCTCGTGGCCGCGGCAACCGCCATCCGCGGCACGCTGTCGAGCCCGTGGGATCTCGAACACGACACTGTTTCGCTGGGCACAGAGGGAGAGGCGAAGTAGCCATGGAGAAGTTCACAACCGTCACGGGCATCGCGGCTCCGCTGCGCCGCTCGAACGTCGACACCGACCAGATCATCCCCGCCGTCTTCCTCAAGCGCGTCACCAAGACCGGCTTCGACGACGCGCTCTTCTACGGCTGGCGCCAGGACCCGGAATTCGTGCTCAACAGGCCCGAGTTCCAGGGCGCGCGCGTACTCGTCGCCGGCGCCGATTTCGGCACGGGATCCTCCCGTGAGCACGCGGTGTGGGCGCTGCGCGACTTCGGCTTCGACGTGGTGCTGAGCCCGCGTTTCGGCGACATCTTCCGCGGGAACTCCGGCAAGCAGGGACTGCTCGCCGCGCAGATCAGCGAGGACGATGTCGAGAAGATCTGGGCCGCCATCGACGCGAACCCGGGAATAGAAGCGACCGTCGATCTGGTTGAGCGAACTGTGACCGTCGGTGACCTTCAGCTTCCGTTCGAGGTTGACGATTACACTCGGTGGAGGCTGCTCGAAGGTCTTGACGACATCGGGCTCACCCTGCGCGACGAAGCGTTGATTACAGAATTCGAGGCCACCCGCGAGAGCTGGCGGCCCCGTACTCTTCCAGTTAAAGCCCTCCCAGTGAGGCAGAACGTGCAGGCGGAAATTTGAACAGTCTCGGCGATGATGCAAAGAACCACGGCTCGGCCGTCGGTCTCTCCGTCGACAAGATCACCATCCACGGCGGCAAGCCGCTCGTGGGACGCATCGAGCTGAAGGGCGCGAAGAACCTCGTCACCAAGGCGATGGTTGCCGCGCTGCTGGGCGAGACGCCCAGCGTGCTCAAGGACGTTCCGAACATCAGCGACGTCCGCATTGTGCGTGGACTCCTTGAGGTGCACGGCGTCCACGTGAGCGAGGGCGAAGAAGAGGGCGAGCTCATCCTCGACCCGACCAACGTCGAGGTCGCGCACTTCGCGGCCATCGACGCGCACGCCGGCTCCAGCCGCATCCCGATCCTGTTCTGCGGGCCGCTGCTGCACCGTCTCGGCGAGGCCTTCATCCCCGACCTCGGCGGATGCCGCATCGGGGACCGCCCCATCGACTTCCACCTCGACGTGCTGCGCAAGTTCGGCGCCGTTGTCGAGAAGCTTCCGAGCGGCATCCGGATGTCGGCCCCGAACGGGCTGCACGGAGCCAAGGTTGAGCTGCCCTACCCGAGCGTCGGTGCAACCGAGCAGGTGCTGCTGACCGCGGTGCGTGCAGAGGGCATCACCGAGCTCAAGGGCGCGGCCATCGAGCCCGAGATCATGGATCTCATCAACATCCTGCAGAAGATGGGTGCCACGATCTCTGTGGACACCGACCGCGTCATCCGCATCGAGGGTGTCGAGCACCTCACCGGTTACAACCACCGCTCGCTGTTCGACCGCAACGAGGCTGCCAGCTGGGCCGCCGCGGCGCTCGCAACCGAGGGTGACATCACCGTCGGCGGAGCGCGCCAGGCCGAGATGCTCACCTTCCTCAACGTCTACCGCAAGGTGGGCGGCGCGTTCGACATCCTCGAGGACGGCATCCGCTTCTACCACCCGGGCGGCGACCTCAACCCGGTGATCATCGAGACGGGTGTCCACCCCGGCTTCATGACCGACTGGCAGCAGCCCCTCGTCGTTGCACTGACGAAGGCCAAGGGCGTCTCCATCGTTCACGAGACCGTCTACGAGCAGCGCTTCGGCTTCGTCGATGCCCTGGTTGAGATGGGCGCGACGATTCAGATCCACAAGGAGTGCCTCGGCGGGCAGGCCTGCCGTTTCGGGCAGCGCAACTTCAACCACTCCGCCGTGATCACCGGGCCCACCGTTCTGAAGGGTGCCGACATCGAGGTTCCCGATCTGCGCGGCGGCTTCAGTCACCTCGTGGCCGCGCTGAGCGCGGACGGCACCTCGACGGTCAGCAACGTCGGAATCATCGCGCGCGGTTACGAGAACTTCCTCACCAAGCTCGAGATTCTCGGTGCAGACTTCGTTCTCGAAGACTGATCGCGATAATAGGGGAATGCCCGCACCAACACAGCCCGAACGCCGCCTGCGTTCGGAGAAGAGTCACCCGTCGATCTTCTGGATCTTCGCGCTGCTCGCGCTTCCGCTGATGAACCTCGCTGCCCGCTTCGAGATTCGTGACGGGCACAAGATGCCGCGGCATGGCGCCTATGTGCTCGCGCCGAATCACTACAGCGAGATCGACCCCGTCGTCGTCGGCGTCGTCGCCTGGAAGCTGGGGCGTTACCCCCGCTTCCTCGCGAAGGCCTCCGTCTTCAAGGTTCCCGTGCTCGGCTGGGCGCTGCGGGCATCGGGGCAGATCCCCGTAGACCGCCACGGCAGCAAGTCGCACTCCGCGATCCGCGCCGCCGAGGAGCTCGTCGAAAAGGGACGCATGGTCGTCGTCTACCCAGAGGGCTCGCTGACCCGCGACCCCGATCTGTGGCCGATGCGCGGCAAGACCGGTGCCGTGCGCATCGCGCTTGAGCGCGGCATCCCCGTGATCCCCGTCGCGCACTGGGGAACCCAGCAGCTGATGGCCCGCTACTCGAAGAAGATCAGCCTCTTCCCGCGCAAGCACATCCTCGTCAAGGTCGGTGACCCCGTGAACCTTGACGCATTCAGAGACAAGCCTCTCGACACCGCATCCCTCAACCAGGCAACAGCCGTGGTGATGGATGCCATCACCGCACTGCTCGAAGAGCTGCGCGGAGAGAAGGCTCCGGCCGAGCGCTGGAACCCCAGCGCCCACGACCAGAAAGAGACGGGTCGTTTTGACTCCTAGGGCCAAGACCGCAACCGTTCGACCGGGGACCCGCGTCGCCGTGCTCGGAGCGGGAAGCTGGGGAACGACCTTCGCCAAGATCCTCGCCGACGGCGGCGCAGACGTCGTGCTGTGGGCGCGCCGCCCGGAGCTCGCCCGCGAGATCCAGGAGGCCAAGCGCAACAGCGACTACCTGCCCGGCATCAACCTGCCGATCTCGTTGCGCGCGACCGCCAGGCTCGATCTGGCTCTCGCCGGTGCCGAGCAGGTCTTCGTCTCCGTGCCGAGCCAGTCGCTGCGCGAGAACCTGATCGCCGCGGAGCCGCACCTCGGCGCGAACGCGATCATCGTCAGCCTGATGAAGGGCGTCGAACGCTCCAGCGGGCTGCGCATGAGCGAGGTCATCGAGCAAGTGCTGCCGATCAGCCCGGGCAACATCGCGGCCATCTCCGGCCCCAACCTCGCCCTCGAGATCGCCAAGCAGCAGCCGACGGCCGCCGTCGTCTCCTCGACGAGCCTCGAGACGGCCCAGGCCGTCGCCCTGCTGGCCCGTAACGACTACTTCCGCTCCTTCGTGAACACCGATGTCATCGGCACGGAGTTCGGTGGCGTGCTGAAGAATCTCATCGCCGTCGCCATCGGGATCGTCGACGGCGTCGGCTACGGCGAGAACACCAAGGCGTCGATCATCACGCGCGGCCTCGTCGAGATGACGGACTTCGCCGTCGCGTACGGCGCGCACCCCGAGACGCTCTCCGGCCTCGCCGGACTCGGCGACCTGATCGCCACCTGCCAGTCCCCGCTCTCGCGCAACAACACGGCTGGGCGTCTGCTCGGCCAGGGCTACAGCCAGAGCGACGTGGTCAAGCAGATGCAACAGACAACCGAGGGCCTGGCATCCGTCGGCCCCATTCTCGAACTGGCCAAGGCCAAGGGTGTCGAGATGCCGATCGTCGAGCAGGTGCGCCAGGTTCTGGCCGGCACGCTGAACCCACGCGACATCGCACCGCACCTCACAACCGATTCGGACGAGCCGCAAGGCGAAAGGACTCTTGATGACGCACAAGCTCACGGTGGCATTGCTCTTTGGGGGTCGGTCAAGCGAGCATTCGATCAGCTGCGCAACAGCGGGCGGAGTTCTCTCGGCGATTGACCGCGAGCGCTTCACCGTCATCCCGATCGGGATGACGAGCGATGGCGCGTTCACGCTGCAGCCGGATGACGCGGCCCTCTTCGCACTGAACCCCGCCGCCATGCCGCACGTCGCCGACAACGGCACCCGCGTCCGCTGGCCGGAGAGCACCGCTTCGCGCGAGCTCAGCGTTGTCGAAGCAGACGGCACCGTGCGCTCGCTCGGCGCCGTCGACGTCGTGTTCCCGATCCTGCACGGGCCGTTCGGCGAGGACGGCACGATCCAGGGCCTGCTTGAGCTGGCCGGCCTGCCGTTCGTGGGTTCCGGCGTGCTCGCCAGCGCGCTCGGCATGGACAAGCACTTCACCAAGACCGTGCTGCGCCAGGCCGGCATCGCCGTTGCCCCGTGGCAGACCGTCACCGCACGCAGCTGGGCCACCGACCCGGCCGGCGTCGAGGCCGCCGTCACCGCGCTCGGCCTGCCCGTCTTCGTCAAGCCGGCACGCGCCGGTTCCAGCGTCGGCGTCAGCAAGGTGTCCTCTCTGGACGGGCTCGCGGACGCCATGGCGACCGCACTGGCCGAGGACGACAAGGTTCTCATCGAGGCGACGCTGATCGGCCGCGAGGTCGAGATCGGGGTACTCGGAGGCCGCCAGGGCCAGGCACCACGGGCATCCGTCGCCGGCGAGGTGATCGTCAGCGGCCGTGACTTCTACGACTTCGACGCCAAGTACCTCGACGCCCCCGGCATCGACCTCGTCTGCCCGGCGGAGCTCAGCGACGCCGAGCTCGCCGAGATGGCCGAGCTCGCCGTGCGGACCTTCGAGGCCATCGGCTGCGCCGGCCTCGCCCGCGTCGACTTCTTCCTCACAGCAGACGGCTTCGTCGTCAACGAGATCAACACGATGCCCGGTTTCACGCCGATCTCGATGTTCCCCACCTGCTGGTTGAACTCCGGGCTCAGCTACCCCGAGCTGATCGACGAGCTGATCGAGCTCGCGCTGGCCGAGTAGCCGGCTCCGCACGTAAGGACGTAGCGCGGTTACAAGGACTCTTCTCGCGAAGCCATCCTGTGAAACGCGCTATGTCCTTTTTTGCGCGGCGCGGGGACTACGGGGCGGGGAGCACGTCGCTGACGTCGATGCAGCGGTTCTCCGCCGGAATCGTGGACAGCGCGCCGACGAGGTCGATCAGCGCGCTGGCCGATGCTTTCTCGTAGTCGACGATGACCTCGGTTGCCGGGGTGCGGCCGTAGGTGGTGAAGCGGAAGATCGGCTTGTTGCTGTCGTCGACGATCCAGTCGACGCCGCCCACCTCGACGCACTGCTGGGTGGTCGGTCCCGGCACCTCGACGCCGCAGCGCAGCAGGATCGTCGCCGGGTCGCCCCACGCGCCTGTGCCCTGGGCGTTGGTCTCGCGCAGCTGCTGCTCGCCGAGCGCCTCCGGCAGGCGAACGACGATCTCGGCACAGCCGGGGTTCGCGGCGTCATCGGCCGGTTCGAGTGCCACGGCGGCCGTGCATCCGGACAGCGTCGCCGTCAGCAGAGCGGCGGCGCCAACGGCGCTCAGGGTGCGGGTCATGGAACGGGTCACGGTGCGGGAGATCATCGCTCTTCAGGCTACCGTGAGTTCTATGACGCACGCTGAACACCCCTCGTTCGACCCCGCAGGCCCCACCCTGGCCGAGCTCAGCGAGATCGCGGTGTTGCAGCGGATCTTCCCCCGCCTCCCCGAGTCGGATGCCACGCTCGTCGGCCCCGGCGATGACGCGGCCGTGATCGCCGCGCCAGACGCCCGCTTCGTCGTGACGACCGACATGATGATCCACGGTCCAGACTTCCGGCTCGCCTGGTCACGGCCGGGCGACCTCGGGTGGAAGGCGGCCGCGACGAACCTCTCCGATGTCGCAGCGATGGGCGCCCGCCCGACCGCACTCGTCGTGGCGATCGCCGCCCCGCAGAGCCTGCCAGTGAGCGTGATCGAGGGCATCGCCGACGGCCTCCGTGAGGCCTGCACCGCGCTCGCACCCGGCTGCGGTGTCGTCGGTGGTGACCTCTCCGCCTCGGAGACCCTGACCATCGCCGTCACCGCATTCGGCGACCTCGGCGGCCACGCTCCCGTGCTGCGCTCCGGTGCACGCCCCGGTGACGTCGTCGCCATCGCGGAGGGCGGCAACGCGCTCGGCGAGGCCGGCCGCGGCCTGGCGCTGCTGTTCACCAGGGGAGTGGACGCCGACGGGGCCCCGGATGCCGCAGCGGCCGCAGCGCTCCGCCTCGAACACCCGCGGCTCCTCGACGCCCAGCTGCGCCCGGCCCCGCCCATCGCCGCCGGCGCACTCGCCGCGGCATCCGGCGCCACCGCCATGCTCGACGTCTCGGACGGTCTCGCACTGGACGCGGCGCGCATCGCGCTGGCGAGCGGCGTGCGGATCGACTTCGACTCGGCTGAGCTCGGTGAGCACCCCGAGAGCGCACTCGGCGGGGGAGAGGACCACTCCCTGCTGGCCTGCTTCGGGGCAGACGCCGCAGTCCCGGCCGAGTTCCGGGTGATCGGACGGGTGCACGCGCTCCCGGATGGCGAGACGGCCGGGATCACCGTCGACGGCGCCCCACACGTGCTCGGAGGGTGGGATCCCTACCGCGGCTGGGACGGCCACGCCGGCTGAGCGGCTATTCCGCTTCGGTTGACCTGGGCGTCTCTGTTGACCGGGGCGCCTCTGTGTGCTCCCGCAGCACGACCGGCGGCTTATGGCCGATCCGCTCGGAGAGGTAGGACACGACGATGGCGCTCGAGGTGCCGATGATGACGACGCCTCCGGCCATGAGGATCACGGCGAGCATCCTGCCCGCAGAGGTGACCGGTACATAGTCGCCGTAGCCGACGGTGGCGAGCGTGACGAACGCCCACCAGATCGCCTCACCGAATGTGAGGATGGTCGCATCGGGCGCGCCGCGCTCCACCCACAGCACGGTGATCGCGATCACGTAGACGAACATGCCGGCGTACGCCGCGGCGGTTGTGATGACGCGAGAGCGCATCGCATTGCCACCGTTGCCGATGAAGCCGGGCGTGGAATCGAGGTGCCGCAGCAGCGAGAAGGGGCGCAGGATCGGCAGCACAGCCGAGAACACCTCGATGCGGTGCGCGGTGAAGTACTGGTGCCGCTGCGTTGGGGCCGTCAGCGCGATGCGAACGATCGGGTCGATGATGAAGGCGACCCAGGCCGCGCCCATCACAACGAAGATGGCGATCCGCTCGGCCTGCGGGCGCTCCGGCTGGATCGCCACAATGCTGTACGCGACGAGGAAGCCGATCGAGAGTGCGATCAGCGGCCATCTGGTCGCTTTTTCCCAGCGGGTCCGCATCGCCTCGACGCGGGCAGCCTGGTCATGGTGGTTCGTGTCAGGGGTCATCGCTGCTCGCCGTCGCGCAGTGGGACCCTGACGTCTGCACCGCCCTCTTTGGTCAGCCGGGTGCGCATCGTCGCAAGAGTCGGCGCCGGAACGAATCCACCGGCGAAGAAGGCCTCGCCCTGGCGGAAGCCGGTCGAGCGGGCGAGCATTGAGCTGGGCGCATAGCCGAAGCGGGTGGCGAGCTCGGCGAGATCCGCCGGCGAACTCATCCGCATCACGGCGACGTTGTCGCACTGGGAGAGGATGCCGGATGCGATCTTCGACGGGCGTTGGGTCGAGAGCAGCAACCACAGGCCGAACTTGCGCCCCTCCGCCGCAATCTGGGTGAGGCGCTCACGCACGGCGACGAACAATGGGCCGCCATGCTCCGGCGAGCAGAGATTGTGGGCCTCGTCGATGACGATCAGGATCGGCCGACGCGACTCACGCTTCGACCAGAGGTCATCCAGCACGGCGAGGGCGACGACGAGGTACTCGTCTGGGTGGGCGAAGCCACCGAGGTCGAGCACCGTCGCATCCGGACGCTGCTCGATGACGTCGGTCACCGCCTCGCGCTGGCCGGCCCACACCTCCCACTCGATCAGGCGGAGGTTCTCGATCCTCGCGGCCAGAGCGCGGGCGGCAGGGTTCTCGCTCTTCATCAGCTGCGGGATGATGAGCTCGGGACCCTGGCTTCCGATCGTCTCCTCGAGGTGCAGCAACTCGTTGTACTCGGCGCGGTCGGCCAGGGGATCGAGGCGCAGAACGGCCGCCTTGGACGGCATCGACAGCTCGGTGAAGCGCACACGCAGCGGCGCGGCGGATTCCTCACCCGGGCGCAGCACGCGAATGTCCCTGTGGCCGAGCAGGCCGGCCTCAGCCGCCGCGCCGGGGGCCAAACCGTGCGGGCTGAGCTCGCCGAGACGCACGAAGTCGGCGTTGGGGTCGAAGATCACCATCGGCAGGCTGGTGTTGATCAGGAGCTGCTCGATGAGAACCCCGAGGGCGTAGGTCTTGCCAGAGCCACTTTGCCCGCACCAGAAGGTGTGTCTGTTGAAGCGGTGGGGGATGAGGCGTGCGGCGACGGATGACTCCCCGAGCACCGTGCCGATGCTCAGCGTTGCCCCGGTTCCGTCGTAGACGAGCTCGATCGTGGCCGCATCCGCCTCGATCATCGTCGCCATATCGAACGGCACGGTTCCGGTGATGTCGATCGCGCCATCTCTGATCAGCCCGAGAATCGTTCCCTCGCCGCGAACGGAACCGTCTTCATCGGCCTCGAGCTGGTCGATCTGACCGAGCTGAGTTCGTCCGTCACGCTCGGCGAGCGTGACGAAGTCCCCGTGGTCGGCCGCGCCCCCGATTGAGCCCACAAATCGAAACCGGCGCCCATCCAATGAGTGGGCGGCCGGTGATTGCGTGCTCTGAATCGCTGCGTTTGTGCTGATCACGCTCAGAGTCTTCCACAGCGTCTGGGCAAGCGATAGATCCCACGCGGGGCGCGCGTGTCAGGCTTCCTGCTGTGCCTGTGCCGTGTGCGCCCACCAGAGTGTCGTGTCGCCGTAATCCTTGCGGCGGTCGAGTTCGAGGCCGGTCGGCCACTCGGGCTCTGGGGAACGGGAGCTGCGCTCGATCATCACGACGGCCTCCTCATGCAGCAGCGGGGCGAGCGCGCTCAGATTCTCCGCGAGCTCCTCGGCGCTGAGGTCATAGGGGGGATCGATGAAGACCAGGTCGAAACCGGCGTTCGTTCCATCGAGGAATCCCTGAACGCTCTGCCCGCTGACCGTGATCTGCGGTGCTCCGGTGCGGGGTGCGGCCTTTCCGACCGCCGTGGCATTCGCCCGGCAGAGTGCAGCGGCCTGCGGGTTCTTCTCGACCAGTGTCACGACACGTGCGCCGCGGCTGGCGGCCTCCAGCCCGAGCGCTCCGGAGCCGGCATAGAGGTCGAGCACGCGCAGCCCGGCGATGGCGTCGCGGGCGTCGAGCGCCGAGAAGATCGCCTCGCGCACGCGGTCACTGGTCGGGCGGGTGCCGCTCTTGGGCACACGCAAGGTGAGCGATCCGGCGAATCCGGAAACTATTCGTGTCATTGTGCTTCGAGCCTAGCCCGCACACGGGGGCCAACTCTGTGAAGATGGGAGTGTGTCAGATCTCAACGCGTCACAGAAGACCATTGACCAGACAGTCCTGGATCAGCTGTGGAATTTCACCGACCCGCAGCTCTCCGCCGAGCGGTTCCGACATGCGAGCGACGACAGCGACTACAGCGATGAGGCCAGGGCCGAACTCGCGACCCAGCTCGCGCGGGCGCTCGGCCTCTCCGGCCAGTACGACGACGGCGACGCCGTGTTGAACGCGATCGAGAGCGACAGCCCGATCGTCGCAGCGCGCATCGCTTTGGAGCGCGGCCGGCTGCGTGTGGCAGAGGGCGTTCCGGAGGAGGCCGTCCCGCTCTTCACCAAGGCCGCCCGTGACGCAGCCGCCGGTGGTGTCACCTTCCTTGCGCTTGACGCGCTGCACATGCTGGCCTTGACGGATGTCGGCCAGGAGGAGCAGTGGGCGGCGGACGGGCTCGAGCTGCTCGCAACGGCCAGCCAGGCGCGAACCCAGCGCTGGGGAGTCGCGCTGAACAACAACCTGGCCTGGTACCTGCACGACAACGGTCGGGCGGAGGAGGCACTGCCGTACTTCGAGCGCGCGCTCGACTTCGCGAAGGCCGTCGGAACCTCGGAGCAGCGCTTCATCACCCGCTGGGCCATCGCACGCTGCCTGCGCAGCCTCGGCCGCACGGATGAGGCGCTGGAACTGCAGCGCGTGCTCGCCATCCAGCGCCCAGATGACCGCTACGTCGCGGCCGAGATCGCCGCGCTCGAAGCCGAACAGGCCAGCGTGTCGGAGACTGAGCCTACGATCGAAGAATGACCGAGCAGCAGGAGCCTCCGGCACGCGAGCAGGCCGCACCGGCCGCGCTCGCCGCGCTGCCCATCGCACCGGGGCTGGCATCGCTCGACGACAAGATCGCCGGCGTGCTCGGCGGGCGAACGGCATCCGCCCTGCAGAAGGCATTCGGCATGGTCACCATGGCCGATCTGCTCGCGCACTACCCACGGCGCTATGCCAAACGTGGAGAGCTGACGGCGCTCAGCGACCTCCCGCTCGGCGAGAACGTCACGATCGTCGGCCAGGTCACGGAGGCCAGAGAGCGTTCGATGAAGACGCGGCGAGGCTCGATCGTCGAGATCACGATCAGCGACGGCACGGCCGTCGTCAAGCTCACCTTCTTCAACCAGAAATGGCGGCTCGAGACGCTGCGGCCGGGCGTTCGCGGCATCTTCTCCGGCAAGATCACCGACTACAAGGGCAGCCTGCAGCTCGCGCACCCACACTTCGCGCCGTTCGAGACCGACCTCGACGACGATCCGTTCGGCATCGACAGCGATGACGAGGCCAAGCGCTGGTCGGAGACACCCATCCCGATCTACCCGGCGACCAACCAGGTGACGAGCGCGGAGATCGCCTCGATCATGCGCACGGCCCTCGATGCGATCGGGTTCATCCCCGACCCCGTTCCGGCCGAACTGCGCCGCGAGAAGTCGCTGCTCGAGCAGGCCAGGGCGTTGGAGGCGATCCACCGTCCGGAGAAGGACGGCGACTGGCTCGGCGCCAAGCGCACCCTGCGCTTCACCGAGGCGTTCGTGCTCCAGGCGGCCCTGCTGCAGAAGCGGGCCCGCTCCCGCACCCAACCCGCGACACCGCGCGTGCCGAAGCCGGGCGGCCTGCTCGAACGGTTCGACGCCGCCCTGCCGTTCCGCCTGACGGGGGATCAGAGCACCGTCGGTGACGAGATCGCGCGCGACCTCGCCGCCAGCTCCCCGATGAACCGGCTGGTGCAGGGCGAGGTCGGCTCCGGCAAGACGATCGTGGCGCTCCGGGCGATGCTCGCCGTCGCCGACTCCGGCGGGCAGTCGGCCATGCTCGCGCCGACGGAGGTTCTGGCGTCCCAGCACCTGCGCTCGATCGTGCGCGCGCTCGGCCCCGATCTGGCCGCGGAGCTCGTGCCGACGCTCCTCACCGGGCAGCAGGGCGCGGCCGAACGGCGCAAGGCGACGTTGCGGGCGGTCTCCGGCCAGGCGCGCATCGTCGTCGGCACCCACGCACTCATCTCTGATTCCGTTGAGTTCTACGACCTCGGCCTCGTCGTCGTCGACGAGCAACACCGCTTCGGAGTCGACCAGCGCGACGCGCTGCGGCTGAAGGGCCGCCAACCGCACGTGCTCGTGCTCACGGCCACCCCGATCCCGCGCACGGTGGCGATGACGGTGTTCGGCGATCTCGACGTGAGCGTGATCGCGGAGCTGCCGGCCGGGCGGCCGGGCATCGAGAGCTTCATCGTGCCGCTGGCGATCAAACCGGCGTGGGAGGGCCAGATCTGGCGGCGACTCACCGAGGAGTTGGCTCTCGGCAGGCAGGGGTTCGTCGTCTGCCCGGCGATCGAACCCAAACAGATTGAAGAGGGCGAGGAGCTGGAGAGCGACGCCGACGCCGGCTCCGCTGCGCCGCTGGCCAGCGTCGTGCGCGTGCTCGCCGAGCTCCGCGCGCTCCCGAGCCTGCAGGGGCGGCGCATCGAGCCGCTGCACGGCAGGATGAGCGGCGAGGAGAAAGAGGCGACGATGATCGCCTTCGCCGCAGGCCAGATCGACGTCTTGGTCGCGACGACGGTGATCGAGGTCGGCGTCGACGTGCCGAACGCCTCGATGATGGTTGTGCTGGATGCCGATCGCTTCGGCGTCTCGCAGCTGCACCAGCTGCGCGGGCGCGTCGGGCGCGGCGGCGTTCCCGGGCTCTGCCTGCTCGTGACCCGAGCCGTTCCGGAGAGCGTCGGTCTGGCGCGCGTCGAGGCGGTCGCGGCAACGCTGGACGGTTTTGAACTCGCGCAGGTCGACCTCGAACTGCGCCGGGAGGGCAACGTGCTCGGCGGCATGCAATCCGGCGGACATTCCTCGCTGCGGCTGCTGCGGGTGGCCTACGACGGGGAGCTGATCCTCGACGCGCGGAGAGCCGTCGAGCGCATCATCGACGAGGACCCCGAGCTGCGCGAACACCCGGGGCTGGCCGACGCGGTCGCCCGCCGACTCGATGAGGCGAGCCGGGAGTTCTTGAGCAAGAACTGAGTGCATCCTCACCATTGCCCCGCTCACCTTGTGTGCCGCACGCCACGCGCTAGGGTGAGTTCTATGCGCAGGATCGCCGTCGTCCCTGGTTCCTTTGACCCCGTAACCCTCGGGCACCTCGACGTGATCGAGCGTGCGGCGGGACTGTACGACGAACTGCACGTGCTCGTCGTGCACAATCCAGACAAGTCGGCGCTGCTGCCGATCACTCAGCGCGTCTCGTTGATCGAACAGGCCGTGGCCGAGTCCTTCGCGGCCGACAATGTGGTCGTCGCCTCGTGGACGGTCGGGCTCCTCGTCGATTACTGCACCGAGGTCGGCGCCTCGGTGCTCGTCAAGGGGATCCGATCTCAGATCGACGTCGCCTACGAGACGCCCATGGCGATCGTCAATCGCCACCTGGCGGGGGTGGAAACGGTGTTCCTGCTGCCCAACCCCGCCCACGGCCACGTGTCGAGCTCGCTGGTGCGCCAGGTCTCCGCCCTCGGCGGCGACGTCTCGCCGTACGTGCCCGCCGTGGTGTCCGAGTATCTGCAGAGGAGCCCGCAATGACCGGACTGCCGACCGAGATCGCAACGACGGCCCAGAACAAGACGGCCGACACCACTGCGACACAGGGCAAACGCGCGACGGCCTCTGCCGTCACGGATGCCGCGGCCGGCATGCCCGTGCACGAGCTCGCGTCGTTGGCCGCCCAGATCATGGCGAATGTCGAGTCCGTGATCGACGGCAAGCACACGGCGGTGCGCACAGCGCTGACGGTGCTGCTGGCCGAGGGACACCTGTTGATCGAGGACGTTCCCGGCGTCGGCAAGACGATGCTCGCCAAGGCGCTCGCCGCCTCCGTCGATGCTTCCGTCAGCCGCATCCAGTTCACGCCCGATCTGCTCCCCAGCGACGTGACAGGGGTCTCGATCTTCAACCAGGCCGAGCGCCGTTTCGAGTTCAAGCCGGGGGCCGTGTTCGCGAACATCGTCATCGGCGATGAGATCAACCGCGCCAGCCCGAAGACCCAGTCGGCCCTGCTCGAGTGCATGGAGGAACGCCAGGTCACCGTCGACGGCACCACGTACCCGTTGGCGAGCCCGTTCACCGTCGTCGCAACGCAGAACCCCATCGAGATGGAGGGGACGTACGCCCTCCCCGAGGCCCAGCGGGACCGATTCATGGCCCGCATCTCGATGGGCTACCCAGACCCGGAGAGCGAGCTGGCGATGCTCGACGCCCGCGACACCTCCAGCCCGCTCGCACGGATCAGCGCGGTCGTGACCGAGCAGCAGCTGCGCGCGATGATGCAGGCAGCGCGTGCCGTGTACGCCTCTGCCGGTGTCAAGGAGTACGCGGTGAGCATCGCCAGGGCCACCCGCGACGACCGTGATCTGCGGCTCGGAGCCAGCCCGCGTGCGACGCTGCAGCTCGTCCGTGCCGCGAAGGCGCACGCGGCGCTGCAGGGCAGGGACTTTGTGCTGCCCGACGACATCGACGAGCTCGTCGTCGCCGTCTTCGGGCACCGCTTGGTGCCGACGAGCCGCGCGCTCGGGCACCACCACCAGGAGAGCGCCCCACTGATCGAAGAGGTCATACGGCGCATCGTCGCGGCGACACCGGTGCCGCTCGGCTCGGCGCAACGGGTCTAGGCCGAGCGGCGAGGGCGCGAAGGGCACAGGAGGCGCACGATGAGCGCGGCGGTCGGTTCTGCAGCTCTGCGGCGAGACTGGTGGCAAGAGCACACGCCTGAAACTCGGGCTGGTGCCGGTGGTGGT
>CAZZNX010000080.1:16575-17187 GCA_964655795.1 uncultured Leifsonia sp. | reverse complement strand
CGGCGGCGACGAGCAGCGCCGGCCAGGCAATCGCCAGCGCAAGCAGTGTGGATGTGGTGGCCAGCGAACTGGTGAGCAGCGGGAGGGCGATGCCTCCGGCGATGGCGGCGATGAAGCCGATCGCCACGGCGGCGACGGCGTGCCTGCTGCGCTCGCCCCAGAGGCCGCCGCGCGTGCGCAGGGCGTCGGCGACGGCATCCGTCACATCGGAGACCTCGGGCGGGGCGGGGGCATCGTCAATGCGGCTGAGGTGCAGCAGCTCACCGTCGAGCACGAGCTGCTGCGCGGCGGAGAGACCGAGATCGAGTTGCTCTCCTGTGCTGCGCACCAGCGCGAGCGGGCGGGCGATCGATCCGCTCGGCTCGGCGAGCAGGCCCATCAGTCGCGGCATGAGGCCGGCGAACGGCTCCTCGCTCGGAACGACGAGTTCAGCCTTGTTCAGGGTGCCGATCACGGTGAGACGGGTGAAGTCAGTCATGGTGTCTCCGAGGACGATGTGGCTGCGGGCTTCTGCTGCTGCTGCGTGGCGAGGGTGTTGCTGACGAAGGAGACGCCGACGCACACGGCGCAGGCGACGGCGGCCAGCACGATGCTCGTCGTGAAGCGTTTGCG
>CAZZNX010000080.1:7760-16565 GCA_964655795.1 uncultured Leifsonia sp. | reverse complement strand
TGATCAGCCGGCGACCGTCGAGCTCGCCGGTGAGAAAGGCTCCGAGCAGCCGGTTGCGGTGCGTCTTGACTGCTTCGAGCAGGATCGCGTCGTGATTACGCGCCATGCTTGCCCCCACTCTCACTCGTGTCGGTGTCGTTCAGACCCGTGTCCATGCGATGCCGGGCGCGCAGGCCGTCCAGGATCGTGTTGCCGCTGCCGAGGAGTGCGCCGAGGCGCTCGGCGTCCACCGCGCCGAGCACGGCTTCCACGCGCGGCCAGCCGAGCTCGTCGAGGGTGCCGAGCGGGAAGAGCAGCGCGGGTATCCGCGGGCGGCCGACGGCGATGGCCCCGAATTCGGCGACCATCCTCGCTGGGTCCAGCCCCAGGGCGCGCACACCGGGTGCACCGATCAGCAGGGCGAGCGGGTTGGCCGGCGCCTGCAGCACGGGGGAGCGCAGCTGGCTGCTGACGCCCGGCCGGGCCAGGGCGAGGGCGATGAGCGGCATTGTCTTCTCCTCGCCGGCGGCGAGGAGGCCGAGCGCACGTTCGGGGGCGGAGGTGGCCGAGTCCGACCCGGCAACGCCGACGCCGAGGAACAGTTGCGAGATCTCTTCGAGGCCGCGGTCGGTCCGTCGGACGCCGAGCGTGCCCGTCAGCGGGTGCGTGCGCGTTCCCGCCAGCGCGAACTGGGTGTCTGCCGGCATCCGGCGGCGGGCGAATGCGGTGAGTTCGGCGCGATCCCAGCCGACGGTGGCCGGCTCCGTGACGCCCCAACCCATCGGAGCGACACCCTGCAGCGTCGTCGTGGCCTGCTCGGCGAAGCCGCCGAGCACGGCGTCGGCGTCGGCGCGGTGGCGCACGGAGGCGTTGAGCAGGATCTCGAGCTGGTCGGTGGGCTTCGGCCGCAGGTAGTCGACGGCGACGTCATCGATGTCGCGGATCGCGGGCGAGGCGAGCACATCGTCGATCGTCGCGAGCTTCGCGCCCGTGATGCCGTCCCGCAGCGTGCCACCCTGGCCGCGCACGACCCACGCTCCGCGGTAGTCCCGCATCGCCTGGTAGTACGCCTCGGTGAGTGAGCTGAGCTCGTCGGTCACGAGCACGACGCGCACGTCGCCGCTCGCCGCCTGCACGAAGAGGTCGGCGCGCCCCTCGCTGAGGTAGATCACCGCGCTGCGGCTCTCGCTCTGCACCCAGCCGGCGTGCACGGCGTCGACCAGCGGATGCCGGATGGTCTCGTGATCGGTCACTGTGCGCCTCTCATCGGCTTCACGAAGCTCAGCGAACGGTCGCCGAGGGCGAGCGTCCAGCGCTCGGGAACGGGGGTGCGGATGCCGGCCGGAAGCGCCTCGCCCGGTGCCTCGGTCTCCGCGGTGCCGAGGAGCGCCGTTCCGTTGGTCGAACCGAGGTCGGTGACCCATATCTCGCCGCCGGCCCACTCGATCAGCGCGTGAGTCTTCGACAGGGTGCGGGAAAGGTCGGGTAGGGCCAGCAGTTCGTGCTGGATGCTCCCCACAGCGTTGGACGGGTTGCGCCCGATGAGCAGCCCACCGTTCAGGCTGACGCGCTGCCCGCTGTCGAGCACGAGGGTGAGTGGGCCATCCTGCGGGGTAGCGGCGGCAGCGGGGACCGCGGGAACAGCGGCCGCGGGGAGAGGAGGCTGTGGGAGCTCCGATGGGGCGGTTCGCTCCGCCGGGGCGATCGCCCGCGGCGCGAGCGGGACGAAGACGGCACGGAGCGGGTCACGCCCGTTCAGCAGGTCGATGCACGACAGGCCGCGGCCGGCGCGCGTCACGATCCGTGTGAGGAGTCCAAGAGAGCCGAGCGGTGTCGCGGTGAGGGTGTCCACCGTGCGGGTGCGGGTGATCCAGCCGCCGAGCCAGCGCCCGCTACGGCCATTCGAGACGAGGCAGAACACGGCAGCAAGCACGCCGAGGAGCAGGAGGAGCAGGCCGACACCCTCCCCCGTGGGCAGGAACGCGCAGGCGATCAGAGTAATCGGTACGAGCAGATCAATCAGTATCGCGAGCAGGTGGCGCCACGGCGGTGCAACGGCGGTGCCGTTCAGCAGGGGAGCGGCGCTTGCGGCATCCGCGGAGGGAGCGTGCCTGCTTCCGCAGTGCCGACAGTGCACATCGCCGGCGTCGGACCATGCGCCGCAGCGGCCGCATGTTGCGGTGAAGACGACTGCCGAAACCATGTACCCCCACCGCTCGATCGCGGGGCACCCCGCCCCAGTGTGGTCAAAGTTACCGTCTACCCCCCGAAGGCGTGTAATCACCTCGCGCGGATCCGACAGAATGGCTGTGCCCAGAATCGCTCGGGGCAAGGTGGAGAGGGGCCAGACCATGCCAGACGAGGACCGCGACGACGCGATGATCGCCCTGCTCGTGGAGAGTGGTGAGGCGGCCGGGCTGACAAGGCGCGAGCGGCCGGACTCGCTCGTACTGCTGCGCGATCCCGAGATGATCTACACGCTGAGTGAGCGCGACGGCCTCTTCATCGTGCAGAGCAGCGACCGCGGCACGGCTCCCTGGCTCGCGCTGGCGAGCGAACAGCTCGAGGTGGCCGCGGCGGGGCTGCTCCTCCTGATCGCCGTCCCTCTGCGCCAACGGCTGGGCCTGCCGCACCTCGAGGCTCCGCGTGACCTGGCCGATGGTGTGACCCTGGTTCCGGATGTCGACGGGCTCCGGCTGCACTGGAGCGATGCCGATCAGCCAGGCTCGGCCTGGTTCCCCGACAGCCACGCGGGGCGGCGTTCGGCAGCCCAGTTCTCGCACGCCGCCGGTCATCCACTGTCAGCGGTGGCGGCCTCCGTACGTGATCCAGGCGGCTCGCCGTTGTTCTCGCGGTGACGAAAATGTCGCGTCACCCCCCGAAGGCGTGTCATCATGACTTCCGGGGGAAATCCCTGCCGCAGCATTCGCACGCGACACTGGGGCTGAATTTCGCGCACGTCAGTGGCGCACGACGAGGGGAACAGTCATGAAGTTCGCAATGGGGGCCAGCACGCTGAGCACCTTGACCAAGAACACGTCGACGTCGAATGACGATCTCGGCGCACTGGTCAAGCAGCTCGCGGAGTCGGCCGAGCCGCTCCAGGGCAAGTTCAATGGTGCAGGCCGCGCCGCGTTCGATGCCTTCAAAGGCCAGACCGACCGCATTGCGGCCGAGCTGAACGGCGCGCTCGCCGCGGTGCTCGGTGGTATCGCCGGCATGGACAAGGCCCTCGGCGAGGGTGACCAGGAGATGGGCAGCTCGACGCAGTCGTTGATGGCCAACTCAAACTTTGACGCAGCCCGCTTCGGCGGAAAGGCATAGGGGGAACCGATGAGTGCACAGGGTCAAGCGGACCGCCGCGACTACGACATCCACGCCTCGCAGAACGCGCAGGAGAACTTCAACCGTGTTGCCGCGCAGCTGGAATCGCTGATCGATCAGCGCCAGAAAGACGTCAACGCCGCGATGAGCGACTACCAGGCAGACGGCGTCTCCGACGAGTACGCCGGCAAGGAGCTTGCCTGGCGGAACGCGGCCGGCGAGGTCAAGACGATCATCGCGACGCTCCGCGCCTCGATGGAGCAGAACGACGACACGGCTCAGACCGCTCTCGGCAAGGCCAAGTCGGCCGTCGACGGCATCGGCTAACCAACGCTGGCGGCACTGGTCGCGTAACGAACGAGGGGGATGGCGCGATGGCATCATCGGAGGGTTGGAGCATCCAGCCGGAGCAGGCCGCAACCGTGCTCACGGCGGTGAACGACAAGGCAGAGCTGATGGGGACAGCACTGGCGACGTTGCAGGCCGACGTCTCGTCCGCCGCTGCGGCCACGGGCAACTCCGCGGCCATCTCGCAGGCGCTGATGGACTTCTTCGCGCAGGAGGGCCCGCGCCTCGAAGGCGTGAGCAAGCGCATCGCCGCGTCTCTCACCGGTGCTTCGGATGCCACATCCGCCTACGTCAAGGGCGACTACGAGATGGCCAGCACTTCGCAGAGCCTGCAGGTCGAGCTGATCAACAACCCGGTACTCCCGGGCAACGGGGCGTACTAGAGCATGGCCGAACACATCAATCCCGCGGCGATCCCCGGCGACGCCCTGCAGCCAGAGCTGCTCGTGACGCACGCGGACTCGCTGGCGAATGCGGCATCCGGCACCCGTGACCGTGGTGCAGAGGTCGTCGCCGAGTGGCAGAAGCTCTCCGCGTACTACACAGCGCCGGAGGGCCCGCAGCTCTTCGCGGTCATGACACCGGTCGGGCCGGCCACTTCGGCGTTCGGTGACAACCTCGACGTCGTCGTCGCGGCGCTCAAGACCTTCGCCGACGAGGTGATCCCGATCAAGGCCGAGCTGGCCCGACTCAAGGGCGAGGCTCAGACCTTCGTCGACACCACCGTGAAGAACGGCGTCGACGTCAAGTACACCGATTACGGCTACGGATACGGCGGCTACGGCGCATCGGGCGCGTACGCCGGCTACGGCTACAACGCCTTCGGCTCCTACACGCAGGCGGCAGAAGACAACCCCGTCACGCGCACGCACCACCAGAACTGGGACGAGAACCAGGACGCCGTCGACGAGAACAACGCGCTGATCGCAGCGGTCAGCGCCCAGCAGGTGAAGCTGTGGTCCGCGGAACGCACCTGCGCCAACAAGATCCGCGCGCTCTTCGGCGCCGAGCCGCTGCGTTCGATGCAGAGTGAGGATGACGCCCTCGGCTACGGCCTGAGCGAGATACCCGAGGGCACCGAGATGCCGTGGGGCGCGGCGACGAAGCGCACGGAGGGCTGCGCAGAAGCATCGCTCACGTTCGTCTTCGAAGACGTGATCTGGAAGGGCATCGCCGTCGGAGGCGTCTGGGGCACCATCACCGGCCTCGGTACCCTCCTGCTCGGCTACAACCCCGCCACCGGCGACTTCTTCAGCGGCGACGCCTACGGCGCGGCGTGGAGCGGGCTCGGCATGCTCGCATTCGGGCTCGCGACCAGCGGCACCGTCGGCATCGTCGGCAGCTTCGTGCCCGGCCCGGTCGGCGACTTCTTCCGCGGCGGGCAGGAAGCCGTGGTCAACACGCTCAAGGGCGTAGTTGCCTGGGACACCTGGGCGGAGAACCCCGGTGAGGCGCTCGGCTCATCCATCTTCAACATCGCGACGATCGTCATCCCGGCCGGCGCCGTCGTCGGTGGCGTCAAGACCGCGACCGGTGCGGCCAGCGCTCTTGGCAAGGCCGCGAAGGTCGTCGACATGGTCGACCCGGGTGCCTGGCTCAGCAAGGGTGTCCTCGGTGGCTCGAAGTTCATCGCGCCGTCGGTTGCCGATCTGTTGAAGTCGCTGGACTTCAACATCGGCACCAACATGGGCAATCTCTTTGACGGTTCGACGCTCAAGATCGCGAACTTCGACGGCTCCAGCTTCGACTTCAGCCCGCCCAAGGCCGACGTGCCCGGCAGCTTCGATGTGCCGCCGGCGCGGGGAGCGGACGCGGCGGATGTTCCCGTACGGATGCCGGAGTCCGTCGTCGCCGGCGCACCCGGTTCCTCCCAGCTCCTCAGCCCCGACACTCACATCGGCGGTACCGGCACGACCGTGCTCGACACGCCCCCCGGTCACGGCGCGGGCAGCGGCAGCGGCAGCGGGGCCGGCAACGGCACGGGCAGCGGCTCCGGCACGGGTACCGGCGGTGGTTCTGACTCTGGCGCGGGAACGGGTACCGGCGGCGGTTCCGGCCATGACACCGGCTCCGGCGCGGATGGCGCCGACGGCGTGCCGCCCAAGGACCCGAGCGATGTCGTCGACCCGAGCGATCCGCCGAAGAAGCCGTGGGACCCCGAGATGGGCGACCCTGTGCTCAGTGATGCTGACTACGGCCCCGGCTTCGAGCGGGTGCCTGACCGCACCGACAGCAACCCGATCGACGATAACTACGGCGACATTCGCCCCGATGGCGAGAGCGGCCGCCTCGACGACAAATACGCACACCCCGGAACCGTCTCCGACGACGTCGCGCACATGATCGACGACCCAGAGGCGCCCTACGGGCGGGGTGACGACGGCGCCCCCTACTCCCGTGACGAGTGGGAATCGCGCTACACCGATGAGGACGGCTACCCGATCTACCCGGGCAACGACGGTGGCAAGCTCGGCACGTTCGTCGAGTTCGACAACCTGGCGGATTTCAAGGCGCACTACGGGGAGAGCCTGGATCGCTTCGGCGGCGACGGCGGATCATTCTTGTCATTCCCTGAGATGAGCTTCGAGTCGCGTTCGTTGCCGCCGGGCAATCTGCGCGACCCGTACTCGGTGTTTGAGGTCGGCGACCGACTGCCCGACGGCTACCGCATCGAGGTGTCGGAGATCGCTCCAGCCTTCGGACGTGATGGTGGAGGCTTGCAGGTGCGAATTCTCGACGCATCCGGCATTCCCATCCCCGTAGAACGACTTCTCGACCCTGAGGTCGGGGTCTTGACCCGACCGGGCATTGGCGAAGATGGCGCGCACCTGCTCAATGGCGGCGTCGACGGGGATGGCGCCGTGAACGTTTCTCCGGGCGATGGTCACGTCGGTGCAGAGCCCACGGGAACAACGACGTCGCCCGTCGATGATCTCGATGCTCCCGGTGCCTCCCAGCCTGAGGTCATCACCGACGAGCTGCGCGACCAGATCGTTGAAACCGAGAAGGGTCTCCGCCCCGACCCGGCGAGCTATCTCCCGCCCAGCTACGTCAATCAGCACCTTGCTCAGTTCGATGACGGTGCAACGCGCTTCATGACGCAAAGCAACCTCGACAAGTACGGTCTCGGTCAGCGGGACGGTACGGCGTTCGTCATGCCGAAATCAGAGGTTGACGCGCTCGTTCAGCAAACAGGTGGTGATCCGCGCGCAATGGAGGATGCCTTGGGCCTTCCAGCGGGCTTCTTTGACAACGGCGTTGTCAGGGTTGATGTTGCGAGTCCTGATGAGAGCGGCCTGCGGATGCCATCAGGCAATGAGGCGGGTGCGAACGACCAGTGGTTCCCGGGCGGAAAGCTGCCCGGTGGATTCTCGGAGGGCGTCATCGACGTGAAGGACCTGGGCCCGAACGAATACACTGTTTCTGATATCGCCGGATTGGATGACGGATCATGAAACCTCGTGATGAGTTCTTCTCGCGCGCAGATCGGTACTCGCTCGGTATCGACGACGAATCTGGACGGCACTTCGCTTCGCTGCCGGTGAGCACTGGCGTCGTCGACTATGAGGAGTTCTACGAATTGACGGACGAGCAATTCGCGCACTTCCTTGCGGTGCCGACGGACGCGGTGACCTTCATCGAGGAATGCCGTCGCCGCGAGCACGATGACCTCTTGATGCAGAAGCCAGGCTGGAACCGGGGAATCCCGGTTTGAGCGCCCCGTCTGCGCGGGAGGCGATCGTAGAGCTGCTCGTCGCGACCGGTGCCAAGGCGGGGCTGAAACCGGTGCAGCGGCCCGGCATGATCGTGAGCCTCCGCGACCCCGAGATCGTCTACATGCTCGGCGAGCAGGATGGCCTTGTGATCGTACAGAGCAGCGAGCGCGGTGGTGGGCCGATCGTGAGGCTGGCGAGCGAGAGCCTCGATGTCGCGGCGCGAGGCATCCTCATTCTGATTGCGGTTCCGCTCCGGCAGCGGCTGGGCTACAGCTCGGCGTTTCGCACGCGGACCCTGGCACCGGGCGTGCTCCAGACTCCGGATATCGATGGATTCCGGCTGAGTGGGACTTCGGGCGGGAAGGCGTGGTCGGCGTGGGTGCCGGACAGTGACGCCGGGCGCGTGATGGCACTCAAACTCTCCGTCATTTCCGGAGAATCGCTTGAAGCAATTGCGGAAGCTCTGTGCGCACCGGGCGGCAGCCCGCTCTACTCCTCAGCCCCCTGAAAGTGTGCGGAAGGTGTTCCTGAATGGGCGACAACCCCGGAATCAGTGCAGAGCGAGACGCATTCAATGCGCTCGGCGTGCTGCTCTACTTGCTGCTTGCTGCTGGGGATGAGCGGATCGTGCTCGGTGTGAGCGCCACCTCGTCAACGAATGAACAGCACCTCAGGGCATACAACCCAGAGGGCCGGTTTGAGTCGCCCGAGGGGCGTTTCAACGACGCTCGTGGTTCGTTTGAGCTGTCGAAAGCGATGAAGGCTTTGCGGTCTGCGCAGTATCGTCCGGGCGCGGGAACGTGGTTCAGCGCACGCATCACGGTGAACGCGGACGGCAGCGCGACCGCGGAGTACAACTATGACGAAGAGCCAAAGTGGGATGCCCCGGTGGACCCGATCGCGTACGTGACGGATCAGGACGCGTTCCCGCGCGATGAGGCGCATCAGCCGGAGTGGTTGAAGCAGAAGCTTGCCGAGGGGCGTGCGCGTCTGGCGGCTCGCGACAAGTGAGCGCAGCCGGGACACGTGACGAGAACGACGCCGCACTGGGCGTCGTGCAGCGGGTGGCCGTATTGGCAAACTTGCAGAGCTCGGACGAGGAGGGCCTCCTCGTCAGCCTCTGGGACATGGAGATGAGATACACCATCACCGCCAACGACGGTCTCTTCGTCGTGCAGAGCAGTGACAGGGGCACGGCGCCTTGGCTGGAGATGGCCAGCGAGAGCCTGCCCGTCGCAGCCCGTGGCCTGGTGCTCATGCTTGCCTCGCGTGTGCGACGGAATCTGGGGTACCCACCCATCGCGAACGCGCTGGACTCGGCGGGGATGCCAACTGGTGTTGTGCTGGAGCCGGACGTCGACGGGCTTCGGCTGCGTTGGAGTGAGAACGGTGCGCCGTGTTCCGCGTGGTTCCCCGACAGCATCAAGGGGCGCAGGGC
>CAZZNX010000080.1:0-7735 GCA_964655795.1 uncultured Leifsonia sp. | reverse complement strand
ATGCACTCCCTCGACGAACTGGAACGGTCGCTCACCTCGCACGACGGCGCACCGGTGTTCGCATGAAGACGACCCGGCGTTCAGAAACCCCGGCTGTGTCGGCAAGGGGGAGAATGCGATACTCCCTGAGTATCATCTCGATGCACCAGTTGATGGCCTGAAAGTGGGAGCAGAGATGTGGCGTATCCAACCGGATGGAACTGAATCGCTCATGGCTGTGCCGGGGGAAAAGGGCTGGGTGGGGATCGGTGGATAGTCGCGTGCGGGAGTCGGGCGACAGTGGCGTAAGTTCAGCTGTGCGAGCGCACGACTTCTTCGCGGTGGTGCACGGCGAATGGTTTGAGCGCAAAGCCGCGTCAGGCTCCGGAGGAGCGATGCGGCTGTTGCCTTCGTCCGCGCAGATTGCTGCGTTGCCGTGGGTAGCGGAATCGGTGGACGATCGTGGCTACCTCGACGTTTCCCATGACGAGATCGAGCGAAACCTTTATGTCAAGCCACAGTGCACATTTCGGGGTGGCGGGCCGTTTGAGATTTCGGGCATCAAGGATGCTGACGGTGCTTGGGTGCGCGGTGCGGTTCCTGCAGACTCACCCGGGCACACGGCGCTGATCTATTACGTCGGTGAGGACCGGGCGTGGGCGGAAGGACTGGAGGGACTCGAGGCCTATGACGTGTACAGCGCCATGGGCTACTGCGTGCAGGGGTGGGTTTCCCTGTCGCAGATTTCCGACTATCGCGAGATTGTGGAGGAGCGCCCAATTCCTGGGCGCAGCTAGGAATTCTTGTGAGGTATCTGCAGAAGGCCGTGATGCCGGCGCGCGAGCGCGAGTGGTTGGCGTATGGCGAGGAATCTGTGTACGGCTATGTCGTTCAGGCTGAGCATGCAGTGTGGGCGGATACTCCGGAGAGGCTGTTCCGTGTGCACGGTCTGGGCTTTCCGGGTTCGCCGCTCGGCGCCGAGCTGTCGTTTCTTGATGTGATTCGGATTCCGGTGACACCGTTCGTGCGGGTCGAGGCCGCCGTCGGCGGTACGACGACGCAGGAGGCACTCCTGACCGGGGGTGCGTTCGTTGACCACCCGCCGTTCACCGGCAACGGTTTCGTCGGCGGTGTTCCCGAGCACATCGTGCCGTTGTGGTGGTTGGACCCGATCCGTATTCCGGCAGGCGCGGAGCTGTGGCGAGTCTTTGCCGACGCGCACGAGGAGCGCATCGCAACGTACGGGCATGTGGCCTCTGGTTGGGTGGCCGAGGGCGAGTACGCGCTGGAGCGGGCAGCGTGGATGCCACCGTCGGAGGTCAACGGCGTGTTCGGCACATGGCGGGGTGCGCGGGTGCTCGCGGATCCGCTGCCGAATGGTTCGGTCGTCATCGCGTCGGCTGGCGAGCTGCCCGGGCTGCGGCTGACGGAGCGGGGCATCTGGGCTAGCGTCGTCGATCAGGCGGAGGTCGACTCGCTGGTGGGGTTGCGGTTCACCTGTGTTTGGCGGGGTTTGCGTTTCCAGATCGTTCGCCGTCTCCTCGGCGAGGACGGCACTCTGCAGGCTCGTCTGGTCTACATTGGGCGCAACGCGCTCAGCGCGGAGGCAGCCCGTTTGCAGAAGACGGATGCCGGCGCCTATGAGGCGACCGCCGCCTGGAGCGAGTTGGGCGAGGTGCAAGGCATCGAGCTCACGCCGGTCGCGTGATGGCCATGTTCGCGGATTCCGGCTGCGAGTACTGTCGGGCCTACTGGACAGCGCACATGAACGAGGACGTCTGGTTTGTCGGACCCGGTCGAAACCAAACGGATTTTTAGCAGTGTCGCCAGTGTGGTTCGTATTGGGCGGTACCAGTCGGCGCGTATCCGGCCGTCGTTGTGAAAGACGTCGTCGATCGCGAATTGGACCGCCCAGAATGATGAAGCGCTCTGCCGAGGCAGTTCCGCGCAACATTGACGGGGCTGCATCCTGAGCTCACCGTTGAAGCGATCGACGCGATGGAACGGAAGTTCACTTGGGATTGGCGGTAGCGGCCGTGCGCCTCGAAAGCAAAGAAGGTGGGGTGAGAGCCGTTGTCTGAGCTCTCCGAGTACCGAGTGCTGGCGAGAGACCTCCCGGTTCCCGGGCGGAACGAGGGCGCGTCGTGAGGCTTCTGCAGAAGGCCGTGATGCCGGCGCTGGGTACGATTGTGAGTCAAGAGGCGAAAGAGGGGCCATGAATTCGGCACGACCGGCGACAGTACTGGAACGAGCCATCGCCCGCGCGCAGGCGGGCACGCTCGCCGCCCCGACCGTACTCTGGACGCTGGCCGCCAGCGAGCTGCTCATCGTCAACCGGGATGCGACAGCTCACGGCGCCATGCCGGCGGATCCCGTGCTGCTGCACAGCGAGAAGGGCACCTTCCTCGCGCTGTTCAGTCACAGCGACCACACGGCCGCCTACCTGACGGAGGGGCACGCGGCGGTCACCATGGCCGGCCTGCAGTTGCTCCGGCGCTTGCCCGACGGTGTCGGCATCGTGATGAACCCCGGTTCGCGATTGGGCTTCGAGGTGCCGGCCGACGGCGTGCAAGCCTTCGTGCGCGATCTGACGAGCCCCATCGAGGGCTAGGCAGAGCGGAGTCTGCGACCCGCACGCCGAGACTGCAAGTTCGGGCGCTAAAACAGGTCTTATCGCCCGAACTTGCAGTCTCGACGAGCGCGAGGACGGCGACGCGGGCGACGCGAGCTCAGCGGTAGCTGATGCGCTGCAGGCGCCCGGTGGCGACGAGGTCGCGGATGCCGGTGTAATCGTCGGCGAGGGTGAAGCGCAACCCGCCACCCGGCTGCCCGAACCACGGCTGGGCCAGCTCGGCGCGCACGAGGATGTCGCCGGTGCTGAGGAAGCGGTGGATCTCTGCGCCCTCGAGCGCTGTCGGCGGCAGCGAGCGCTGCCCGGCCGAGGTGTTCAGCGGGTAGAGGATGACGCCATCGAGGCAGCCGACGCGGTCCAGCGGCAGTCCGGCGGGCAGCTGGATCAGCAGTGAGGAGCCGGGCTCCGCGAGCCGCTGCATGAGCTCGATGTAGTGCTCGCCGACCTTCTGGATCAGCTCGAACACCTGCTCCGGTGTGTATTCGACCGCGGCGGGGAGCGGCTGGTCGAGGTAGGCGAGCAGGCGCTCCTCGGCGTGCGCGGGTGAGTCGGCGGTGACGAGCGGGTACGGCCGGCCGTAGTCGATCGTGGCGACGACCAGCCCCCTGGGCCCGGCCGCGATTGTCAGCGCACCCTCAAGCGGCGTGCCGGAATCTCCGGGCAATTTCACAGCGCGCGGATTGATGCCGCGTGCGTTCAGCTGGGCCCGGAGATTTTCTACCATGGAGAACACGCTAGCCGACGCGTCTCGGGCCGGCATCCTGCCCCGCATTGCCAGCCATTGCACAGCTCTCGCCATTTGACCGCAGCGACACGGGAAGGTAATATTTCGTGGGTGTGCGCTTCGTCGTGCGCATGGTCCCTGCCCGAAAGGCGGAGCCCAGGCGCCTGAGGCACACACGCGGGAACCCTGAATTCGGGTTACCCCCACGGCATATCCACCATCCAAAAGCACTGCTACTCAGCGGCGCCGGTGGGTCCAGATGAACTCGACACACACTCCCAGACGCAAGTCAGGAAGAGCGTGTCGAATGCTAATCACCAGGCTGTCACCGTGCAGCACAAATAAGGAGCTCAGTAGTGCCAACGATTCAGCAGTTGGTCCGCAAGGGACGTACGCCGAAGGTCACCAAGACCAAGGCCCCCGCCCTGAAGGCCAACCCCCAGCAGCGTGGTGTTTGCACCCGTGTTTACACCACCACCCCGAAGAAGCCGAACTCCGCGCTCCGCAAGGTCGCTCGTGTCAAGCTCTCCAACGGCACCGAAGTAACCGCCTACATCCCCGGTGAGGGCCACAACCTCCAGGAGCACTCGATGGTGCTCGTTCGCGGTGGTCGTGTCAAGGACCTCCCCGGTGTGCGCTACAAGATTGTTCGCGGCGCGCTCGACACTCAGGCAGTTAAGAATCGTAAGCAGGCTCGCAGCCGCTACGGAGCGAAGATGGACAAGAAGTAATGCCTCGTAAAGGACCAGCACCCAAGCGCCCCGTCGTAGCAGACCCGGTATACGGCGCCCCCATCGTCAGCCAGCTCGTCAACAAGATTCTTCTTGATGGCAAGAAGGGCCTCGCCGAGCGCATCGTTTACGACGCACTCGAAGGCGTTGCAGCCAAGAACGGCCAGGACGCCGTTGTCACGCTCAAGAAGGCCCTCGACAACGTGCGCCCGACCCTCGAGGTCCGTTCGCGCCGCGTCGGTGGTTCCACCTACCAGGTCCCGGTCGAGGTCAAGCCTCACCGCGCCAACACCCTGGCTCTCCGCTGGCTCACCAGCTACGCCAAGGCTCGTCGCGAGAAGACCATGACCGAGCGCCTCACCAACGAGATTCTCGACGCGAGCAACGGCCTCGGTGCCGCTGTCAAGCGTCGCGAAGACACGCACAAGATGGCCGAGTCGAACAAGGCCTTCGCACACTACCGCTGGTAGTAGTCGCTTGTCGGATGCCGCAGGCTCACGCCTGCGGCATCCGAGAGCCTCGTTCGACCTGACCAAAAACAAAACTTTCGGAGGAAATCCGTGGCACAAGACGTGCTCACCGACCTGAGCAAGGTCCGCAACATCGGCATCATGGCCCACATTGATGCCGGTAAGACCACCACTACTGAGCGCATCCTGTTCTACACGGGTGTGAACCACAAGATCGGTGAGACCCACGACGGTGCCTCGACGACCGACTGGATGGAGCAGGAGAAGGAACGTGGCATCACGATCACTTCTGCTGCCGTGACCTGCTACTGGAACAAGAACCAGGTCAACATCATCGACACCCCCGGACACGTCGACTTCACGGTCGAGGTCGAGCGTTCGCTGCGCGTGCTCGATGGCGCCGTTGCCGTCTTCGACGGCAAGGAGGGCGTTGAGCCCCAGTCCGAGACCGTGTGGCGTCAGGCTGACAAGTACAACGTTCCCCGCATCTGCTTCGTCAACAAGATGGACAAGCTGGGCGCTGACTTCTACTTCACCGTCGACACCATCATCAAGCGCCTCGGCGCCAAGCCGCTGGTCATCCAGCTGCCGATCGGTTCCGAGTCCGGCTTCGAGGGCGTTGTCGACCTCGTCGAGATGCGCGCACTCACCTGGCGCGGAGACGCCAAGGGTGACGTCCAGATGGGCGCCAAGTACGAGATCGAAGAGATCCCCGCCGACCTCGTTGAGAAGGCTGCTGAGTACCGCACCCTCCTGCTCGAGACCGTTGCTGAGACCGACGACGCACTGATGGAGCGCTACTTCGGTGGCGAAGAGCTCACCGTCGCCGAGATCAAGGGCGCGATCCGCAAGCTCACCGTCAACAGCGAGATCTACCCGGTTCTCTGTGGCTCTGCCTTCAAGAACCGCGGTGTTCAGCCGATGCTCGACGCCGTCATCGACTACCTCCCGTCGCCGCTTGACGTTCCGGCCATCGAGGCCCACGACGCTCGCGACCTCGAGAAGGTTGTCATGCGCCACGCCGACGCGACCGAGCCCTTCACGGCTCTCGCGTTCAAGGTCGCCGTCCACCCGTTCTTCGGTCGTCTGACCTACGTGCGCGTGTACTCCGGTCGCCTCGACTCCGGTGCCCAGGTCATCAACTCGACCAAGGGCAAGAAGGAGCGCATCGGCAAGATCTTCCAGATGCACGCCAACAAGGAGATCCCCGTTGACTCGGTGACCGCCGGCAACATCTACGCCGTGATCGGCCTCAAGGACACCACCACGGGTGACACGCTGTGTGACCCGAACAACCAGGTTGTCCTCGAGTCGATGACCTTCCCCGAGCCCGTCATTGAGGTTGCTATTGAGCCCAAGACCAAGGCTGACCAGGAGAAGCTCGGCACCGCAATCCAGAAGCTCGCCGAAGAAGACCCGACGTTCCGCACTGAGCAGAACCAGGAGACCGGTCAGACGGTCATCAAGGGCATGGGCGAGCTCCACCTCGATATCCTCGTTGACCGCATGAAGCGCGAGTTCAACGTTGAGGCCAACGTCGGCAAGCCGCAGGTTGCTTACCGCGAGACCATCAAGAAGGCCGTCGAGAAGCACGACTACACCCACAAGAAGCAGACCGGTGGCTCGGGTCAGTTCGCCAAGATCCAGTTCGGCCTCGAGCCGATGGAGGTCACGGCCGACAAGATCTACGAGTTCGACAACAAGGTCACCGGTGGCCGTATCCCTCGCGAGTACATCCCCTCGGTTGATGCGGGCTTCAAGGACGCCATGCAGTACGGCATCCTCGCTGGGTACCCGTTGGTCGGCGTCAAGGCGATTCTGCTTGATGGCGCTGCCCACGACGTCGACTCCTCGGAGATGGCGTTCAAGATTGCCGGCTCGATGGGCTTCAAGGAAGCCGCTCGGAAGGCAAACCCGGTTCTGCTCGAGCCGCTCATGGCCGTCGAGGTGCGCACCCCTGAGGAATACATGGGTGATGTCATCGGCGACCTGAACTCGCGTCGCGGTCAGATCCAGTCCATGGAGGACGCAAGCGGTGTGAAGGTTATTCGCGCCAATGTTCCGCTGTCGGAGATGTTCGGTTACATCGGTGACCTGCGGTCGAAGACCTCTGGTCGCGCCGTGTACTCGATGACCTTCGAGAGCTACGCCGAGGTCCCGAAGGCTGTTGCCGACGAGATCGTGGCAAAGAACAAGGGCGAATAGCCCCTGTTAGTGCGAGCCGCCCGGTTCGCGTAACATAACAAAACAATCACCGTAGAGAACCGGTCGCAATCCAGCGACCGGGGCTTCTACTCAAGTCCTGAGGAGGACCCCAGTGGCTAAGGCCAAGTTCGAGCGGACCAAGCCGCACGTCAACATCGGAACCATCGGTCACGTCGACCACGGCAAGACCACGCTCACCGCAGCGATCTCGAAGGTTCTGGCGGACACGTACCCGTCTGCAACCAACGTTCAGCGCGACTTCGCGTCGATCGACTCCGCTCCCGAGGAGCGCCAGCGTGGTATCACGATCAACATCTCGCACGTCGAGTACGAGACGCCGAAGCGCCACTACGCGCACGTTGACGCCCCGGGTCACGCTGACTACATCAAGAACATGATCACCGGTGCTGCCCAGATGGACGGCGCGATCCTCGTGGTTGCCGCTACCGACGGCCCGATGGCTCAGACCCGTGAGCACGTTCTTCTCGCCAAGCAGGTCGGCGTGCCGTACCTGATGGTCGCGCTGAACAAGTCCGACATGGTTGACGACGAAGAGATCCTTGAGCTCGTTGAGCTCGAGGTTCGCGAGCTCCTCTCCGGCCAGGGCTTCGACGGCGACGAGGCTCCGGTCATCCAGGTCTCCGCACTCAAGGCTCTTGAGGGTGAAGAGAAGTGGGTCCAGCGCATCCTCGACCTGATGACTGCTGCCGACGAGCACATCCCGGACCCCGTGCGTGACCGCGACAAGCCGTTCCTCATGCCCGTTGAGGACGTCTTCACGATCACCGGTCGTGGAACGGTCGTCACCGGCCGCGCCGAGCGTGGCACGCTCGCTATCAACTCCGAGGTTGAGATCGTCGGCATCCGCCCGACCGTCAAGACCACGGTCACTGGTATCGAGATGTTCCACAAGCAGCTCGACGAGGCATGGGCCGGCGAGAACTGTGGTCTGCTCCTGCGCGGCACCAAGCGTGACGACGTCGAGCGTGGGCAG
>CAZZNX010000079.1:0-17283 GCA_964655795.1 uncultured Leifsonia sp. | reverse complement strand
ATTGCCCCGCACCAGATCAACGAGGCCTATGCCCGGATGGAAAAGTCCGACGTTCGTTATCGCTTCGTCATCGACATAGCCCAGATTGGCGAGGCCGCGTAACGGCGTCTTCTCCCGCAACGCTTGCCAAGCTAAAGCGTAGTCTTGAGGGTGGGGCGTCGTCGGCGACGGCGCCTTCGGCTGCGGCATGATCTTCGAGGCAATGAACAACGCCGGAGGGCTGAAGAAAAATCTGATTGTCGTCTTGAACGACAACAAGATGTCGATCTGCCCCCGCGTCGGCGGATTGGCCGAGTCGCTCGACCGGCCGATCGTGATCTCGTCGCGACCGAGCGGGAACTCGGCTCCGGCCTTGGCGCCGGAGGTGATGACGAGGCGCTGAGCGGTCTGCGCCGTGGCGACCTCGCGGCCGAAATTCGGGGCGAGTGCGTTCGGCTCGGCTGCGGCGGCCGCCGACACGGGGGCATGTGCGGCGAACAGGGGAGCAGCGGCAGCAGCGCCGGGGGAGGCGAGGCCGGCGCTCGGGTTGCCCGGGCTGGGGCTGCCCCCGCCGGCCGAGCCGGTCGATGCCGCGGGGCCCGCGGCATCCGTGGTCGGCTGCAGCTTGCGCACCCGCTGGCCGAACAGATCGGAGCGCAGTGCGTAGACGATGGCGAAGACGAAGAGCCAGAGCAGCAGCAGGAAGCCGAGCCGCAACACCAGCAGGGTGAGCTCACTGGTCACGGGGCCCCCAGAATCCATCCATGTCGTGGCGCTGCGTTGCATCACCGAAACTCTCTGGTTGCTGCGCGCTGGGCGCAGCCTGGGCGAGCACCCGGAACGTGATGTTGGTGCGGCCGATGGTGATGACGGATTCCGGCTCGAGCACGGCTTCGGTGACCGGGGCGCCGTTGAGCTTCGAGCCATTCGTGGAGCCGAGGTCGCGCACCTTGGCGCGCCTGCCATCCCAGAGGATCTCAACGTGACGTCGGCTCGTGCCGGTGTCTTCGACCGTGATGTCTGCATCGCTGCCGCGGCCGATGACGGTGCGCGCCTTCAGCAATGGGTAGCGCTTGCCGTTCACGTCGACGACGGGGGCCCAGGCGACATCGCCCTTGACGTTGCTGGAATCGACCTGCACGATGCCGAGGCTGAGGCCCGGGTCGCTCTGCAGCGTGATGCTGAGTGCCCCGGCGAACTGGAAGCCCTGGCTGGCCGCGTGCTGTTGCACGAGCTGGGCGAGTTCGTCGGTGAGGGAGGGGCCGAGCGCGCGCATGCGGCTGTAGTCGTCGGCGTTCATGCGCACGACGAACTTGTTGGGGACGAGCACGCGGTCGCGTGAAACGACTGCAGCCTTCGTGTCGAGTTCCCTGCGCAGGGCAGAGGTGATCTCAACCGGCTGCAGCCCCGAGCGAAAAGTCTTCGCAAAGGCGCCGTTGACGGCACGTTCGAGACCCTTCTCGAAGTTGTCCAGTAAGCCCACTAGCTCTCCCGCTTTCCGGTTCTGATGACTATCAAATGTTAGTCGGGCCCGCTGGGAACCCGCCTTTGTACGCGTACTTCTGTGCTCTCACCCGCTTGTTCACGGGTGAGAGCAGCTCGAAACTCGCCCTTGAGGATGACAGGTCTGCTGGCCGATCGCACCTTTTCGGGCCCTCCGACACTCCCACCGAATCACTCAAATGGTGCTCTTGTCGCGAAGATGCTAATCTCGTCAAGTTCGCGCGAGTGGCGGAATTGGCAGACGCGCTGGCTTCAGGTGCCAGTGCTCGAAAGGGCGTGGGGGTTCAAGTCCCCCCTCGCGCACGCGAATTGAGTTCGTTGCCAAAGGACTCAGACACAGAAGGCCCCCGAGGAATCGGGGGCCTTCTTGTTTTCCCCCGGCGATCGGGGTTCCCGTGGAATGCCCACGCGGGTCTGGCGGTTGACACGGCCATGACAACTATCGGAATCATCGGGGCAGGCAACATCGGCAGCCAGGTCGCACGTGCGGCGATCGCGGCGGGGTATGACGTGGTGATCAGCAACTCGCGAGGGCCGGAGACGCTCTCCGATCTCGTTGCGGAGCTCGGCGAGAAGGCGCGGGCCGGAGACGCTCTCCGATCTCGTTGCGGAGCTCGGCGAGAAGGCGCGGGCCGCGACGGCGGCCGATGCGGCCGAGGCCGGCGACTTCGCCGTGGTCACCGTGCCGCTGAGGGCCTACGCGCAGATCCCGGTCGAACCGCTGCGCGGCAAGGTCGTCATCGACACCAACAACTACTACTTCGAGCGTGACGGTCACATCGCCGTGCTCGACGACGGCAGCGCAACGACCTCAGAGCTGCTCCAGCAGCACCTCGTCGGCAGCAAGGTCGTCAAGGGCTTCAACCACATCCCGTCCGCGGCGATCACGACGGATGCCGCGGCATCCGGCACCGCCAACCGGCGTGCTCTGGCGACCTCGAGCGACTTCGCGGATGCCGTGGAGCTCATGACTCGGGTGTACGACGAGTTCGGCTTCGACACCGTTGACATGGGACCGCTCGCCGAGAGCTGGCGCTCCGAGCGGGACCAGCCGGCCTACGTCATCTACCAGAACGCCGATGAGTTGCGTGCGAACCTCGCACTCGCGACGCGGGTGCAGGCAGCGGCCTAGCCAGGCGGCGCCGGACTCGACGAAGCCGTGCCGGGCGTGGACCGGTGAGTTTCTACGAGTTCGACGCGCCACTGCCCGGCATGCCGGCGACGGCGCGCTCCACGGACGCAGTCAGCAGCTCGTTTCCGAGGAGTAGGAAGTGGCCGTTGATCGGTAGCTCGATGTTCTGGCCGCCCTCGATCGAACTCTTGTCGGGGATGTGCGGGTCGAACTCGGCGTAGATCGACACGATGTGCTCGTTGGCGAGCCGCTGGGTGAGTAGTTCTTTGAGTACCTCGTCGTGGGGGGAGAACGCGCGCAGAGTGGCTGAGGGCAGGAATTGGGCGTAGCTCGAGCCGCTGAACGGCGTCGCGACAGCGACCATGCCGACAATGCCCGGGTACTCCGACACGAGGAGCTTCTTGCCGATGAGCCCTCCCTTGCTGTGGGCGAGCAGCACGAACTCCGTCGCACCGTGCTCGGCGGAGAACCGGTCGAGAGCGGCGGCGACGACCTCGGCGGAGCGGACCACCGGCATCCGATTGAACGACAGCTCGGGAACGGCGACCACGCGGTAGCCGCGGGCATTGAGGCGCGTCGCGAGCGGCTCGAGGAAGAGCCAGGTCTCGTAGACCCCCGGCAGCAGCACGACGGTCGGCCGTGTGGCGTCACCCTCGCTGAAGCGACGGGGCGGACGCCTGCGGAACACTGAGCGACATTGCTGCCAGCCGGCGTAGACGTAGTCCAGCCACCACCAGAACGGCCGCAGCAGGCGCCTCATGCGAGCCGCACCGGGTCCGCCCGCCCGTCGCCGATTCTCGGCCGCTGAACACTCATGTGCTCATCATTGCCCATGTGCCGCGCCAATGGTGGGTTGATTTCTGATGCCGCCCCACGCTCGCCGCCCCACGCTCGCCGCCGCACGTCGGGCCGCGCTCAGGCCTCGCGCTGGGCGGCGAACAGTGCGAGGGTCGCGAGTGTCTGCTCGAGCTGCTGTGCGGGAATCCGCGGGGCCCGGCCGGCGACAATCGCCCGCCCGCGCTCGACGAGCGTGCGGCCGGATGCCGTGAGGCGCACGGTCTTGTCGCGCCGCGACTCCGCCGACACCTCGGCCACGACCAGCCCTGCCTGCGCTGCGGCGTCGACGTGTCGGCTCACGCTGCTCTTGTTCATGCCGACCAGTGATGCGATCACCTGCTGGTTGAAGGCGCAGTCGGGGTCGTCCAGGGTGCAGAGCAGTGCGTAGCGTGCCAGCGGAATCCCGAGTTCGAGGTGGAGTTGTGCGTCCAGCTCGGCCTCAAGCGTCGCGACGGCGTGGCGCGCCTGCAGCCAGAGTGCGAGCACTTGCTCGTCCGCCTCAAGCTCGGCTGCCGGTCCGCTCATCATTCCGGGTGTCTGTGCCATGACCCCAGTGTATCGCTACGGTTGCACATGCAACTGTTTTAGGTGAAACTGTTCCAAACCGATCCCGAAAGCAGGAATGCCCATGCATGTTCTCGTCGTCTTCGACCACCCCTACGGAGCAGAGGCGCACGACAACGTTCCGCACCAGCGCAGCCTCGCCGCGGCGGCGCTTGCCGAGGTGCGCGCCGGTCTGGCCGACGCCGGCCACAGCGTCGACGTGGCCGACCTCGCCGCTGAGGGCTTCGACCCGGTGATGAGCGCCGCGGAGCTGCGGGCCTGGCGCACGGGAGGCGAGATGCGCTCCGATGCCACGGCGATGCAGCACCGGCTGAGTGCCGCCGACCACCTGGTCTTCGTCTTCCCCGTGTGGTGGATGGCGATGCCGGCCGGCACCAAGGGCTTCCTCGATCGGGTGCTCGCCAAGGGTTATGCCTTCGACGAGCCCAAGATCGGCGGCGCCCTGCGGGGCAGGCTGACGCGGCTGCGCGGCGTGAGCGTCGTGTCGGTCATGACGACGGATGACGCGCTCTACCGCTGGTGGTTCGGCCGCCCGGCCTCGCGGATCCTCGGCAGCGGAACATTCCGCCTGATTGGCGTTCGGCGCTTCCGGCACATCTCGATCGGCCGCTCCAGCCAGCGCGGGGCGGCCAGCCGGATGCGCGCGCTCGCCGGAGTGCGGCGGCGCTTCGCCGCGCTCTGAGCAGTTTCCCGGCCGTCCGAGGGCGGTCAGCGCGGTCCGCAGTGCCTCTCTGCGCCCGGTAGCGTCGAGGCATGAGTGAATCCGTACCGATGCTCGGCCTGCTCCTCGACGTTGACGGCCCGATCGCCAGCCCCATCACGCGCTCGATCGCGATCGACTCCGTCACGCGTGACCTCGTGACGCTCGCGGATGCCGGCATCCCGATCGTGTTCAACACCGGCCGTTCCGACGCCTTCCTGCGCGAGGAGGTCGTCGCGCCGCTCGTAGCGGCCGGGCTTCCCTCGCACGCCCGCGTCTTCGCCGTCTGCGAGAAGGGCGCCGTCTGGTTCCCGATCACGCCGGCCGGCGCCGGCGAGATCGAGGTTTCTGGCGAACTGGCCGTGCCGACCGCGTACGGCGAGGCGATCGAGAAGCTCGTCGCCGAGCGCTTCGCCGACTACATGTTCTTCGACCAGACCAAGCGGGCCATGGTCTCTGTCGAGCAGCACAAGCATGTGCAGAGCGCCGACTACCTGGAGCAGCAGAGGGAGTTCGACGCTGCCGCGTTCGCCGAGATGGGCTTGCACGACCTCGGCGTCGAGCACAACGGTCTGAACGCGGCGGCATCCGACGGGACCGTCGGCTACCGCGTGGACTCGACGATCATCTCCACCGACATTGAGTCGATTCAACTCGGCAAGGACCTCGGGGCGATGCGCGCGATCGAGATGCTGCTGCCGGGCGGCGCCCTTCCCGTGCAGTGGCGCACGGTCGGCGACTCGCGCACCGACTACGCAATGGCCGACTGGCTGCACGAGCAGGGGCATACTGTTGCCCATGTCGATGTGCGCCCGGCCGACGGAGTGCCGGAGAAGCCGTACCCGGTGCTCACGGCCGGTGACTTGATTCATGACGAAGCCGGTGCGGCGTTCCTCGCCCGCTGGGTCGAGATGGTGCGCGGCACAGCCACGCAGGATGGAGACGTGCGATGACCACGAATGGCTTGCCGAGCGCCGGCTGGTACGCCGACCCGCAGGATGCCGCGCAGCTGCGGTGGTGGGATGGCGCCCAGTGGAGCGATCACACCGCTCCCGTTCCGCAGCCGGCGGCGGTCGCTCCCGTCGCCGTTCCCGTGCTGGCCGGGCCGCTGCCGACCGTGCCGAAGTACGGAGAGATGGCTGATCCCGCGACGCAGGCCGCCGCTGCCCAGCCGGTCAGTGCCCAGCCGGTCAGTGCACAGCCGGGCGCTGCTCAGCCGTTCGTCGCTCCGTCCTACACGGCACAGCCGACGGCGCCGTCGCACACGGCACAGCCCACTGCGGCCCAGCCATACCCGACCCAGTCTTACGCCGCGCAGCCGTATGCGGCACAGCCGTACGGGATGACGATGACGCAGGGTCGGGTGCCGGAGGGCACCCCGACGGCGAACTGGCTGATCTGGGCATACACGCTGCTTCCGCTGCTGTCGGTGCTCACACTGTTCGCCTGGGACTTCGAGGGTTACATGCTCGCAGCGATGGCCGACCCGCTCGCCGCCGACTCGATGTTGCTCGATCCCGGCTACCTGCTGCTCAGCGTCGGCAGCTGGGTGCTCGCTGCAGCGATGATCACGCTCTCGCTCTTCGACTGGCGCTTGCTCGTCCAGCAGGGCTACTCGCGGCGCTTCCACTGGGCGTGGTCGATTCTGAGCAATCTGGTCTATGTGATCGGCCGCTCCGTGGTCGTCAAGCGCCAGGCCGGCAGGGGCCTCGCCCCGATGTGGGCGACGCTCGCGGTCAGCCTGCTCTCGCTCGTGCTGATCATCGTCTGGTTCGTGCAGATGATGAACGTCATCATGGCCATGGTCTCGACGACGCCCGGCATCGTCTCCTAGCGCCGCCGGGGCGGCCGGGCGGAGCGCGTCAGCCGAGCAGCGTGATCAGCAGCAGGATCAGGCCGATCGCCGGAGCGCTCAGCTGCACGAGCGCCGCTCGAGCCTTGCGGCGATCCGAGATCAGCAGCACGAGCCCGGCGGCGACCATCGAGCCCGCGCCCGCGAAGAGCAGGGCGGCTCCGGGCGCGAGCGCGCCGTTGCCGGCCATCACGATGCCGACGCCGACGGTGATCGCCAGGAACAGGTTGTAGAAACCCTGGTTGAAGGCGAGGGGCTTCGTCGTCTCGGCATCCGCCGCACTTGTCCCGAAGGTCCTGCGCGTTGACGGCGCCGTCCAGCGCAGGGATTCGAGCACGAAGATGTAGACGTGGATGACGGCCGCGATGCCGAGGAAGACGAGACTCAGGGCAAGCATGGCTCCTGCTTTCTGACGGAGACGGGGCGGGATGGCCGCCCGCCTTCGGGTTGGGTGGTTTTGTACCGATCGGTTCAATATAGAATGGAACCGATCGGTTCGCAAGCACGGCTCGTGACAACAGCTCGTGACAATGGGAGGGCGCATGGGGCGCACACAGGCATTCGACACAGCGACGGCCGTCGCGGCCGCGCGCGATGTCTTCTGGGACAAGGGCTTCGAGGCGGCCTCGCTGGCTGACCTCGAGCACGCGACAGGGCTCAACCGGTCCAGCCTCTACCGCACCTTCGAGAGCAAGCGCGGGCTCTACGACGCCGCGGTCGCCGATTATCTCGACACCGTCATCGCCCCTCGCCTCGCGCGGCTCCGCGGCGCCGGCGATCCCGTCGTCGCGCTGGGGGAGTACTGGGCGACGCTGACCGCATTCATCACCATGACCCCGGCGGACTCCCCGCGCCGCGGATGCCTGCTGCTGAACAGCGCGAGCGGCATCGCCGGCTCGGATGCCCGGCAGCGTGCGGTGGTCGATGGCTACCGTGCCGACCTCCAGCAGGCGTTCGAGACGGTCTTGCGTCGCGCGGATACCGGCGCAGCCGCGCAGGAGATTGCGCGGCGCGCCCGACTCCTCGTTGCGATCACGGCGAGTGCGCTCCTGCTCAGCCGGGTGAACCCCGGGGAGGCCGCGGCGCTGATCGAGACTGCGAGCGACGTCGTCGGCTGAGCGCGTCATCGGCCGGCATCCACCGGTCGTGGCTACCAGCGCTTGTGGTTACCAGCAGCGCTTGTGGCTACCAGCGGTTGTGCACGTGCTCGGCCCAGCCGAAGAGGCCGTCGACGCGCAGCGTCGTCCCGTTCTCGTCGATCGCGGTGCCGGAGTAGCTGCCGAAGCACTGGTGCGTCTCCGAGCCGATCACGAGCATATTCGTCTGCGAGGAGCGGTCGAACTCCGGCGTGAAGACGAGGTCGAGGCGTTCGCCGCGGATCCGCCACGGCGCGAGTAAGTCGCCCTGCGAGTACTCCCAGTCCAGCTCGTCGCCGTACTTGGTGATGCGGCCGTCGACCGAGAGCGCGTTCTCGGTCGAACCGGTTCCCGCCGTCCACTTGCCACCGAGCTGCAGCCCGATCGTGCGGCCGTCGACGATGCCGGATGCCGCGCCCCAGTTCCACGTCATCGAGTACGGCCAGCGGCCGCGGCCGTGATCGAGCACCGCCCAGGACTCTCCGCGTGGCAGTCGGTGGCTCACGCCGTCGATCGTGATCGTCCCGCCGGCTGGCCTGGCGACGTCCTTGACCGTGTACTGGAACAGCCGATCGCTCCACGGCACGACGACGCCCATGGCCTCGTGGCCGGGAGGGCGCTCGGCGAGCACGTCGATGGTCACCCGGGAGGAGACGGCGCGGAGCCGCGTGCCCGGCGAGCCGGCATCCGCCTCACCGAGTTCATCGATGTCGATCGAGAGAGCCTTCGTGCGAGTGCGGGCCGAACCCGCGCCGAGGGTGCCGGGCAGGGTCGCGCTGCCGCTCAGCGGGCTGATCGCGACGAGGTCGATCTCCTCGCCGCTGCGCCTGTCCTTCACCCAGAGCTGGTGCAGGCTCGCGTAGTCGAGGCTCGACACCGTGATGCCGACGATGTGGGTCGGCGTGGTGACCGCCCAGTACTCCCAACGCTTGTTGCGCCCCCAGCCGAAGCTGCCGCGGCCGATGCCGTCGGTGTCGACCAGCGGATGCCGGGCCCAGCCGACCGCGGCCGGGTTCAACCGGCCGTGCGGCGGGCGGAGCGCAACGGCGTCGGTGAGCTCACGCTCATGAGTCGTTTGGGTTCGCATCGTCGGGAACTCCGTCGTCTGGGTGGTGCGTGGTCAGCCGAGGAGCTTCTTCGCGAGCTGGTCGGTGGAGTACACAGTACCGATGGCATCGACGGCCTCGGCGGGGGAGCCGTAGCCCCACTCGACGAGGATCGTTGGAATGCCGTTCGCCGCGGCGCCGACGGTGTCGTAGCTGCGGTCGCCGACCATGACGGAGCGGCTGACGTCGACACCTTGCTCGGCGAGCCGGCGGATCGCCTCGGCGACGACGTCGGCCTTCGCGCTGCGACTCTCGTCGTCGGTCGCCCCGCAGATCACGGTGAAGTAGCGGTCGAGGCCGAAGTTCTCGAGGATGCGCACGGCGACGGACTCCGGCTTGCTCGTGGCCAGCGCCAGCGGAACGCCGGCGGCGTGGATGCGCTCGAGCAGGCCGGCGACACCGGGGTAGACCGCGGTGTCGATGGCGGAGCCGTTGTAGTCGGCGCGGTAGGCGTTGATCGCCTCCCAGGCCTGCTCATCGCTCATGCCGGCGCGCTCACGGAACGAGTCGAGCAGGGGCGGGCCGACGTATGCGAGCAGCTCTGCGGCATCCGGAACGGGCCGACCGAGCGTCTCGAAGGTACGGGCGAGGGAGGCGGTGATGCCGGGAGCCGAGTCGGTAATGGTGCCGTCAAGGTCGAAGAGAATGGCGGACCACAGCGCGGTCGCGGTGGTCAAGGTCGGGATACTCACCGAGCCATCCTAGGTTCCCCGGCTGTGAAACTCCGGTTTCGCTCGGCTTTCGCGTTGCAGTGTCGCGCGAAGCGCACTCAGAACAGGCGGTGGTGGCCGTCGTCGAGGCCGCGCATCGCGTCGTAGTCGAGCACGAGACAGCGGATGCCGCGATCCTCGGCCAGGGTGCGCGCCTGAGGCTTGATCTCCTGCGCCGCGAACACTCCCTGGACCGGTGCGAGGTGCGGGTCGCGGTTCATCAGCTCGAGGTAGCGGGTGAGCTGTTCGACGCCGTCGATGTCGCCGCGGCGCTTGAGCTCGACGGCGACGGAGCCGCCGGCGGCATCCTTCGCCAGGATGTCGACGGGGCCGATCGCCGTCATATACTCGCGCCGCACGAGGGTGTGGCCGTCGCCCAACAACTCGATCTGCTCGGCGAGGAGCTTCTGCAGGTGGGCCTCGACGCCGTCCTTCTGCAGGCCGGGATCGATGCCGAGCGCGTGGGCGCTGTCGTGCTCGACCTCGTAGATGCTGACCACGAGCTTGTCGGCCGTCTTCGTGTGCGTCACTGTCCAGAGCTCGGTGATGCCGGCCTCTGCCTGCTCAGTGCTGGGCTCGCCGACCGTCAGGGTGCACGGCGGGCTCATCCAGTTGAGCGGCTTTTAGCTGCCGCCGTCGGAGTGCACGAGCAGACTGCCGTCGGCCTTGACCATCAGCAGGCGCTTGGCCAGCGGGAGGTGGGCGGCGAGGCGGCCGGCGTAATCGACGGAACAGGTAGCAATGACTAGGCGCACCGTACGAGTTTAGACGCTGGCGGATGCCGCGTTCCGGCACGCCCGCTGCGCCAGTTGCTGCGCTGTGCGCCACATCATGTGGCGCACAGCGCAGCAACTGGCGCGGAGCGCTGACTGGGTGTGTGCCGCTAGTTGGCGGGGATCCGGCGCGAGGCCTCGCGGGCGGCCGGAGCGCACAGGCCGGCGAGCACGAGCAGTCCGAGCAGCACGATCAGGGCGTTCAGGATGCCGAAGTGCTGGCCGAGGAATCCGAGCAGCGGCGGGCCGGCCAGGAACGCGCAGTAACCGATGATCGCGACGGCGCTCACGCGGGCGGCGGCGTGCTTCTCGTCATCCGCGGCCGCCGACATGCCAACGGGGAATCCGAGCGCACAGCCGAGGCCCCAGAGCACGGTGGCGACGATGATCACGGGCAGGCTGCCTCCGCCGAAGATGAACAGCGAGAGACCGGCGATGCCGAGCGCCGCGCAGGTCCGCAGCACGGGCACCCGGCTGAAGCGGTCGAGGATCGGGCCGCCGGCGACGCGCGCCACGGTCATCGCGGTCACGAAGACGCCGAAGACGATGGCGCCCGTCGTGTTGTCGAAGCCGTGTCCGTCGACGACGGCGAGGGCGATCCAGTCATTCGCCGAGCCCTCGGCGAAGGAGGTGCCGAGCACGATGACGCCGATGAGGAGCAGGCGGGTGTCGGCGAAGACGGCGAGGTTCTCGCGGAGACGGGCGCCCCACGGCTGGCGCGGCGCGGCCGTGTGCGGGTCGTCGCCGACGGATTCGCGAATCGGGATGAAGCGCACCGTGATGAACACCGCGACGACGATGAGCAGCGCGATGGCGGCGAGGTGGGTTGCGACCGGCAGGTGCATCGCCGATGCGCCGGCGCCGAGCGCGGCGCCGGCCATCGTGCCGAAGCTGAAGAAGGCGTGCATGAGAGGCATCAGCGTCTTGCCGATCTCGCGCTCGGCGGCCGCGCCCTCGACGTTCATCATCACGTCGACCGAGCCGTTGCCGAATCCGAAGATCGCCATGCCGATGACGATGACCGGCAGCAGCGCGAACACGCTGCTGCCGAGCCCGATGAACACGAGCCCACCGGCGACGAGGCAGAGACTGAAGATCATGCCGATGCGCGCACCGAAGCGGGCCAGGATGGCCGCGGAGCAGGTGAGGCCGATGATCGAGCCGACCGACATGCCGAGGATCACAAGGCCGACGGTGTCGAGCGAGATCTGCAGATCATCGCGCACGGCGGGAATGCGCGCGACCCAGCTGGCGACGCTGAGGCCGCTGAGGAAGAAGATCGTGAACACGGCGTTGCGCCAGGCGATGAGGCCGCGTCGCTGGGCCGCTGGCACGGCTGCCGACGGTGTCGTGGCGGATGGAGAGGTCGACTCTGACATGCGTTCCCGTTGCTCGGTGGTGGAGGCGGTGTCGTTCGCGCCTGAGACACATCGTATCGAATCGATTCGATCCGTCTAAACTACCGAGGTGGGCGGAAGCCGGTCAAGCGCGTCTTGCCGGTGCGGCCACGTCTTGTTGGAACAGAGCCTTGTTGGTACGTAGCGCAGAGGAGCGACGAGATGACGGATGCCGCGGCACCCCATCCCCGGCCGACCCTCGCCGACGTCGCAGCCCACGCCGGCGTCTCGCCGTCGACCGCCTCGCTCGCCTTCAGCGGCTCGGGCCCGGTGTCAGAGTCCACCCGCGAACGCGTGCTGGAGTCTGCGCGCCAACTCAACTACGCCGGGCCGGACCCGCGCGCCCAGTCGCTGCGCCGCGGCCGCTCCGGAATCGTCGGCGTCGTGCTCGAGGAGCGGGTGCGTGCAGCCTTCCTCGACCCGGTGAAGATCCAGATGCTCGACGGCATCTCCGACGGCATCGCCTCGATCGGCGCCGGCCTGTTGCTGCTCACCGACACCGGCGACGGCGCCGTGAACGTCGGCAACGCCCCCGTCGACGCCGTCGCCCTGATCGGCTGCAGCCCGCGGCTCGCCCACTCCGTCGCGCAACTGCGCCAGCGCGGCATCCCGATGGTCGCCATCGAGGGGGACGCGGGCGACGACATCATCGAGATCTCGATCGACAACGAGGATGCAACGCGCCGCGGTGCCGAGCACCTGCGCGCGCTCGGCCACAGCCGGGTCGCACTCGTGACGCTGCCGCTCGACCCCGACCGTCTCGGCGGGCCCCTCAGCCCGGATCGGGAGGCCGCCAGCACCTCAGCCACGACGAGTGAGCGGATCGCCGGCGCGCGTGCCGTCTTCCCCGGCATCGGGGGAGTGGTCGCGACGGCGAGCGATGTCGAGGCGGGGCGGCTGGCCGCGCTGACCCTCTTCGCCGATCCGGGGACCCGGCCGACCGCGGTCATCGCGCAGAGCGATCTGCTCGCAGCCGGCGTGATCAGGGCGGCGGAGGAACTCGGCCTCAGCGTTCCCGGTGACGTCAGCGTGCTCGGCTTCGACGGCGTGCAGGTGGACGGCCTGGCGCCTTACGACCTGACAACGCTCGTACAGCCCTCCGCGGCCAAGGGGCGCGCGGCCGGCGAGGCGCTCGTGCAGATGCTGGCTGGCGGCCACCCACAGGATCGCTGCTTCAGCAGCGTCTTCCACCAGGGCAACACCACGGGCCCGGTGGCCTCAGCTCGCTGAGGTCGGACCCCGCCGTGGCGCACGGCGGATCTTAGGCGTCGCCGAGCACGCGCCGGGGTCCGGGGCCGTCGTCGCCGAGCACGCGCCGGGGTCCGGGGCCGTCGTCGCCGAGCCTGTCGCGGGAGTTCACGACGGCGCAGCGCGTCTGCGAGAGGCAGCCGCATCCGATGCACCCGGTCAGCTCCTCCTGCATGCGCGCCAGAATCGCCTGTTGTCGCGCGAGATGCTCCGCCCATATGGTCGAGATGCGCGCCCAATCGGCCCGGCTCGGTTGGTGGTCTGCCGGCAGTGTCGCGAGGATCTCGGCGACCTCGCTGAGCGTGACCCCGTAGCGCACCGACACCTGGATGAAGGCGATGCGGCGCAGCACGTGCCGGGGGAACTGGCGCGTGTTGCCGGCCGAGCGCACGGCGGGGATGAGTCCGATCGACTCGTAGTAGCGCACCGTCGACACCGGAACCCCGGCCCTCCGTGCGATCTGCCCGATGGGCAGGAGGTCGGTTGACGTGGGGGTGTCCGTCACGGGCGGGGCCTCCTTGATCTCAAGTTCACTTGAGATGTTACCGTTGCGAATGCCCGGCGCGAAACGCCTCATGCCGCGCGTGAACAGGAGAACAATGGCCCAGGATGCCGCCGCCGCGATGGTTGATCAGTTCAAGGCGGCGTTCCGTCGGCATCCGGCGGGCGTCGCGGTGATCACCGCGGAGGGCCCGGACGGCCCGGTCGGTCTGACCGCATCGAGTGTCTCCTCCGTCTCGGCCGAGCCGCCGGTTCTCGTGTTCTCCGTGACGACGAAGGCGGGCTCCGCCGGCCATGTGCTGGCGGCGGCCACGTGTGTCGTCCATCTGCTGCGCTCCGAGAACGTCGACATCGCGCGTTCGTTCGCCCAGAGCGGTGCGCCACGTTTCGTGAGCGAGCAGGGCTGGACCACCCGGGAGACGGGGGAACCGCTGCTCCCGGACGCGGCGATGATGTTGCGCTGTCGGATCGCGAACACTGTCGCAGTCGGTGCCTCGACCCTCGTCATCGCCGAGGTGCTCGAGATCGACGAGGGCGTCGGCGGCAGCCCGTTGGTCTACCACGACCGTGCCTTCCACGGTCTGCAGGAGCACAGCATCCTGAACTGACCAACTCTGCGGCAACAGCGCAGGCAACACCACAGACAACACCACGCCGGCCCACCCCGGCGGGCTGCACCAGCACAGCCCCATCGAAAGGAAGCACATGTCTCTCTACACACTGCCGGAGCTCGGCTACGACTACGCGGCGCTCGAGCCGGCCATCAGCGGCCGGATCATGGAGCTGCACCACAGCAAGCACCACCAGGCCTACGTCACGGGCGCCAACACGGCGCTCGCCCAGCTGGCCGAGGCGCGTGACGCCGGCGAGCTCGGCAACGTGAACAAGCTGCAGAAGGATCTCGCCTTCAACCTCGGCGGGCACGTCAACCACTCCGTCTTCTGGACCAACATGTCGCCGACCGGCGGCGACCGGCCGGAGGGCGAACTCGCCGCGGCCATCGATGACGCCTTCGGCTCCTTCGAGAAGTTCCAGGCGCACTTCACGGCGACAGCCCTCGGTGTGCAGGGATCCGGCTGGTCGATCCTCGCCTGGGACATCCTCGGCGCGCAGCCGATCATCGTGCAGCTCTACGACCAGCAGGGCAATCTGCCAGCCGGGCTGATCCCGCTGCTCATGCTCGACGTCTGGGAGCACGCCTACTACCTCGACTACCAGAACGTGCGGGCGAGCTACGTGAACGCCTTCTGGGGCATCGTCGACTGGCAGAACGTCGCCGCCCGCCTCGAGCGTGCCCGCGACAACGCGAGCGGGCTGATCACGCTCTAGCGGGAGATCAGGCGCGGGTCGTTCCGACGACCATCCAGCGGTCCCCTCGGGCGCGCAGCCCGAGGGTGATCGCCCTGGCGCCGAGGTAGCCGAGCGCGAATGCCGCCATCAGCCAGGCCAGGCCGGCGGCGTCCGGGGCCGCCCAGGCACCGACCGCGAGGGCGAGCGGCACGAAGGCGGCGACGTTCAGGATGCCGGTGAGCGCGAGGTAGCGGGCGTCGCCGGCGCCGATCAGCACGCCGTCGAGCACGAAGACGAGGCCGCCGAGCGGAACCGAGAGGCCGAGCACGATCAGTGCAGGCGGCAGCAGTGCTGCGACATCCGCATCGCTCGTGAACACCCAGCCGAGCACGCCGGCGAGGCTCATCACGAGGAGGCCGATGAGCGCGCCACCGCCGATGCCCCACTGCAGGCAGCGGGCGAGCACGGCGCGCACGGTCGCGACGTCGCCGGCGCCGAGACCCTTGCCGACGAGCGCCTGGGCGGCGATCGCGAGGGCGTCGAGGGCGAAGGCGATCGTGGCGAACAAGGTCATCGCGATCTGGAACGCCGCGAGTGGGGCCGACCCCAGCCCGGTCGCCACGAAGACGGCGAGCAGCATCGCGGCGCGCAGGCTCACCGTGCGCAGGAACAGCCAGCCGCCAGACGTCGCACCGCCGAGCACTCCGGCGTGGTGGGGCAGCAGCCCGGCCCCGACGCGGCGGGCGTGCCCGGCCACGACGACGAGGTAGACGGCGACCATGCCCCACTGCGCGACGACGGTGCCGATGGCGGATCCGGCGATGCCGAGGCCCAGCACGTAGATGAAGAGGTAGTTGAGCACGATGTTCACCGCGAAGCCGATCCCGGCCACGTAGAGCGGGGTGCGGGTGTCCTGCAGTCCGCGCAGCAGGCCGGTCGCGGCGAAGACGAGCAGCATCGCCGGCAGCCCGAACATCGAGATGCCGAGGTAGATCACGGCCTGCTCGGTGACGGCGGCTTCCGCGCCGAACAGCCCGGCCATCCAGGGCGCGCAGAACCAGCCGCCGATGGCCAGCAGAACGCCGAGGCCGGTGGCCAGCCAGATGCCGTCGACCCCGGATTCCACCGCACCCCGTTCGTCGCCGGCGCCGAGCCGGCGCGCGACCGCCGGGGTGGTGCTGTAGGCGAGGAACACCATCAGGCCGATGATCGTCTGCAGCACGGCGCTGGCGATGCCGAGGCCGGCCAGCGGAATCGCTCCGAGGTGGCCGATCATGGCGGAGTCGGCGAGCAGGAACAGCGGTTCAGCGATCAACGCACCGAGCGCGGGTACCGCGAGGCGCAGGATCTCGCGATCGATGGGGCGGCGGTGGAAGATGTTGATGGCCCAAGCCTAGCGATGGCCGTTGCTTGCGACGGGCGGGGTCGTGGGCTGATGGCCCTCCCACCGAAACCGTGACGAGATCGGTTGTGGTTCTCGACGTTTCCTTGGTGATGGCTGCCGCCTTTCGCGACGCTGCGCCTCGCGCGGCGTAAGGAAATCGTGAGAAATCCCCCAGGTGGCGCCGCATCGGCGTAGCGTCACGACTATGAGCACGGTGATTGAAACGCGGGGCTTGCAGAAGCATTTCGGCCGGGTGATTGCTCTCGACGGGCTCGACCTCAGTGTCGCGCACGGCGAGGTCCACGGCTTCCTCGGCCCCAATGGCTCAGGCAAGTCCACGACCATCCGGGTGCTGCTCGGTCTGATGCGCGCGACGGGGGGCTCGGCATCCGTCTTCGGCCGAGATCCGTGGGCGGATGCCGCGGCCCTCCACACCCGCATCGCCTACGTTCCAGGCGATGTGAGCCTCTGGCCGAATCTCTCCGGAGGCGAGGCGATCGATCTGCTCACCCGATTGCGCGGCGGCGACGCCGACAAGCGCGCATACGCGAGCAGGCGGGCCGCCCTGGTCGAGGCCTTCCAATTCGACCCGAGCAAGAAGGCCCGCACCTACTCCAAGGGCAACAGGCAGAAGGTAGCGCTCATCGCCGCCCTCGCCACGCCGGCAGAGCTGTACATCTTCGACGAGCCGACATCCGGACTCGATCCCCTGATGGAGGCCGTGTTCCGGGAGCAGATCGGGCAACGGGTCGACCAGGGAACGAGCGTGCTGCTGAGCAGCCACATTCTGAGCGAAGTGGAACACCTCTGCGACAGGGTGAGCATCATCCGCGCGGGCAGAACCGTCGAGAGCGGAACGCTCGCTGCCCTCCGCCACCTCACCCGCACGGAGGTGTCGTTCGCCGCGGAGGCGCCGGGCGGGGGAGAGTTCGGTGACGCTCAGCTCGCCACGATCCCCGGAACCCACGAGCTGCTGCGCGACGGTGCCCGCGTTCGCTTCACCGTCGACAGCGACGACATGCCCGCGGTGCTCGCGGCCCTGCTCGCACTGCGGGTGAGCGGCCTCACGGTGAACCCGCCATCGCTCGAAGAACTCTTCCTCAGCCACTATGGCGGGCAGGCGGATGCCGCGGCCCCGCCGCCGGGCGCCGGCGCCCCGATGAGCGGATCG
>CAZZNX010000078.1:0-17610 GCA_964655795.1 uncultured Leifsonia sp. | reverse complement strand
TCATCCGCGATGACTACACCTCCACCCACCACGCGCGCCTCATGCTGTGGAACGACCAGTGGATGCTGCAGGACCTCGACTCGACCAACGGAACCTTCCTCGACGGCGTCCGTGTCGCCGTTCCCACGCCGATTCCGCTGAACACCCCGGTGAAGATCGGTTCCACGAGCTTCGAGCTGCGACGGTAGGCGCATGGCGAGAGTCTCTGACAGCGCGGCGGTCTCACACGTCGGACGCATCCGTTCGAACAACCAGGATTCCGGCCTCGCCGGCATCGGGCTGTTCGTCGTGGCCGACGGCATGGGCGGCCACGCGGGCGGAGACGTGGCATCCGCGATCGCGATCACGCGCATGGCGGAGGCCGACCAGGTCTACTCGACTCCCCAGGAGGCCGAGTTCGCGCTGCAGGCGGCACTCGTCGCGGCCAACGCCCTGCTGGCGGAGACGGTCTTCGAACACACCGAACTGACCGGCATGGGCACGACGGTGAGCGCGCTGGCCGTGCTCGGCGACGAGGTGGCGATCGCCCACATCGGTGACTCGCGCATCTATCTCTGCCGCGACGGTGACGTCTCTCAGATCACCATCGACCACACCTTCGTCCAGCGCCTCGTCGACAGCGGCCGCATCACAGAGGAAGAGGCGGCGGTGCACCCCCGCCGCAGCGTGCTCATGCGCGTGCTCGGCGACGTCGACTCCGCCCCGGAGATCGACACCTCCATCCTGGCCACGCGCGCCGGCGACCGGTGGCTGATCTGCTCCGACGGGCTGAGCGGCGTCGTCTCGCTCGACCAGATTCGGGCGGAGTTCGCGATGGGCGGCCGCGCCCACGATCTCGCCCAGCGCCTGGTCAAGGACAGCCTGGATGCCGGTGCCCCGGACAACGTCACCGTCGTCGTCGTCGACATCGGCGAGACCGCGCCGCTCCGCACCGACCCACTCATCGTCGGCTCTGCCGCATCGCCGCTCAGCTTCGCCGCCGCGGAACCGCCGCGGGTTCGCTCCATGCGCCTGCCGCCGTTCCGACTGCACCCCGTGCGCGAGAGCCACTTCGAGCCCGACTCCCAGGACTACCTCGACGAGCTCATCGAAGAGGACCGCCGCCGCGTCGCCCGCCGCCGGGCCGTCTGGCTCGCCTCCATCATCGCGCTGATCGCGGCCATCGTTCTCGCCTGCGTCGTGGCGTACCAGTGGACCCAGAGCCGCTACTTCGTCGGCAGCGAGAGCGGCACCGTCGCGATCTACCGTGGCGTGCAACAGAACCTCGGCCCGATCGCGCTGAGCGAGGTCTACAAGAAGACCGACATCGCCCTCGCCGATCTCAAGCCATACGACCAGAAGATCGTCGAAGCCACGATCAGCGCGGGTTCGCTGAGCGAGGCCAGAGAGATCGTCACCCGACTGGAGGCCAGTCGTGTCCCGGACTAACGCACGCACGGCGGATGCCGCGGGGCGCCAGACGCGCAGCTCCACCACTACGGGCAGCGTCCGTCGCATCCGTATCCCGCAGAAGCTGCGCAACCTCGAGCTCGCGCTGCTCATCTTCGCCTGCTCGATCAACGCCATCGCCATCGTGCTCGTGCAGCTCGGCGAACTCGGCACCCTCGACACGACGCTCGTCGTGCTCGGCGCCGGGCTCTCGCTGCTCGTCTTCGGCATGCACGTGGCGATGCGCTTCATCGCCCGCGACGCCGACCCCTTCATCCTGCCGATCGCCACCGTGCTGAACGGCCTCGGCATCGCGATGATCTACCGCGTCGACCTGCTCCTCGGCGACACGGGCTGGGACAGCGCCGCCGTGCGCCAGATCGTGTGGAGCGCGATGGCGATCATCGCCGCGCTCGTGGTCATCGTCGTCATCCGCAACCACCGCGTGCTCTTCCGCTACACCTACGTCGCCGGCTTCGTGGCCGTCATCCTCCTGCTGCTCCCGCTCGTCCCCGGCCTCGGTCACGAGGTCAACGGTGCCCGCGTCTGGATCGGCATCGGCGACTTCGCCACCTTCCAACCGGGTGAGATCGCCAAGATCGCCCTGGCCGTGTTCTTCGCCGGATACCTGGTGCGCAACCGCGACAGCCTCTCGATGGTCGGCAGCAAGTTCCTCGGCATGCGGATGCCGCGGATGCGCGATCTCGGTCCCCTGATCGTGGTCTGGGCCCTCTCGATGTCGGTCATCGTCTTCCAGCGTGACCTCGGCACCGCGCTGCTCTACTTCGGCTTGTTCCTCGTCATGCTCTACGTCGCCACCGCGCGGCTCAGCTGGGTGCTGATCGGCCTCAGCCTGTTCCTCGGCGGCGCCCTGATCGCCAGCCAGACGCTCGACTACGTCAACGGTCGGTTCAACAACTGGCTCGACGCCTTCAACCCGGCCGTCTACGAGGCCGCCGGCGGCAGCTACCAACTCGTGCAGGGTCTATTCGGCCTCGCCAACGGCGGGCTGCTCGGCACCGGGCTCGGGCAGGGTCGACCAGACCTCACCCCCGTCCCCCAGAGCGACTACATCATCGCCAGCCTCGGCGAGGAGCTCGGTCTGGCCGGCATCTTCGCCATCCTCTCGCTGTACATGCTCTTCGTCGCACGTGGATTCCGTATCGGCTTCGCCGGGCAGGACGACTTCGGCAAGCTGCTCGGCGTCGGCCTGGCCTTCGTCGTCGCCCTGCAGGTCTTCATCGTGATCGGGGGCGTCACCCGCGTCATCCCGCTCACCGGCCTGACGACTCCGTTCCTCGCCGCCGGTGGCTCATCGCTCGTGGCCAACTGGATCATCGCGGCGCTCCTGCTGAGGCTCTCCGACACGGTGCGCAATCAACCGCGTCTGGTGGTGAACGAATGAACCGCGAACTCAAGCGCGTGAGCATCGTCGTCTTCGTCATGTTCCTGGCCCTGTTCAGCTCGGCGACGATCATCCAGGTGATCCAGTCCGACAACCTGCGCAACGACGCCCGCAACACGCGCACCCTCTACGACAGCTACGAGGTCGAGCGTGGACCGATCCTCGCCGGCGGTGCCCCCATCGCGGAATCCGTGCCGAGCGACGACAACTACATGTTCCAGCGGGTCTACAGCAACGGAGTGCTCTACGCACCGATCACCGGCTTCTTCCCGGTGAACGGTGAGCCGACCGCCCTTGAGGGAAAGCTCAACAGCTACCTCAGCGGCACCGCGAACGCACAGTTCCTCGACTCCCTCGAACGCCTCTTCACCGGGCAGGGGCGCAAGGGCGCATCGGTCTCGGTCACCATCGACCCCGTCGCCCAGCAGGCCGCGTGGGACGCCCTCGGCGATTACACCGGCTCCGTCGTTGTGACACAGCCGAAGACCGGCCGCGTCATCGCGATGGTCTCCAAGCCGAGCTATGACCCCAACACGCTCGCGGTGCACGACAGCGAGATCGTCGACCAGAACTACGAGGCACTGCTGGCCGACCCTGGCGACCCCCTCATCAACCGTGCCATCGGCGGCGACATGAACCCTCCCGGTTCCGTCTTCAAGCTCGTCGTCGTCGCGGCGGCGCTCGAATCCGGCCAGTACACACCGGAGAGCGAGTTCCCCAACCCGCCGACGTTCCAGCTGCCCGGCACAGACACGATCATCCGGAACAGCGGCGGAGACGACTGCGGTGGCGGCGAGACCGTGACCATCGCGACGGCCCTGCGCCTCAGCTGCAACGTGCCCATGGCCGAGCTCGGCCTCGCCCTCGGCGATGACGCCATCCGCGAGCAGGCAGAGAAGTTCGGCTTCAACGACGAGTTCGAAATCCCCCTGGACGTCGAGGCCAGCGTGTACCCGCGCGTGCTCGACGACGCCCAGACCGCGATGACCGCATACGGCCAGTACGAGGTGCGGGCGACCCCGCTGCAGATGGCCATGGTCTCCGCTGCGATCGCCAACGGCGGCATGGTCATGAACCCGAACATGGTCGAGGCCATCACGGCCCCGAATCTCAGCCCGATCGAGACTTTCGAGCCGAGCGAGTATCAGCGCGCCATCAGCCAAGAAACCGCCGCGACGATGACCGAAATGATGGTCAACGGAGTCGAGAACGGTGCCGCGAGTAATGCAAGAATAGACGGGGTCAGTGTTGCCGGTAAGACGGGTACGGCAGAGAACGACGGAGATGCTCCGTACACGCTCTGGTTTACCGGATTTGCCCCCGCAGACGACCCAGAATATGCAATCACCGTCCTCATCGAGGATGGCGGGGGAATGGGCCAAACGGGGTACGGCAATCTACTTGCCGCACCGGTCGCACAACAGGTACTAGAGGCGGTGCTGAATAAATGAGGCCAACTACAGGGCTCACCTTCGGGGGACGATACGAACTCCTTTCGCGAATCGCGATCGGCGGAATGGGCGAGGTGTGGCAGGCCACAGACCTCGTCATCGGTCGTCAGGTTGCCATCAAGATCTTGAAGGACGAGTACCTCGGTGACCCGGGCTTCCTCGAGCGATTCCGCGCCGAGGCCCGCCACGCCGCACTCGTCAACCACGAGGGCATCGCGAACGTCTTCGACTACGGCGAAGAGGACGGCAGCGCCTACCTCGTGATGGAGCTCGTGCCCGGCGAGGCGCTCTCCACGATTCTCGAGCGCGATCACGTGCTCTCCAGCGACAAGGTGCTCGACATCGTCGCCCAGACGGCGTCGGCACTCCACGCCGCCCACGCCGCCGGTCTCGTCCACCGCGACATCAAGCCGGGCAACCTGCTGATCACGCCGGACGGCCGCGTCAAGATCACCGACTTCGGCATCGCCCGCATCGCCGACCAGGTGCCGCTGACCGCCACCGGCCAGGTGATGGGAACCGTGCAGTACCTCTCGCCAGAGCAGGCCTCCGGTCACCCCGCCTCACCGACCACCGACATCTACTCGCTCGGCATCGTCGCCTACGAGGCACTCGCGGGTCGCCGGCCGTTCACCGGCGAGTCCCAGGTCGCCATCGCGATGGCGCAGATCAACGAGGCACCGCCAGAGCTGCCCGTCACGATTTCCGAGCCCGTGCGCAACCTGGTCTTCGCGTGCATCGCCAAGAACCCGGCGGACCGCCCGGCCTCTGCCGCGCACCTCGCCCGTGCCGCCACGGCGCTCCGCCGCGGCGATGTGCAGGCAGCCGCGGCATCCGTCCCCGCAATTCTCGGCGGAGCGGGTGCAGACACCGCTGCAACCATGCTCTTCCCCGCCCAGGGTGCTCCGACCGTCGCGACGACAGTGCTTCCGGCGACAGAGGGCATTGCGGGCTCGATGACGCGCGCAGACACTGTTGCAGCGGAGAAGAAGAAGCGCAGCCCGTGGACGTGGCCGCTCATCGCCCTCATCGCCCTGCTCGCGATCGTCCTGATCGGTGCCGTATTCGCCCTGACGAACCAGGGTTCCCCGACGCCGGAGAAGACCACGACGCCGCCGGCAACGTCGAGCACACCGACGCCGACGCCGACGGTGACCACCCCGCCGGCTCCGACGACGGCCGCAATCGTCGACACCGACTTCATCGGTCTGACCGCCGATGAGGCGCGGGCCAAGCTCGGCGAGCTCGGCATGACCGCAAACGTCGAGGAAGGCAACGCCGCGACCAACAGCAGCGATGCAGGCAAGGTGTACGCGGTCAACCCGACCGGCAAGAACGTCGCGGTCGGCACGACCATCACCGTCACCGTCTGGGCGGCGCCGGCAGAGCTGAGCGCTCCGAGCTCTGCTCCGTCTCTGGCAGGCGGCAGCGAGCCGTTCGCCCCCGGAAGCGACGTCAAGGTCACCTGGCCTGCACAGAGCTGCCCGGCCGGGCAGAGCCTGAGCGGCTACAAGGTCGCCGTCTCCGGCGAGGGTGCGGTTATCAGTGTTGAAGACACCAGCGCTGGCGGATCGCGTTCGGCAGTCATCACGGCCGGAAGCGCACCCTTCTCGGTGACGTTCCAGTACTTCTGTGGTGAGTTCGCCTCACCCGCGTCGCCGGCGCTTGACGTCGACGTGCAGGCAGCCGAGCAGGAGCCCCAGGCCAAGCCCACCACGAAGCCGGAAGGTCCTGCAACGGGCCAGTAACCAAGGCCCGGAAGTTCGCGGGTAAAATTGTCCGCTGTGTGCCGAACCATGAGGGAGATTCGCTGTGTCTGAGGAAGGTCGCCTGATCGCTGGGCGCTACCAGGTGGGCGAACTCATCGGCCGCGGTGGCATGTCCGACGTGCACCGTGGAACGGACTCCCGCCTCGGCCGCACGGTGGCCATCAAGCTGCTCAAGCCGTCGCTGGCCAGCGACCCGGCATTCCGTACCCGCTTCCGTCAGGAGGCGCAGGCCGCGGCGCGTATGGCCCACCCGACGATCGTGCGCGTGTTCGACGCCGGCGAGGAGACCGTCACCGACGCGAACGGCCACGAGTCGCAGCTGCCCTTCATCGTGATGGAATTCGTCGACGGCACCCTGTTGAAGGATCTGATCAAGGAGGGGCCGCTCTCCTCGACCGAGGCCGTGCGCATCCTCGACGGCGTGCTCACCGCGCTCGAGTACTCGCACCGCGCCGGCGTCGTTCACCGCGACATCAAGCCGGGCAACATCATGATCACCCGCAACGGCCAGGTGAAGGTCATGGACTTCGGCATCGCCAGGGCCATCTCCGATTCTTCGACGACGGTGGCGCAGACGACCGCGATCCTCGGCACCGCGTCGTACTTCTCTCCGGAGCAGGCCAAGGGCGAGATCGTGGATGCGCGCACCGACCTGTACTCGACCGGTGTCGTGCTGTTCGAGATGCTCACCGCACGGCCCCCCTTCCGTGGGGACACACCGGTGGCGATCGCCTACCAGCACGTGTCGGAGATCGCGCCCAAGCCCAGCAGCTTCAACCCGCAGGTGTCGCCGGCACTCGACGTCGTCGTGGCCAGGGCGATGACGAAGGATCGCGAGCAGCGCTACCAGAGTGCCGCCGAGTTCCGCGCGGACCTCGACCTGGCCGGTGCCGGCCAGGTGCCCATCCACCGGGCCCCCGATTCTTCCGCGACATCGCTCTTCAGCCAGGATCCGCACAGCATCTCGGGCTCCGAGCTGGCGCTCAAGCAACTCGCGGAAGACACCAACATGGTGCGCACGCAGCGCCGCCCGCCAGCCCTCTGGATCTGGGCAGGCGTGCTCAGCGTCATCGTGATCGTGATCACCGTGATGATCTGGGTGCTCAACCTGAATACGGAAACCGAGCTGCCACCGACCTCACGCGAGGTCCCCGTGCTCACCGGCCTGAGTTTTGCCGAGGCCCAAGATGCGCTCGCCGGGCTCGAGCTGCAGTCCGTCGAGGCGCGAGAGGCCAGCGCGACGGTTCCCGTCGATCAGGTGATCCGCACGACGCCGGCAGCGGGCGGCATCGTCAGCCCGGAGACCATGATCACGGTCTACGTCTCCTCCGGCAAGACGGTGATCTCGGTTCCGGATGTCGCCAACCTCAGCATCGCGGACGCGGAGGCGAAACTGACCGAGGCTGGCTTCGTCGTCGGTCTCACCACAAAGCAGAATTCGCCGACGATCGCGGAGGACGTCGTGCTCCAGACGGAGCCGGCCGCCGCCGCCGAGGCCCACGAGGGCGACACGGTGAACCTCACCGTGTCCAGCGGTCTGGTCACGCTCCCGGACCTCACGGGTCAGACACTCAGCGCGGCGACATCGATCCTCGCCGGGCCCGATCTGCAGCTCACCGCAGAGACGGTTCCCGACCCCGCCTGCCCGGCGCAGCCGGGCGACCCGATCACGCAACAGTCGCTGGTCGGCGATGTCCCGCAGCGCTCAACGGTGCAACTCAGCTACTGCTCAGGCGACTGAGACCAGCTCAGCTCAGCTCAGCTCAGGCGCACCAACGGGTTGAGTCCGATGGCGCGTTCGGCGGCGCCGGACAGGCCGGCACTCTCGAGCCAGTTGCCGAGCATGCGGTAGCCGCCTTCGGTGAGAACAGACTCCGGGTGGAACTGCACACCGTACAGCGGGGCCGTTTCGTGGCGGAGACCCATGATCACGCCGCCCTGGGTGCGTGACGTCACGATGAGCTCATCGGGGACCGTGGACTCGACGACGGCGAGCGAGTGGTACCTGGTGGCCGTGAACGGCTGCGGCACGCCTGCATAGAAGGCGCTGTCGTCGTGGCTGACGAGCGAGGTCTTGCCGTGCATGAGTTCCTCGGCGTTGGTCACCGTCGCGCCGAATGCCTCGGCGATGGCCTGGTGCCCGAGGCACACACCGAGCAACGGTTGCCCGGTGGCGAATGCTGCACGCACCGTCGCGATCGAGACGCCGGCGTCGGCTGGCTTGCCGGGGCCGGGCGAGACCAGCACGGCATCGAACTCGGCCGCGCGTGCCGCGGCATCCGCCACCGAGTAGTCGTCGTTGCGCACGACGACCGTTTCGGCTCCGAGCTCCTGCAGATACCCGTTCAGGGTGTAGACAAAGCTGTCGTAGTTGTCGATGACGAGTATGCGAGTCATGTTCCGACCGTTGCTTCCTGGTTGTTGATGAGCGTCTCCACCCACGGGAAGACCCAGGTGGAGAGGGAGTAGAGCAGCAGCACGAGGATGATGCGTACCCAGATCGGTCCGGGGAGAACCCGCCACAATGCACCGTACATCGGTCAGCCCTCCTGCGCCTGAGCGGCGACTTGTGCGGCAATCTCGGCCGGCGGCCCCGCGCTGAGCGGTTGCCAGCCCTCGAAGACGCCGTAGGCGATGATGCGCTCGTCGGTGGAGAGCAGCGGATTGCAGCTGGTCAGTGTGATGAGCCGTTCGCCGGGTGCAACGCCCTCCTGGCGCGGAACCGGTGCGAGGACGTCACCGGCGCTCGGCTGCACATACTCGAGATTGCGGAATCGGTATGTGTAGTAGCCATCGGCCGTCTGCACGTAGATCGCGTCGCCGAGTTGGAACTCGTTGATCAGGTGCATGCCTCCGCCCCACGCACTGCGGTGCGCGGCCAGGGCCATATTGCCGACCTCGCCGGGCATCTGGGTGTTCTCGTAGCGTCCGACGCCGAGATACATGCTGTTCAGGACATCCACGGTCGTGCCCACCGCGATGTTGCGCGCGTACTCCGGCCCGTAGCGCGGAATGTAGAGCACGCCCAGAATCTCGCCGTGCTCAGGAGGCGTGGCAACGGGGGGCTCGCCGTGATCGATCGGCGTCGCCGGGTCCGGTGTCTGCGGGGTGACGGGCGCCTCGGCCTTGGCGATCCATTGCTGACTCTGGGATGCCGCGGAACTCGTCTGTTGACTGGCCATCACGGCGTCGTTCCACCACAGCTGCCAGGCGAGGAAGAGCAGCACGAGCACCCCGGCGGTGATGAGCAATTCGCCGAGGACGCCAACGACGCTGGTGCGCCGCCTGACGCGACGCCGCTTCGGCGGGGTCGCAGCACTGGCCTCGGTCATGGCCCAATCCTATTCGAGCCATGACCGGCACTCCGCTGTGCTCAGCAGCGCCAAGGTGATCAGGATAGAATCGCTCGCATGGCACGCACGAAATCATCGAAGCCCGCACCTGCGGTTGACAACCGTTCTGGTGAAGACGCCCCGAACGCGGTCTGGTTCAAGCCCGTGATGTTCGGCTTCATGCTGCTCGGGCTGGTGTGGATCATCGTCTTCTACGTGAGTCAGGGTGCATGGCCCATCCCGGCGCTCGGTTCGTGGAACATCCTGGTGGGCTTCGGCATCGCCTTCATCGGCTTCCTCATGACGACCCGCTGGCGCTGATCGCCACCCCACATCGACTATCTGATCGCCGCCCCTCGGGGCGGCGATCATTTTTGTGCCAGCGAGCCGCGGCCGTCGAGCCGTAACCCCTTTAGAAAGTTATCCACAGCCGTTTACCCGTGTGGAAAGTTACATCCGTGTAATTATCCCCAGTGTTAATAACCCTGTGGATAGATTCTGTGGACAACTCTGTGGAGAGATCCGTGCCCGTCAGAACAGCGGGAAGAAGAAATAGCGCAGGCTGAGGAGCACCAGAACGAGCGAGAACGCCACGAGCAGAACGATCTGCAGCGTCTGTTGATTGCGCTTGCGCGTCTCGACGAAGATCAGACCGACGATGGCTCCACCGATGAGACCGCCGAGGTGTGCCTGCCACGCGATGTTCATCCCGGGGATGAACCCGATGACGAGGTTGATGCCCACCAGCACGAGCAGCTGCTTGGCGTCGCCACCGAGCCGCCTCTGGATCACGAGGAACGCACCCATCAGACCGAAGATGGCTCCGGACGCGCCGACGACAGGGGTGAGGGGATCACTCAGCAGCAGAACGCCGACCGATCCGGCGAATCCGCTGATCAGGTAGAGCGCGAGGAACCGCCAGCGCCCGAGCAGCTGTTCGAGCAGCTGCCCGAAGATCCACAGCGTGTACATGTTGAGCAACACGTGGAAGATGAAGCCGGTGGAGTGCACGAACATCGCCGTGATCATGCGCCACGGCTCGAACGATCCCGGGTGCGAATACGCGCCGGCGTACCACAGGGTTTGCGTCACCTGCCCGCCGATGACGGGGAGGATCTGTAGAACGAAGACGGCCAGGGTGATGCCGATGAGGCTGTACGTCACGACGGGAGCGCCCTGCCCCGTCAGACGCGTCAAGAGCGCCGACTTGGTGCGCGGCGCCGATGCCCGCTGATCACGCATGCATTCAGGGCAGGTAACGCCAACTGCCCCGACTGTTTGACAGTCGGGGCAGATGGTACGGCCACAACGCTGACAGAGCACGAAGCTCTGACGCGAGGGGTGCCGGTAGCAATAGTTTGCCGCCGAGTCCGGCACCGAGCTCATGCGAAACCTAGAGCTGCTCGATGGTGATGCTCTCGATGACGACATCGTCGAGCGGACGGTCGCGGCCGTCGGTGGGAACCGAGCCGAGCTTGTCGACGATGGCGCGAGAGTCGGCGTCTTCGACGGCACCGAAGATGGAGTGCTTGCCCTGGAGCCAGGTGGTCGGAGCCGTGGTGATGAAGAACTGCGAACCGTTGGTTCCGCGACCACCCTGGATACCCGCGTTGGCCATGGCCAGCATGTATGGCTCGGTGAAGTCGAGGTCGGGGCTGATCTCATCGTCGAACTGGTAGCCCGGTCCGCCGATGCCCTGGCCGAGCGGGTCGCCACCCTGGATCATGAAGCCGGGGATGATGCGGTGGAAGACGACACCGTTGTAAAGCGGTGCGTTGCTCTTCTCGCCCGTGCTCGGGTGGGTCCATTCCTGCTCACCGGTGGCGAGTCCGACGAAGTTGCGGACGGTCTTCGGGGCGTGGTTGCCGAACAGGTTCACCTTGATCGGGCCGTAGTTGGTGTTGAGCGTTGCGACAGCGGTGTGCTTGGACATAGCAACATTCTCTCACAGGCATCCAGACACTCCCGCGATGTTCGCGCGCAACGAACTGCAAACTCTCGCCCCGTTCACAGCACATTCGGTGGCAAGATGGTACCTGTTCGCCAGAGACACGATGGAGGGTCCGAATGAGCCTGTCACGAAAGCGTCGCAAAGAACTCGACCAGCTGCGCAGTAGCGCCGAAGAACTGTGGGAGCACCAGCAGGCCGTCCTCGACCACGCCAACGGCGTAGCCCGCGAGGCCAGCCGTCAGCTCGGCCACCTCACCCGCGAAGAGGTCGCCCCCCGCGTGCGGGAGAGCTACGAGAACTACGTGCGCCCCCGCGTCGACACCGCCCGCGAGCTCGCCAGGGGAACCGGCGCGACCATCGAGCGCACCGTCGTACCGGCACTCGGCACCGCCATCGGCACCGTGATGAGCGTCGGCGACGTCGCCCGTGACGCACGTGTGCGCGCTGCCTTCAACCGCATCGCACCGCAGAAGGTCGTGGTTCCGGAGAAGAAGAGCTCCGGCATCGGCGGCACGATTGCCTTCGCTGCGGCCGTCATCGTCGCAGCAGGCGTCGCCTACGCGGTCTGGCAGACCTTCCGAGCCGATGACGAGCTCTGGGTTGCCGAAGACGAGACGTCCTTCGACGGGCCGCGCGCCTAGTCGACATCCAGTTGTTCGGCCGTCACCCCTCGGGGTGGCGGCCTTTCTGTTTCAGCAGCGACGGCGCCGGTGCGCCAGAGCTCGTCGGGCCCGTCAGCGCTCGTCGGGGATGCCGTTGGCCGGCTGTCGCTCATTCAGGGCCAGAGCGATGCGCACGAGCTCGACCGTCTTGAGGCTGTCGAGCTCGTCGAGCGGGATCCACCGCGCCTCGTCGCTGGACCCGTCGAGTTCGTGGGTGATCTCCCCGGAGATGATGTGCGCCCGGTAGAGCACGCGAATCGCGTTCAACGGGTGCGTGGCGCCGGCGAGGCGTGATCGCGCGGCTATGACGTGGTTGTCGATGCCCAGGAGCACGTCGAGGCCCGCGTGGTAGCCGGTCTCCTCGAAGATCTCGCGCACGGCCGTCTGCGCCGGGTTCTCGCCGCCCTCCAGGCCGCCACCGGGAAGCGTCCAACCGCTTCGCCCGTGCTCATTCCAGTGCGCGAGAAGAATGCACCCGTCGCGAATGATCACCCCGTAGGCAGCAACCCTGATGTCCATGCCGCAACACTAGTGGCGCGCGACACGCGAGCACCGGGTTAAACAGAAGAAAGGCCGACTCTCGTCGGCCTTTCTTCTATCTGTAACTGTGGAGCCTGGGAGAATCGAACTCCCGACATCCTGCTTGCAAAGCAGGCGCTCTACCAACTGAGCTAAGGCCCCGCGGAGAAGATTCTGGGAATCTCATCCGTTGGAATGGCTGTTGCAATCACTTGTTCCAGCCATTTCGTGGGGATACCAGGACTTGAACCTGGGACCTCTTCGTTATCAGCGAAGCGCTCTAACCGCCTGAGCTATATCCCCGAATGGGCAGATATGAGACTACCTGACCACTGCCCGAAAGGTGAAATCGGGCACGTATTCCCGCGCGCGTCTAATTGTTTGTGAAGCCGACGAGCACGCCGCCGGTGACCTTCACGCTCAAGTTGTAGAGCACGGCCATGATGGCACCGAGCGCCGTCACGACGACGAGATCCAGCAGCGCGACCACGACGGTGAAGCCCATCACCTGGGGCAGCGAGAGGATCGCCGTGAGGCTCTGAGCGCCGCCGGTGATGTCCTTGAAGAGCTTGTCAGCCTCAGAGAAGATACCGGTCGAGTCGAGCACCGTGTAGATCAGGAACGTGCCGACGATCGTGATGATCGCCAGGCAGATCGAGATCAGGAACGACAGCTTCACAGCCGACCAGAAGTCGACGTAGACCAGCTTCAGGCGCACCTGCTTGGTCGAGGGGCGACGACTGGATTTCTTCGCCAGTTTGTCAGCGACACTACTCATTTACGGTTTCATCCTTCCCGGGTTCGCCCTCTGTCACGTCCGACTCCTCGTCGGCGTTCTCCAGATTGCGTTCGGTGTTTTTCGCGATGGCGATGATTCGATCGTCATCGGCAAATTTGGCGAAGACTACGCCCATTGTGTCGCGCCCCTTGGCAGGGACTTCAGCGACGTCAGAGCGTACCACCTTGCCGCTGGCAAGAACCACAAGGACCTCGTCCTGCTCCTCGACGATGATCGCGCCGGCCAGATCGCCTCGGTCCTCGCTCAGCTTGGCCACCTTGATGCCCAGACCGTTGCGGTTCTGCAGTCGGTACTGATCGACGGACGTGCGCTTGGCGTATCCGCCCTCGGTCACGACGAAGACGTAGCCCTCGTCACTGACGACAGATGCATCCAGCAGCTCGTCGTCACCGCGGAAGTGCATTCCGCCGACGCCGGAGGTGCTGCGGCCCATCGGGCGCAGCGCCTCGTCGCTGGCCTTGAAGCGGATCGACATGCCCTTGCGGGAGACGAGCAGCACATCGTCATCCTCGTTCAGCAACATCGCCGAGACGAGTGCATCGCCCTCACGCAGCTTGATGGCGATGATGCCGCGGGAACGGTTGGTGTCGTATTCGGAGAGCGCCGTCTTCTTGATCAGGCCGTCACGGGTGGCGAGCACCAGGTACGTCGCCACCGAGTAGTCGCGGATGTCGAGGATCTGCGTGATCTCCTCGTCCGGCTGCATCTCGAGCAGGTTCGCGACGTGCTGGCCCTTCGCGTCGCGGCCGGCCTCCTGGATCTCGTAGGCCTTGGCGCGGTAGACGCGGCCGGCGTTCGTGAAGAAGAGCAGCCAGTGGTGCGTCGTCGTGACGAAGAAGTGCTCGACGACGTCATCCGCGCGCAGCTGGGCACCCTTGACGCCCTTGCCGCCGCGGTGCTGGCTGCGGTAGTTGTCGCTTCGGGTGCGCTTGACGTAACCGCCGCGGGTGACGGTGACGACCATCTCCTCCTCAGGGATGAGGTCTTCGATGCTCATGTCGCCGTCGTAGCCGTACATGATCTCCGTGCGGCGGTCATCGCCGAACTTCGCAGTCACCTCGGCCAACTCGTCGATGATGATCTGGCGCTGGCGGGTCTCGGAGGCGAGGATCGCGTGGAACTCGGCGATCGCCAGCTCGAGCTCGTTCAAGCGGTCGATGATCTTCTGGCGCTCGAGGGCGGCCAGACGACGCAGCTGCATGGCCAGGATGGCGTCGGCCTGCAACTGGTCGACGCCGAGCAGGTCCATCAGGCCGAGACGGGCCTTCTCGACATCCGGGGAGCGGCGGATGAGGGCGATGACCTCGTCGAGGGCGTCGAGAGCCTTCACATAGCCACGCTGGATGTGTGCCTCGGCTTCGGCCTTCTTCAGGCGGAACTGGGTGCGGCGAACGATGACCTCGACCTGGTGCATCACCCAGGCGTGGATGAATCCGTCGATCGAAAGCGTGCGCGGGATGCCATCGACGATGGCGAGCATGTTCGCGCCGAAGTTCTCCTGCAGCTGGGTGTGCTTGTAGAGGTTGTTCAGCACGACCTTGGCAACGGCATCGCGCTTCAGCACGATCACGAGGCGCTGACCGGTGCGACCGGACGTCTCGTCGCGGATGTCGGCGATGCCGGTGATCTTGCCGTCCTTGACCAGGTCGGCGATCTTGATCGCGAGGTTGTCCGGGTTGACCTGGTACGGCAGCTCGGTCACAACCAGGCAGGTGCGGTTCTGGATCTCTTCGACACTGACGACGGCGCGCATCGTGATGGAGCCGCGGCCGGTGCGCTGGGCATCGTGGATGCCCTTGACTCCGAGGATCTGGGCGCCGGTCGGGAAGTCGGGGCCCTTGATGCGCTGCATGAGCGCCTCTTGCAGCTCTTCGCGCGTCGCGTCGGGGTTCTCGAGGTACCACTGGGCACCGGATGCCACCTCGCGCAGGTTGTGCGGCGGGATGTTCGTGGCCATGCCGACCGCGATGCCGACCGAGCCGTTGACGAGCAGGTTCGGGAAGCGGGCGGGCAGGACCGAGGGCTCCTGGGTGCGGCCGTCGTAGTTGTCCTGGAAATCGACGGTGTCCTCGTCGATGTCGCGGACCATCTCGAGGGCGAGCGGGGCCATCTTGGTCTCGGTGTATCGCGGGGCGGCGGCGCCGTCGTTGCCCGGGGAGCCGAAGTTGCCCTGGCCGAGGGCCAGTGGGTAGCGCAGGCTCCACGGCTGCACGAGGCGCACGAGCGCGTCGTAGATGGAGCTGTCGCCGTGCGGGTGGAACTGCCCCATCACGTCGCCGACGACGCGCGAGCACTTGGAGAAGGCCTTGTCCGGGCGGTAACCGCCATCGAACATCGCATAGATGACACGGCGGTGCACCGGCTTCAGACCATCGCGCACATCGGGGAGTGCGCGCCCGACGATGACGCTCATGGCGTAGTCGAGGTAGGACCGCTGCATTTCCAGCTGCAGATCGACCTGGTCGATCTTGCCGTGCGCCTTGAAGGTGTCTGCGGCCTGCTGCTCGTCGGCGCTCAGCTGTTCGCCACCGGTGATGTTGTCTTCGTCTGCCATTTGTCTTCTCGTCTACTTACTCAAGTTCGTACGTGTGCTCTCAGAGGCTTCGCCAATCGGCCGGAAGGGCAGATTGGCTCGAGCCCTGATCGGATCGCCGCTGCGCGGCTCTCGCGATCAGATATCCAGGAAGCGCACGTCCTTCGCGTTCTGCTGAATGAAGTTGCGGCGACTCTCGACGTCTTCGCCCATCAGGGTTGAGAAGATCTCGTCGGCCGCGGCCGCATCGTCGAGCGTGACCTGCAGCAGTGTGCGGGTCTCCGGGTTCATCGTGGTCTCCCAGAGCTCCTGGTAGTCCATCTCGCCGAGACCCTTGTAGCGCTGGATGCCGTTGTCCTTCGGGATGCGCTTGCCTGCCGCAGCACCCTCGACCAGGAGCGCGTCGCGCTCGCGGTCAGAGTAGACGTACTCGTGAGCCGAGTTCGACCACTTGAGGCGGTACAGCGGCGGCTGCGCCAGGTAGACGTAGCCGAGGTCGATCAGCGGCCGCATGTAGCGGAACAGCAGCGTCAACAGCAGCGTCGTGATGTGCTGGCCGTCGACGTCGGCATCCGCCATCAGAACGATCTTGTGGTAGCGGACCTTCTCGGTGTTGAAGTCCTCACCGATGCCGGCGCCGAACGCCGTGATCATGGCCTGGACCTCGTTGTTACCGAGGGCGCGGTCGAGGCGGGCCTTCTCCACGTTCAGGATCTTGCCGCGCAGCGGCAGGATGGCCTGGGTCTCCGGGTTGCGGCCCTGCACGGCGCTGCCGCCGGCCGAGTCACCCTCGACGATGAACACCTCGGAGATCGAGGGGTCCTTCGACTGGCAGTCCTTGAGCTTGCCCGGCATTCCGCCGGACTCGAGCAGGCCCTTGCGACGGGCGCCCTCGCGAGCCTTGCGGGCGGCGAGACGGGCCGTTGCGGCCTGGAGCGACTTCCGGATGATGTCCTTGGCCTGGTTCGGGTTGCGGTCGAACCAGTCAGCGAGCTCGACACCGACGACGCGCTGCACGAATGCCTTCGCCTCGGTGTTGCCGAGCTTGGTCTTGGTCTGGCCCTCGAACTGCGGTTCACCGAGCTTGATCGAGATGACCGCGGTGAGACCCTCGCGCACATCGTCGCCGGAGAGGTTCTCGTCCTTCTCCTTGAGGATCCCCTTCTCGCGCGCGTACTTGTTCACGAGAGTGGTGAGTGCGGCACGGAAGCCCTCTTCGTGCGTTCCGCCCTCGTGCGTGTTGATGGTGTTGGCGTAGGTGTGAACGCTCTCGGTGTACGCCATCGTCCACTGCATCGCGACCTCGAGCGCGATCTTGCGCTCGGTGTCCTCCGACTCGAAGGAGATGATCTCGTCGTGGACGACCTCGGCCTTCTTGGCGGTGTTCAGGTACTCGACATAGTCGCGGAGGCCCTGCTCGTAGAGGTAGGAGTTGTGGCGTTGCTTGCCCTCGTCGTCGCGGCTCGACTCACGCTCATCGGTGAGGTTGATGCGCAGTCCCTTGTTCAGGAACGTCATCTGCTGGAAGCGTGCGCGCAGCGTCTCATAGTCGAAGTCGATCGTCTCGAACGTGTCGGCGCTCGGCCAGAAGGTGATCTGGGTTCCGGTCTCATCCGAGGCCTCGCCCTGGGCGAGCGGAGCATCGGGGACACCGTGCTTGTAGCTCTGACGCCACACGTGGCCCTGGCGCCTGACCTCGACCTCGAGGCGGCTGGAGAGCGCGTTGACCACGGAGATGCCGACGCCGTGCAGGCCACCCGA
>CAZZNX010000077.1:17427-17659 GCA_964655795.1 uncultured Leifsonia sp. | reverse complement strand
TTCAGCGTCGCCGCTGCGGCAGGGTCGACGTGGCCGTCACGTACCTGGCGCGCCTCCTCGATGCCGTCGCGCAACTGGGCGGCGAGCGCCGTCGTCGCCAGTTCGGCGGCGGCGATGCGTGCCGCGGTGGCCTCGGCGGCAGACAGCGCCGCCCCCGAGCGCGTCACGTCGTCGTGGGCGGAGCGCAGCGCATCGGCGACCGGCTCGCCGCCCGTGCCCTGCATGCGCATGG
>CAZZNX010000077.1:10789-17384 GCA_964655795.1 uncultured Leifsonia sp. | reverse complement strand
GCATGGTGATGGCCGTCGGCGAGAAGCGTGCAGCGAGGGCGACGCGCACCGCGCGGATCTCGTCGGCGCGGGCCTCGGCCTCGGCGAGCTGCGTCTGCACGACGAGGAACTGTTGCGGCGCGTTGCGCTCTGTGCTGCGGAGCTCGCGGAAGCGGGCGTCCTCGCTGGCGAGCGCGGCATCCGCTGAGGTGCAGAGTTCGATGATCTGGGTGTTCCAGCGTCGGCGTTCGTCGACCGTGTCCGGCTCGGCGTCGTCGAGGCGTTGCTGCAGCAGGAAGGCCTCACGCAACCGTCGCCTGGCGGTCTCGATCGCGCGCCGGTAGTCGACGACGGCGGCGTCACCGAACTGGGCCAGGGCGAAGCCGAGCTCGTCCTCACTCTCCTGCACCCGATTGTCCGTGCGAACGAGCAGCCCTCCCGCGCGGCGTTGCAGCTCGATGAGGCTCGAGTCGGTGACGGCCTCACGGCGCTCCGACCCGCGGCGCAGTGCCGAGATGGCGACGATGGCGATGACCGCTGCAATGGCGAAAATCAGCAGCGACGGCAGCCACCAGAGCGAGTCAGACATGCGGCCAGCCTAGGACGCGCGGGTGGGAGCAAGCTGTCTGTCGTCTGTGCGCCCGCGGCACGTCAGCCGAGAGCTCTGCTCGGCCTCTCGCCTTCCCGCCCATGGCCGCGTAACCTCGCCGCATGATCGTGATGCTCAAAGTCGTGTTGGACTGCGACCCGGATGCCGCCTGGCACGCACTGCGCAGCCCGGCCGCCCTGCGCGAGGTCGTCTCACCGTGGCTGGACTTCGCGTCGCTGGAGCCGCGGGGCTTTCCGGCGCAGTGGCCGGAGGGTGAGCACCTGATGACGACGCTCGCGCTGCGTACTATCGCGGTCGGCACCAGCGCGGTGGACGTCAGCTACCCCGGCGGCCTGCCCGACGGTGTCCGCATGCTGCGCGACACGGGAGGCATGCGCACGGGCCCCGGCGCGATCATTCGCTCCTGGGACCATCGCATGGCCGTCTCGCCGGACCCGGCCGGCTCCGGCGGCACCCTCTACCGGGATCGACTGCGCTTCGGCGGGCCGCTCGCCGCGGCGAGCTGGTACCCGGTCTGGCTGTTCTGGCAGTGGCGGGCGGCGAGGCTGCGCCAGCTCGCGCCGACGTGGAGCGCCGACGGCGCCGCCACAGCACCGCCCGCTACAGCACCGCCCGCATTTGGGCCTTGATGGTCTCGAAGTCGTTCCTGCTCAGCTCGATCAGGCCGCGGCGCAGTTGGAATCCCCAGTTCGGCGACGCCGAGGTGAAGTCGAGCACCGGGATGAGCGGGCGAACAGATGTCGGCACTGCGAACTGGTCGTAGTCGACGCGCCTGCGCCACGGCCGGTACGGCTCACCGAAGGCGTTCGTCATGACCGCGCCATCACCGTCCTGGAACACGGTGTCGTCGGCCACGCGTCCGATCGCGGTGAACTCCCGCAGCGGCTCGCCGTCCGGCCAGCTCACCCGCGGCGAGTAGTAGATCAGCCCGTCGGCCTCGCGCAACTGCGAGACGGCCTGCTTCGATCCGTGGTTGAGCTGTGCGATCCCGAGCTCGACGCCGCGCTGCACGTGATCACGCTGCACAACCCCGAGCCAGTACCGAATCGCCATGGCTCGATTGTCGCGCATCGGGGCGGCGGATGACGCCACGGAGAAAAGGGTGGGGGCTCAGGAAACCAACCCGAATGGTCACCTGAGCCCCTCGACGCACATCTCGCGACGAACGTGTGAAGCCATAGTGGCATAGTCCGGCGCCGCAGCGGCGAGAATATGCGAGAGATCCTCGGCGTGGCGTCAAAAAAGTTTCGGCGCCTCGGCGAACCCCGTGAGCGCGCTCTCACCTCGCGGGTACACCATCGCCAGTCGCTGCGTCGGCCGCGTCGCCGCGACGTAGAGCGCCGCCGCACCTCGCGGGGTCTCCGCGACGATTCCACGCGGGTCGACGATCAGCACGGCGTCGAACTCGAGCCCCTTCGCCTCACGGGCGGTGAGCACCGCGAGCGGCAGCTCCAGGCCGGCCGCTCCCCTGCCGACGATGCGCCGCGCTGGCGCAGTGTTGACACCGCCGTCCAGTGCCTCGCCGAGGGTGTCGGCGATGTCGTCGACGGAATCCGCCGGCACGATCACCGCGAGGTTGCCCGCCCCGGCATCCGCCAGCAGCAGCTGCGCGGTGTCGAGCACCGTCTCGTGGAGCTCACCGGCCGCGACGACGGTGTGGATCGGCCAGTCGCCCTCGCGCACGGCACGTGCCGGCGTGATGGGCAGCTTGGCGTGGCCGGCGAACGACTCGGCCGCCCGGGCGATCTGGGCGGGCGTGCGGTAGTTCACGCTCAGCTCCTCGAGCCGCCAGCGGTCACCGAAGCCGGCGTTCAGCGCCTCGGTCCAGCTGCGGGCACCGGCCGCCGAACTCACCTGGGCGATGTCGCCGACGATCGTGAACGAGCGCATCGGCGACTTGCGCACGAGCAGCCGCCACTGCATCGGCGAGAGTTCCTGCGCCTCGTCGACCACGACGTGGCCGTAGGTCCAGCTGCGGTCGGATGCCGCGCGCTCGGCAACGCTCATCCGCTCGCCGCGTTCGGCGAACCCGTCGGCGATCGCCTCGGCGTTGACCATGCCCTCCACGCCCATGTTGCGGATCGCGGCACGGGCGTTCTCGATGTCGGCCTCGCGCTGGCGTTCGCGCTCGCGGTCCGCAGCGCTGCGTCTGGCGGGCATGTCGCCGAGCAACTCGGCGGCCTCGTCGAGCAGCGCGACGTCGCTCACCGTCATCGGCGCGCTGCGCTCGCGGGCGAGCAGGGCGCGTCGCTCCGGAGTCCAGCGCGGTGTCAGCTCGGCCAGCCATTCCGGCCGGGCGTAGAGGTCGCCGAGCAGCTTCTCCGGCGTCAGTGGCAGCCAGGCGGTGTTCAGGAGCACCCGCACCTCGTAGCTCTCGCGCAGGTCCTCGCGGAGTGCGGCGACATCGGAGTCGTCGATCGCAGCCCCGGCCGCGGCCAACTGGGTCGCGAGCTGGGTGGCCAACTCGGCGATGGCGTGCTTGACGAAGGTGACGCGGGCGACGTTGTGCGGCTTGCCGGTGCGCTGGGCGCGGTGGATCGCATTCTCGATCAGCGCCGGCTGCACGGTGAGCGTGTCGCCGTTCAGCACGATCTGCTGCGCCTCCGCCGGCACACGCTGGCGCGAGCGCACGGCCCGGGCGAGCAGGCCGCTCATCTCGAGCCGGCCCTTGAGCGCGGCCACCTCAGACCGGTCGTCGGCGTCGGCCTCGACGCCGGGGAAGAGCGAGCCGAGGGTGCGCATGACGACGCCCGTCTCGCCGAGCGACGGCAGCACGGCCTCGATGTAGCGCACGAAGGCGGCGCTCGGGCCGACGACGAGCACGCCGGCCGACTTGAGCCGCTCGCGGTTGGCGTAGATGAGGAAGGCGGCGCGGTGCAGGGCGACGGCCGTCTTGCCCGTGCCCGGTCCGCCCTGCACGACGAGGGCGCCGCGCATCTCGGAGCGGATGATGCGGTCCTGCTCGCCCTGAATGGTGGCGACGATGTCGTGCATGTGGCCGGTGCGCTCGGCGGTGAGGGCGGCGAGGAGCGCCCCCTCCCCCTGCAGGGTTCCGGATGCCGCAGCGGCGGCGTGTGCCGCACTGCCGGCCGTGCCGGCCGGCGCCGCGCCACGCAGCTCGTCGAGCAGCGTGGCGTCGAGCACCTCGTCGTCGATGCGGGTGAGCTCGCGCTCGCGCATGGTGAGGTGGCGGCGGGCCCGCACGCCGAGCGGGTGGGCGGCGGTCGCCTGGTAGAAGGCGCCGGCCTGGGGCGCACGCCAGTCGAGAAGCATCGTGGACTGGTCGGTGTCGCGCAGGCCGATCCGGCCGATGTAGTGGATCTCGTCGGCGCCACGGGCGGCGTCGGTCTCGTCCGCGGCGTCGCGCAGGGCGTCGGATGCCACCTGCAGGCGTCCGAAGGCGATGCGGGCGTCGACCTCGTTCAGCTGTGCGAGGTTGTCTTCGTGCAGGCGGGCGAAGGAGTCCCGTTCGCTGCGCGCCTGGTGATTGCTGCCGACATTGCCCCGCTGCACGGCGCCGAGGCGCGCCTCGACTTCGGCGCGCAACTGGTCAAGACGACGGTAGAACGACGCGATGACAGCGCGCTCCCGTTCGAGTTCCGATGACGGCACACGACCCCACTTTCTCCGGCCCGAAAGCCCCGTGAGCGTGCCGAAGCTGTGTGCCCGATTTCGCGCCGTGCCGCGACCCCCGTCGAAACCGTCCCAGCACCGGTTGCGGCGCATGAGATTGCCTGAGTGCGGGCTGCCGCCTTTCGCGACGCTGCGCGTCGCGCTCCTTCAGCCGACGTGGGGACGGATCAGTCGACGACGAGCGTCGTCTGCACCGGGGTCGGGTTCGCGAAGAGGTCGAGCACGGGGCAGTGCGCGTCCACGGCGGCGTGCAGCTCGCGGTAGCGCGCCTCCGTCTCCGGGCCGCTCACATTCACGGTCACCCGCACGGCGGTGAATCCGGGGCGCACCGACTCGTCGAGTCCGAAGAAGCCGTGCACGTCGAGGTCGCCCTCTGCGCTGGCCTCGATCGTGTCGAGCACGATGCCGAGGTTGAGCGCCCAGACGCGGTACGTCACGACCTGACAGGAGATGATCGCGGCGAGCGCCACCTCGACGGGGTTCGGGGCGGCGTTGTCGCCGCCGAGCCCGGCCGGCTCGTCGATCTGGAAGCTGTGCTTGCCGGTGCGGATGGTGGTGCCGACCGATCCGACGCCCTCGCCGCGTGCGCTGAAGACGAGCTGAGCCTTCGCCGGCTGCTCCTTGAGCGCGCCGACCCAGTTGGTGGCGACGGCGGTGAGGCGCTCCTGGCGCGCCTCGGGGGTGATCGATGGGATGTCAGACGGAACAGGCTCGGTCAGAACAGCAGCGTCGGCGCTCATGGCAACTCCTCGAATTCTCGGGGCGCAGGATGCGCCGTTGCAGTGACGTTAGTGACGGCATCCGCCCGCCGCGAGCGGCCATGTCACAGTGCGTCACGCCCAGGTCACACGGCGTCACAGCCGCCGCCGAATGGCCCCCCGATCGGCCCCGAAGCCGCCTCATGCTAGACTGATGGAACTTGCGAGTGCGTTGTTGCGCTCCTTGCGTCGTAGAACGCATTCTTTCGGTGTGCGCCGGGCCTGGCCCCGCAGCATCATTTGACTCTTCATACGGCGAACGGATGTGCCCATCGGCACCTTCGCCATTTATCCCCGATCGTCGGTCGTGTGGGTTGAACCGCTCTGTGCAATGCACGGTGCGGATCCGCCCAGCAATCCGACCGAGACCGGTGCCCTGCGCGCCACTCGCCCCGGGGTCTGCCCGAAAGGCACCACTTTGTCTGAAATCACCTTTGCTTCGCTCGGCCTCCCGGCCCCGCTCGTCGCCGTTCTCGCGGCCGACGGCAAGACCGAGCCGTTCCCCATCCAGGCCGACACCCTGCCGGACACCCTCGCCGGCCGCGACGTGCTCGGTCGCGGAAAGACCGGCTCCGGCAAGACCATCGCGTTCGCGCTGCCCATGGTCGCCCGCCTCGGCGGCGTGCTCTCCGGCGGCAAGCGCCGCCCGGGTCGCCCGCTCGGCCTGATCCTCGCTCCGACCCGCGAGCTGGCAACGCAGATCACCGCGACGCTCTCCCCGCTGGCCGACGCGTACGGCCTGAAGACCACCACGATCTTCGGCGGCATCTCGCAGGCCCGCCAGGTTGCGGCCCTCCGCGACGGCGTCGACATCGTCGTGGCCTGCCCCGGCCGCCTCGAGGACCTGATGAAGCAGGGCTTCGTCACGCTCGACTCCGTCGAGATCACCGTGCTCGACGAGGCCGACCACATGGCCGACCTCGGCTTCCTGCCCGTCGTCACGCGCATCCTGAACAAGACCCCGAACAACGGCCAGCGCCTGCTGTTCTCGGCCACGCTCGACAACGGCGTGGACAAGCTGGTCCGCCAGTTCCTGCACAACGAGGTTCTGCACTCGGTCGACGAGGCCAACTCCCCCGTCGCCGCGATGACCCACCACGTTTTCGAGGTGTCGGATGTCGATTCCAAGAACGAGCTCGTCAAGACGCTCGCCTCCGGCACCGGCCGCCGCATCCTGTTCATGCGCACCAAGCACCACGCCAAGAAGCTGGCCAAGAAGCTCACCGAGCAGGGCATCCCCTCCGTTGACCTGCACGGCAACCTCTCGCAGCCGCAGCGTGACCGCAACCTGGCCGCCTTCTCCGACGGCACGGCCCGCGTGCTCGTCGCCACCGACGTCGCAGCCCGCGGCGTGCACGTGGACAACGTGGAGCTCGTCGTGCACGTCGACCCGCCCATGGAGCACAAGGCGTACCTGCACCGCTCCGGCCGCACGGCTCGCGCCGGCAGCGAGGGTGATGTCGTCACCGTCATCATCCCCGGACAGAAGCGCGACCTGCAGCAGCTCATGCGCAAGGCCGACATCAACGTCACGATCCAGACGGTCACCCCGAACTCCCCGGCCGTCTCCGCACTCGTCGGCGAGGTTGCCGCCTACGTCAAGCAGATCGGAAGA
>CAZZNX010000077.1:0-10779 GCA_964655795.1 uncultured Leifsonia sp. | reverse complement strand
CCCGGTGGATGCCGCACGCACCCAGCAGGGTGGCGGCGGTCGTTCGCAGGGCGCCAACGCCCAGCGCAAGCGCGCGCTGCGTGACGGTGGCGACGTGGCCGGTGGCCGCGGTGCAGGCTCGGCCGGTGGCGAAGGCCGTGCCCGTCGGGACCGCTCGGGTCGTCCAGCCGGTTCCTCCTCGTCGGACTCCTCGCGCGGCGGTTCCGCCGGCGGCGGTCGCGGCGGCCGTGACGGCGCCGGCAACGGTGGCCGCGACGGTGCTTCTCGTTCCTCTCAGGGTGAGCGCTCCGGCGCCGCACGCACCACCTCTGCGCAAGGCGGCCGTAGCCGTTCCGCACAGGGTGAGCGTTCGGCATCCGGATCGCAGGGCGGCCGCTCCGGCGGCCTGCAGGTCGGCAGCCTCGTGCGCGGATCGGCGCAGGGCCGTGGCCCGCGTCGCGCACAGGGCTAGTCACCGACTTCCCGCCCATCACCCAGGGTGAACGCCCGCCCGCGTCTTTCTGCGCGGGCCGGCGCCCACCCCGGCCCGGTCGCCTCCACGTGCCCGTCCGATGTCGGACAAGCGGCACAACACGGCAACTGGGCAGCGCGCGAGTGTCTTCGCGCGCGCCATCTGCTCAGCTCATGTGAATCGCTGGGGCCAAGGGTATGTCTCGTGCCCCACTGATTCGCACATCTCGCATTCCACGAGCGCGCCCACATTGATGTTTCGGTGTGCGGCTCGGCGCTCACACACAGCAGGACCGACAGGCCCGGTTGCGGCGCACACACTTGGTGAAGTATCCCGGGTGGGTGTGTTTAGCCCCGGGCCTTTTGGCATGCCAGGACCCCATCGACCACGCGCACACACTTGGTGAAGTATCCCGGGTGGGTGTGTTTAGCCCCGGGCCTTCGGCGTACCCACTCGCCCGAAATCCGCCGGGTTGGGGCCGGACCGTGACACCATCGGTGCATGAGCTCCGACAACGGCACGCCCAGCTCCCCCAATGACACACCTGAACCCGCCGCGCAGGGCCCTGCCGGTGCGGCGGGCGGCCCGCCATCGTCCCGGCGCACACTCATGATCGTCGGGGTGATCGCGTCCGTCGCCATCCTCGGGCTGCTGATCGCCCTGGTCTGGGCGCTGGCGACCCGACCTGCGACCGCCCCGGCCACAGCGAGCCCGTCGGCATCCGCGAGCCCCTCGTCGACCCCGAGTCAGAGCCCGTCCCCCTCGGCGACCCCGACGGCGACCTCGACACCGGATGCCGCCACCTGCACGGTCGACGAGCTCACGCTGAGCCTCGGCCAGTCCGACGGCGGCGCCGGCAGCACCGTTGTGCCGATCATCTTCGCCAACTCCGGCACGCGCGACTGTGAGCTCGAGGGATTCCCCGGCGTCTCCCTCGTCGGCGATGAGAACGGCACGCAGTTGGGCGCGGCTGCCGCTGAGGACGACTCGGTGCCGATCGAGGTCTTCACGCTGGCGCCCGGCGACACGGTGCAGGCCCTCGTCACGGTGACGAACGCCGGCAACTACGACACGTGCGGCAGCGAGACCGCCGACGGATTCCGCGTCTACCCGCCGCACTCCGTCGATGCCGTGTTCGTGCCGACCACCTCGTATGCCCCGTGCTCCGACGAATCCGTTGAACTCATGCGCACGACACCGGTTCAGGCCGGGTAGCGCAGCGGGATCGCATCACGGCCCGGCGGCGGTGTCATCCGGGCAGGCCCTGAGACGCTCCACCGCGGCATCCGTGCCCACAGGATGCTCGATTTCACAGAGCGGCCGATGCTGGCCTAGTCTCTGGTCATGAGCACCAATGCAGTTGCCGAAGCAGTTATCCGCCCCGTTCGTGATGTCGACGCCGAAGCGCTCGGCCGCGTCCACGCCCAGTGCTGGCACGAGACCTACGACCACCTGATCAGCGAGGCGACCCTCGCCAATCTCTCCCCGCGCCGCATGGCCGAACTCTGGACGCACTGGATGAGCCAGGGCCCGGACCACCACCTCTACGTTGCACTCGTCGACGGCGAGATCGTCGGCTTCGTCGGCTCAGGGCCCGCCCGCGACGAAGACGCCCCGCGTGAGCGCGAGCTGTACTTCATCTACCTGCTGGACGCCTTCCACGGCACCGGCATCGGCCAGAAGCTCTTCGACGCCGCCTGCGAGGCGCGCCCCGGCTACCTCTGGGTCGCCGAGGACAACCCCCGCGCGCACCGCTTCTACAAGCGCAACGGCTTCGTGCCCGACGGCGCGACCCAGCTGCAGCCCTTCCTCGGCGAGGAGATCAAAGAGGTTCGCCTGGTGCGCTGACGCACCCCAAACCTCGGCCGGTGTGCGGCCGAACAGATGTGCCCGCCCGGTGTGTTCTCCCGGGCGGGCATCGCTCTGCCCGGCTGAGCGCTCCCGGCAGCGGCCGTAGGCTGGTCGCATGCCTACGATTCCCGTCATCCTCGACGTCGACACCGGCGTCGACGACGCCCTCGCCATCCTCTTCGCCGTCAAGCACCCCGACATCGACGTGCTCGCGATCACCTGTGTGGCCGGCAACGCCTCCCTCGAGCAGGTCGTCGACAACACGCTGAAGATCCTGGATGCCGCCGATGCTCCGGCGATCCCCGTCGCCGCGGGTGCGCTGCGCCCGCTGATCGAGCCGGCGCGCTCCGCCTCACACGTGCACGGGGCCGACGGCCTCGGCGGAATCCAGCTGCCTGCGACCGCCCGCGTCGCCGAGACGGTGAGCGCCGTCGAGCTGATGCGACGCACCATCATGGACGCCGAGCGCCCCGTGACCCTCGTCGCCCTCGCCCCGCAGACCAACCTCGCCCTGCTGTTGCGCACCCACCCCGAGGTGGCCGGCAAGCTGGAGCGCATCGTGTTCATGGGCGGCTCGGCATCCGTCGGCAATGCGACCGCCGTCGCCGAGTTCAACGTCTGGCACGACCCTGAGGCTGCGGCCATCGTGCTCGGCTCCGGCGTTCCGACCTTCATGTACGGCCTCGACGTGTTCAACCAGGTCGCCGTCGAGCAGGATGCCGCGGCCACCCTCGCCGCAGGCGACGACGCCGTCGGACGCATCGTCGGCGCCCTGCTCGGCAACCGCGTCGCGCTCAGCGAGGACGAGACGGCCCAGTACACCGGTCTCATCGGTGACGCCGGTGCGGTGTGCGCCCTGGTCGAGCCGGAGACGCTCCGCATCGAGAGCCGCCCGGTGCGCATCGAGCTCGGCGGATACGGCCGCGGCCAGACGATCGTCGACATGCGCATCTACGGCGGAGAGGACCTGCTGCACGGTCTCGCCGAGGAGTGGACGGCCATCGACATCGCCCTCGACGTCGACGCCCCGCGCTACGCCGAGCTGTTCCTGGAGACGCTCGGCCTCAAGTAATTCCCGGCATCCGCGGCCGCGCCTCGCTACGCCGAGGCGCGAGCGAGCGTCACGGCCGCGAGCAACCGCGCGCGCAGCTCATTGCCGCGCTCCGTGAAGCCCCGCTGGGCGCGCACGTACTCGGCCTTGCCCTCCGGCGTCTCAATCGCGACGGCGTCAGCGCCCCAGGCGCTGACGTCGTATGGCGATGCCTGCATGTCGAGCCATCGGATGTCGCGGGCCAACTCGAAGCTGTCGAGCAGCAGATCCCCCGGCACCAGGGGGCCGAGCTTGGTGGCCCACTTGAAGAGGTCCATTCCGGCGTGCAGGCAGCCGGGCTGCTCCAGATCCGGCTGGTTGTCGCGGCTCGGTGACAGCGCGTTCAGCGGCGCGGCATCCGGGGTGAAGAAGCGGTACGCGTCGAAGTGGGTGCAGCTGATGTTCGCCGCCTCGACGACGGCGTCGGTGCCGGCCTGGCCGAGCCGGAGCGGCGCCTGGTGGCGGTGCTCGCCCTGCCGGTAGACCATCGCCCACTCGTGCAGGCCGAAGCAGCCGAAGCGGGCGGATCGCTCGGCCGTGCGGCTGAGCAGGAATGTGATGAAGTCGACGCTGGCGGCCCGCGTCTCGAGGAAGGCCTGCGCGTCGACGGCGACGGCGCCGGGAGCTGCCGGCGCCGCGCGATACCAGCGCCAGCCGGCGCGATCATCTGCCTCCTCCAGGACCACGCCAGCACCGGGATGCCAGCGCCGCAGCGCCGAGATCCGGGTCGGGTAGTACGTGTGCAGGAAGTCCTCGACCGGGTGCTTCTCGCCGCGTTCTGCACGCTCGCGGCGCCCGGCAGTCAGCGCATCGGCCCGCGCTTCGTGCGCGGCCTCGAGCGCGCGCCACTCCGCGGGCGCCAGCAGGACCGGCGCAGCAGGCACGACGGGCGCAACGGGCACGTCGGGTGCTTCGGGCACGTCGGGTGCTTCGGCGAGAACGGCGGGAACAGACACCGTTCGAGGGTACGCGGTCCTGCTGAGTGCCTGCAGCGGGAGCACCGGAAGGCACTGGCGGATCACCGTCGACACTTCTAGGCTCGACACGCAGTTCGCTCAGCCCTCGCCCGACACGGAGGAGGCCGCCATGGCCAAGTTGATCTACGACGGTCTGTGCTCGCTCGACGGCTTCACCGCCGATGCACACGGCAACTTCGACTTCGCGATGCCGGATGCCGAGGTGCACCGTTTCGTGAACGACTACTCGCGCGACATCCGCACCTATCTGTTCGGACGCCGCATGTACGAGGTGATGACGTTCTGGGACACGGTGGATGAGGAGACGGAGCTGCCGGACTACGTCAAGGAGTACACCGCGATCTGGGAGGCGGCGGACAAGATCGTCTACACGCGCACGCTGACCGAACCGGCCGGCCCGCGCACCCGGTTCGAGCGCCGCTTCGATGTGGCAACCGTCAAAGACATGAAGGCGGCATCCGACCACGACATCGGAATCGGCGGGCCGACCCTCGCCTCGCACGCGCTGCGCGCCGGCATCGTCGACGAGATCCGGGTGCTCATCTCGCCGGTCATCCTGGGCGGCGGGCTGCACATGTTCCCCGCCGATGTCGCCCACACGCTCGAGCTCATCGACGAGCGCCGCTTCGACAGCGGTGTGACGTATCTGAGCTACGCCGTGACGGGGTGAATCAGTCGCATCGGATCGGCGCGGATCGGTTCAGCGCAAGCTGGTTCAGCGCAGGGCGCCGACCGCGGCGAGCGCCTGGCGCAGCAGCACGCCGCGCCCGCCCTCCATCTCGGCGCAGATGGCATCGGATGCCGCCTCCTCCGGCGTCATCCAGGTGAGCTCGAGGGCGTCCTGCCGCGGTTCGCAGGTGCCGGTGACCGGCACGACGTAGACCAGCGAGACGGCGTGCTGGCGGTCGTCGTGGAAGGCGGAGAGGCCCGGCATCGGGAAGTACTCCGCCACCGAGAACGGCACTGGGCTGAGCGGCAGTTGTGGGAAGGCCATCGGGCCGAGATCCTTCTCCAGGTGCCGGAACAGCGCGTCGCGCACGGTCTCGCCGTACATGACACGGCCGGAGACGAGGGTGCGCGTCATCTCGCCGATCGCGGTCGCCCGCAACAACACCCCGAGCTCCGTCACCTGACCGAGCCCGTCGACCCGCACGGGAACGGCCTCCACGTAGAGCAGCGGCAGCCGCTCGCGGATCTCGGCGAGCTCGAGGTCGCTCAGCCAGCCCGGAGCCGATGGCACCGCGGAACGGGGCGGTTCGGAATCCGGAGTCCACTCGGGGTCGGGATCAGGTGTGCGCACGCTCATGGCTCCATTGTGTATCACCGCGCCCCCGCACGCCGCCGCGCGCGCCAATCTTGCGGAGTCGGTGTCAAGATGGAGCGATGAGCTCCCCCGCAGAAAGCCGCGCAATGCCAGAGCGCAGCCCCGTCCAGCGGCCATCCGCCGGCCCGGCGCTGCTCAGCGAGCGGCTGCGGCTGCGCGCCGTCACGGTCGACGACACCGCCGCCGTGCAGAGCTACCGGGGGCGGGACGACGTCGTGCGCTACCTCACCCACGAACCGCTCTCGCTGGACGCGACCCGCGACAGGATGCGCGTCGCCGTCGAGCACTGGCGGCGCTACCCGGCGGACTGGTTCAACGCGAACTTCGCCGCGGAGTTGCTGGAATCCGGGGCCGACGGCGGCCGCGTGATCGGCGACCTGCGGGCGTGGAACCTCGAGCTCGACGCCAGCGGCCCGGCCACCGAGAGCCCAGACGTCTTCTGGATCGGCTACGCCTTCCACCCGGACATGCAGGGCAAGGGCTACGCGCGCGAGGCGGCGGCCCGCATGGTGCGCTGGCTCTTCGACGAGCGCTCCGCGCGCGAGCTGCGCGCCATCGCCTGGACTCCGAACACGGCGTCGATCACCTTGCTCGAGAAGCTCGGCTTCCGCATCTTCCGCGAGCTCCCGGCCGAGGCGGAGGAGCACTCCACGAAGCTGCCTGCCGTGCACCTGCGGCTCATGCGCTCCGAGTGGGCGGCCGCCCAGGCCGTCATCCGGCAGAACACCACCCAAACACGTACAGAGGAATCATGACCGCTCTCCCCCTCGACGCCGACGCCGTTCTCTGGTCGGCCAACGAGCACGACCGCGCCGACCGGCCGCTGCTCGTGCTCCTGCACGGCTACGGCTCGAACGAGGCCGATCTCTTCGACCTCGCGCCCTATCTGCCGCTCGAGCCGGTGATCGCCTCCGTGCGCGCGCCCCTCCCGATGGGGCCGGGGCACGCCTGGTTCCCGCTGGGCGCCCAGCCCGGCGTCCCCGATCCGCAACTGGTGACGGATGCCGCCCGCGGCGTGCTCGCCTGGCTCGACGCCCTCACGGTGCGGCCCACATCCGTCGGCCTGCTCGGCTTCTCGCAGGGCGGCGCCATGGCCCTGCAGCTGCTGCGGCTGGAGCCATCGCGCTTCGACTTCGCCGTCGTGCTCGCCGGTTTCCAGGCGGGCGGCCAGCAGGCGGGCGACACCGAACTCGGAGCCAGCAGGCCACCGGTGTTCTGGGGGCGCGGCACGGCAGACGGCGTCATCTCGGCCGCCGCGATCGACCGCACCCAGGCGTGGCTGCCCGATCACAGCACGCTCACGGAGCGCATCTACGAGGGCCTCGGGCACTCCGTGTCCCAGGCCGAGCTGGCCGACACGGTCGCGTTCCTCCGTGACCGCTACGACGCCGCGGGACGCGGCTGACGCGACGCGGCGGCGGCGCCCTGCTTCGCGCCACTTGCTGCGTTCTGCGCCACATGATGTGGCGCAGAGCGCAGCAAGTGGCGCAGAGCGGGCCGACCGGGCGGAATGTAGGGATCCACCCGGCCGGCTGCATGCCCGCCGGCGGCTCGGGGAAGCCGAGCTCAGCGGCCGGCGGACTCGTCGGCAGGCGGCCTAGGCCGCCGCGCGGGCTCCGGTGACCTCGCTGAGCGCCTCGTCGATGATGGCGAGGGCGCTGGCGACCTCCTCGGCCGACACGGTGGCCGGCGGCACGACGTGGATGCGGTTGTCGGCGATGAACGGCAGCAGACCACGCTGCAGCAGCTGGGCCTTGACGGCGCCCATGAAGGCGGCGTCGACCGGCGTCCGGCTCTCGCGGTCGGTGACGAGCTCGACGGCCCAGAACACGCCGCGGCCGCGCACCTCGCCGATGACGGCGTGACGCTCGGCGAGTGCGCTCAGGCCGGGGCCGAGGTGGTCGCGGCCGATCATCGCGGCGTTCTCGACGATCTGCTCCTCTTCGAATGCGGTGATCGATGCGACGATCGACGCGGCTGCGAGCGGGTGTCCGGAGTAGGTCAGGCCGCCAGGGAACACGCGCTCGTCGAAGGTCGCGGCGATCTCCTCGGAGATCACGACACCGCCGACCGGGACGTAGCCGGAGTTGACGCCCTTGGCGAAGGTGATGAGGTCGGGCACGACGTCGAAGGCGTCGAAGGCGAACCAGTCGCCGGTGCGGCCGAATCCGGACATGACCTCGTCGAGGATCAGGAGGATGCCGAACTCGTCGCAGAGCGCGCGCACGCCGGTGAGGTAGCCGGGCGGCGGCACGAGAATGCCGGCCGTGCCCGGGATCGTCTCGAGCAGGATGGCGGCGATGCTCTCTGCACCCTCGGCCAGGATCGTGCGGCGCAGGTACTCGAGGGCGCGCTCGCTCTCCTGCTCCGGCGTCGTCGCCCAGAAGTTGCTGCGGTAGAGGTACGGGCCGAAGACGTGCAGGTGCCCGCGGGCGTACTCGTTGGGGATGCGGCGCCAGTCGCCGGTCGCGACGATCGCCGCACCGGTGTTGCCGTGGTACGAACGGTAGCGCGAGATCACCTTGTCGCGCCCGGTGTGGAGGCGCGCCATGCGGATGGCGTTCTCGTTGGCATCCGCGCCGCCGTTGGTGAAGAACACCTTGCTCATGTTGGCCGGGGCGTGCGCGAGGATCTTCTCTGCCGCCGTGCCGCGCACATCGCTGGCGTGGGCCGGCGCGAGGGTGGCGAGCTGGGCGAGCTGGTTCTGGATGCCGGCGATGACGGCCGGGTGCTGGTGCCCGATGTTGACGTTGACGAGCTGGCTCGAGAAGTCGAGGTACTCGTTGCCCTCGTAGTCCCAGATCGTCGTTCCCGAGCCGCCGGCGAAGGCGAGCGGCTTGAGGGCGGCCTGTGCCGACCAGGAGTGGAAGACGTTGGCGCGATCACGCGCGACGGCGTCGGCGTTGCTCGTCTCGCGGGGGCTGTCGAGGGTCGTCATGGGGGTCCTTCCGTGATGGATGCCACCATCCTGTCTCACCGCGGCGACCCCACCCACTCGACTTCTGTATAGTCACGCGTAGTTGTCTCAACATATGTACACAGCGCCAGCTGTACGGAATCGGAAGCGAGCAGAGATGCCACCATCCATTCGGGCGATCCTGCAGAACCCCGCGTTCAACGTGCGCGTCGTCAACGCTCAGGGCGGGGCGCCGGACGCCGCGCTCGACGAGCCGATCAGCTGGGTGCACAGCTCCGACCTGGCCGACCCGACCGAGTTCCTCGAGCCGGGGCAGCTCCTGCTCACCGACGGTGCCCAGTTCCCACAGCGGGCGCGAGCGCAGGAGTACTACGACGGCTACGCCGAGCGACTCGCCGCCCTCGGCATCCGTGGCCTCGGCTTCGCCACGGCCGTGATCCACCCGCAGATCCCTCCGCGCCTCATCAGCGCCTGCGAGCGCGCCGGCCTGCCGCTGCTCGAGGTCTCGAACCGCACACCGTTCATCGCGATCATCCGTTTCATCTCCGCCGAGCTCTCGCGCGAGCAGTTGGCGCGGGTGGAGTGGTCGCTCAACGCCCAGCGGGCCATCTCCCGCGCCGCGCTGCGCCCGGACGGCCTGCGCTCGATCCTCGCCGAGCTCGAGAAGCAGCTCGGCTGTTGGGTGCTGCTCTTCGATGCGGCCGGCAATCGGGTGCCGTTCCCGACCCGCCACCCGATTCCCGGCGGCCTCGTGGACTCCGTGGCGGATGCCGCCAGGCACGCGCTCAAGAAGGGCACGCGTTCCTCTTCACGCCAGAGCGGGCCGCAGGAGTTCACGCTGCAGACCCTCGGTGGCGGCAAGCGCCTGCGCGGCGTGCTGGCCCTCGGCACCTCGGAGGCTATGGACCCGGCCGGCGCCGACCTGCTCGGCAGCGTGATCGGCCTCGCCAGCCTGGCGCTGGAGCAGAACCGCGCGCTCGACAATGCGCGGCGTCACCTCAGGGCCGGCCTGCTCGAGCAGCTCCTCGCCGGCGACCGCGCCGTCGCCGATCGCACCGCAGAGAAGGTGTGGGGCCGGCTGCCGGAGGAGCCGATCACGGTCTCGGTGGTGCGCGACGCGAAGCACGGCGACCACCTGCTCGAGGCGCTGGAGCTCGAATCCGACGAGCACCGCGGCGGCGTGTTCTACGCGCAGCGCAACGATCACATCGTCGCGATCGCCGGCGAGAAGCACGGCGGCGACCTGCGCGAGCTCTTCGCCGCGCACCGGGCGACCGTCGGCAGCTCCACCCCCGTGCGCTACGCCGAGCTGGAGCGCGGGGTGACCGAGGCCGAGCGCGCACTCGCGCGGGCGGTGGAGACGGGGGCGGATGACGTCGGCTTCACCGAGCTGCTCGGCGACGGAATGCTGGGACTGCTGGGCACCGACCGGGCCGCCGCGGTCGCCCGCGGCGTCCTGCTCCCGGTCGTCGGCCACGATGCCAAGGAGGGAACGGCGCTCGTGCCGACCCTCCGGGCGTGGATCGGCAACAACTGTGCGTGGGAGCCGACGGCGCAGCAGCTCGGCATCCACCGCCACACGCTGCGCAACCGCATCGACCTCGCCGGAACGCTGCTCGGCCTCGACCTCGACCTGCTGCAGGACCGCCTGGAACTCTGGGCCGCGGTGCAGTTCACCGACTAGCCCCGCCCACCGTCACGCGCCCTACTTCGCCACCGCGCCCAACTCGAAGAATCGGCCGCATCTCCGGGGAGAATGCGGCCGATTCTTCGAGTTGGTTGGCGGATGCCGGGGTTAGTCGTTCTCGGGGAAGCCGAGGTTGATGCCGCCGTGCGTGGCGGGGTCGAGCCAGCGGCTCGTGATCGCCTTCTGGCGGGTGTAGAAGTCGAAGCCCGCGACACCGTAGGCCTTGGAGTCACCGAACAGGGAGTCCTTCCAGCCACCGAAGGAGTGGTACGCGACGGGGACGGGGATCGGCACGTTGATGCCGATCATGCCGACCTCGACCTCGTTCTGGAAGCGGCGGGCCGCGCCACCGTCGTTCGTGAAGATCGCCGTGCCGTTGCCGAACTGGCCGGAGTTGATGAGATCGAGACCCTCGCTGTAGCTCGCGACGCGCACGATGGAGAGCACCGGTCCGAAGATCTCCTCGGTGTAGACGCGGCTGC
>CAZZNX010000076.1:6937-17950 GCA_964655795.1 uncultured Leifsonia sp. | reverse complement strand
TCCAGCCGGGAACGAGGCGCGGCACGTTCTTGCAGATGATCGGCTCGCGGAAGATCACGCCGCCGAGGATGTTGCGGATCGTGCCGTTCGGGCTCTTCCACATCTTCTTCAGGCCGAACTCCTCGACGCGCGCCTCGTCGGGCGTGATCGTGGCGCACTTGACGCCGACGCCGTGCTTCTGGATGGCGTGAGCGGCGTCGATCGTGATCTGGTCATCGGTCTCGTCGCGCTTCTCGATGCCGAGGTCGTAGTACTCGAGGTTCACATCGAGGTACGGGTGGATGAGCGTGTCTTTGATGGCCTGCCAGATAATGCGGGTCATCTCATCGCCGTCGAGCTCGACGACAGTGCCTTCAACCTTGATCTTTGACAATGGGTCTCCTTGCAAGAAGTGGGGGGCCGAAGCGGCCTCTGCAATCGTACCCGAGCCATGCAACTGTCTTGACATCGAGAGATCCGGATGCCGCTTTCCACGGTTTCCATGAGATGCCCAGTAACCGATATCCGCTCGACTACCTCGAACGGGGCTCGGCGGGTTAGCCTAAAGCCATGGCTGAATTGCGACTGGAAGAATTGTCCGCATCGAACGTTGTGGCGGCGAACAACTTGAGCCTGAAGCCCGGGCAGGAGCAGTTCATCACGCCCGTCTCGTACTCGGCCGAGACCTCGGTTCTCGTTCCAGGCAGCGCATGGCAGCGCGTCGTCCTGCAGGACGACAAGGTCGTCGGATTCATCCACGGCAACTTCGATCCTGACAATGAGCATGAAGAATTCCGTGCCTGCATCTGGCGCATCAACGTCGACGCCGACGCGCAGGGCAAGGGTGTCGGGCGCTTCGCCGCCAAGGCACTGGCCCAGGAGGCCCTCAAGCGTGGCGTGCACCGCATCACCGTGATGTGGGAGCCGGGCGAGTCCGGTCCCGAGGCGTTCTTCCACCGCATCGGTTTCGTCGACATCGGTGAGACGCAGTACGGCGACATCATCGGCGCACTCGAACTCGCCTAGCCTGCACGGCCATGGCCGTTCCTGATCGCGGATTCGCCGAGGCTGTGCTGGCGGTCGTCGACGACATCCCGGCCGGCCACGTGTTGACGTACGGCGACGTCGCGGCGATGCTCGGCTCCCGGGGCGCCCGCGCCGTCGGGCAGGTGATGGCCTACTACGGGTCGACGTCGCCATGGTGGCGCGTGCTGCGCGCCGGCGGGCACCCTCCCCGCGGGCTGGCGGCCAGGGCGCTGCCCTACTACGACGCGGAGGGCACTCCCCTCATCACCACGACGAGCGAAGACGGCTACCGGGTCGACTACGCGAAGGCGCGCTGGCGGCCGTGGGGTCGCGCCGTGGGGTCGCGCCGTGACAACGGCGCATGCGCGGTGGAACGGTGTGGCGCGCAACCGTCGCTTCTACAGCGTCGGGCGCGCGGCCTCGGCGACGACGCCGGCGTCCCGCACGAGCGGGATCCACGCCGTCACCGATGTGCCGTTCTCGGGGGCGCTCCGCAGCTCCACCCGCCCTCCCAGCGTCTCCACCCGGTCGATCAGGCCGAGCAGGCCGCTGCCGACGCCGAGCGATGCGCCGCCCTTGCCGTCATCCGAGACCTCGATGACGAGCTCGCCATCGCTCTCGACCACGCTCACGCGGCCGGCCCGTGCCTCGGCGTACTTGGCGATGTTGGTGAGGCATTCCGCGATGAAGAAGTAACCCGTCGCCTCGATCACCGACGGCAGCCGGGTATCGATGCCGATCCGTGTGTCGATCGGCACCGGGGAGTGCGCGACGAGTTCCGGCACGGCAGAGGCCAGCCCTCCGACGGTGAGCGATGTCGGGTGGATGCCGCGGGCCAACTCGCGCAGCTGCTTGAGCGCGGCCGAGAGCTGCTGCAGGGCCGCATCGAGGTCGGCGGCGATCTCGTGCTGCTCGAGTTGTTCCGCCTTGCCGGACGCCATCCTCAGGCGCAACGCCAGCGCGACCAGCGATTGCTGGGAGCCGTCGTGCAGGTCGCGCTCGATCTGCCGCCTGGCCGCGATGCCGGCATCCACGATGCGCAGCCTCGACTCGCGCACCTCGCGCAGTGTGGCTTCGAGCTCCTGGCGCAGCCGGCCGTTGTCCACGCTCAGCCGTAACGCCGTCGACACGGCGTCCAGGAGGTGTGCGTTCTCGCTCAGCGCGCTGTCGTGGCGGATGACGGCGAGCGGCCCGTCCGGGGTGTTGATCGGCAGCAGCGAACCGCGCCGCCGATCCCCGCGGCCACGACCGGCCCCGCGCGCCGTCGGAACGGCGAGCTGCCCGCGCGAATCGACGTAGCGCCTGCGCTCGTCGTCCCACCAGTAGACCCGCAGCGACGGATCCCGGAGGGTGTCGGCCAGGATCGACTGCCACAGTGTGCGGTCGACGCCGTCCCGTGTGATCACCATCAGATCGGAGACGCGGCCGCGCAGCCCGAGCAGGTAATTGAGTCCGGCGACGAAGCTGATCGGAACGGCCGCGGTCGCCGCGAGCGAGATGTAGCCGAGCACCTCGAGCACGGTGCCGCCGAAGGAGTACATCAGCGTCTCGTAGGCGATGGCAGCGGCCCAGAGCACCAGGGCGACCGGCATCACGAAGGCGATGTGCCGCGCAGGGGTGCTGCCCCGGAACCACCTGGTGACCACGAGCGCGACGATCAGCACGATCAACGCGACCCCGAAGAGCCGGAAGGCCCGATCGATGGTCAGGAAGATCTCGTCGCCCGGCACGATCGCGTAGGGGTTGGGCGCCACATCGCGCGAGGCGTCCGACGGCTGGTTGAACAACAGGGCACTCATGAACCGGATCGAGATCGCGGTGCACGCCACGATGACGATCGCCACGTCGATCGACCCGTGCAGCCGCCCGGCCGGGTACACCAGGACGATGGCGCCGACGAGCACGGCCCAGACCAGTCCGAGCCCCTCCATCAGCGGCCACAGCCAGCCGATCTGCTCCGTCGCGGCGATGAAGGTCGGCGGCAGCCAGAGAAAGGCGACGGCGATCATGATGCGGCCGGGAACGGGAGAGTCGGCCGTGCGCCAGGCCATCCACGCGCAGGCCACGTAACAGAGGCCGACGGCGGTGTGCATGACCGTGTACGGCGCCGTCCATTCCGGTTGGAAGACGTGCGCCTCCGAACCGATCACCTCGACGGCGAAGACGATGACGGTCGCGAGGATGACGAGCGCGAGTCGCAGTCGCGGCACGGACCGGTTCACGGCCCGAGCAGTCGCAGCACCGCCAGCACCCGCCTGTGTTCCCCCGGCGAATCGTCGATCCCGAGCTTGGCCATGATGCTGCCGATGTGCGTCTCCACCGTTTTCAGGCTGAGGAAGAGCGCCTGGGCGATGCCGCCGTTCGACTTGCCCTGCGCCATCAGCGTGAGCACTTCCCGTTCGCGCGGGGTCAGCGCGGTGAGCGCGTTGGAACTCGGCGTTCCGACGAGCAACGCGACGACCTCCGGATCGACGACAGAGCCGCCGCCTGCCACCGTGTGCACGGCGTGGACGAACGATTCCGGGTCGGCGATGCGATCCTTCAGCAGGTAGCCGGTTCCGCCGCCCGCACTCATGGCCCGAATGGCATATGAGGGTGTCGCATACATCGACAGCATCAGCACCCCGACGTCGGATCCGGATGCCCGCAGCGCCTCGAGCACAAGCAGCCCCTCGTCACTGTGCGTCGGCGGCATCCGGATGTCGAGAACGAGCGCGTCGATGCTCTCATCCGCGATCAGCTGATCCACGCCGTCGGCGCTGTCGAGGGAGGCGACGACGTCGAAGCCGTGCGCGAGCAGCACCGTTTCGATGCCGCTGCGGAGCAGCAGGGAGTCGTCAGCGATCGCGACGCGCAGCGGAGCGCGATCGCCGGCAGAAACCGCTTCGCCCGTCACCGCGCACGCCCTCGCTCACGCGACGAACCTCCGCAACTGCTCACCGGAGAGCTCGTCTTTTGGGATGAATCCGTCAGCACCGCTGGACTCGACACGAGTGCCGTAATCGCTCTGATCGCGACTCGAGATGAGCACGATCACCGCGCTACCCTGCTCGCGTAGAAGCGGTACTACATCGAATCCCACCGCATCGGGCAGCATTACGTCAAGCAAAATCAGATCTGGAGTGAGATCGAGGGCGAGCTGGACTCCGAGCTCGGCTGAGGCGGTGTCTCCGACGACGTCGAAAGCAGCGAGCTCAAGCAGGCGGCGGGCCTGCTCACGAAAGCCAGGGTGGTCATCGACGATCAGTACCCGTGCATTCATGTTTTGATTCTGGCCGCCGACGCGTTGCCGCGGCTATCGGGGTGTGCCCTGAGCGTGCAGAGGGGACGTGCGGATGCGGCGGCCGGGCGGAGCGGCGAGGCTGGAATCTGCAAGGAGGCCGCCATGAGCATCGATACCGTCATTCCGTCACGCCCGCGATCCGCCGCCACCAGGACTCGCAGCGACGAGCTCCAGAGGGACGAGCTGCGCCGCGGCGACCGTGCCGCACTGCACGAATACGCGAGCACCATCGGGTTGGCCGCGCTCGTGCGCCGCGCCGGCACGCCGCTGTTCGTGCTCGACCCGGCCAGGGTCGCCGGGGAGTTCGAGCGCTTCGCGGCGCTGCTGCCGTTCGTGCGGCTGCGCTACGCACTCGCGGCGCTGCCGCACCCTGCCGTGATCCGCACCGTCGCGGCGTGTGGCGGCGGCTTCGATGCGGTGAGCACCGGCGAACTCGCCATGCTCGCGCACGAGCAGATTCCGGCATCCGATGCCGTGTTCTCGCACCCCATCAAGCGCGACGACGACATCGCCGCCGCTGCCGCAGCCGGCGTGCGCCTCTTCGTCGCCGACAATCCCGCCGAGGTCCGCAAGTTCGCCGGCGTGCACCCCGAACTGCGCCTGCTGCTGCGGCTGCGCCGCGGTGCGGGTGCCGCGGGGCACCCTGCCCAGGGGGCGCAGTTCGGCATCGACACCGAGCACGCCCTGAACCTGGCACGATTCGCGGCGGGCATCGGGGTCGGGGTCGCCGGCTTCTCGGTTCACCTGGACGCGTCGGAGCCCGACGCGCCGGCCGCGCTCTCGACCATGCTGCACGAGGCGCTGCGCCTGATCGACGAGGGCAACGCCCGCTGGGGGCTCGGCCTCGACACGATCGATCTGAGCGGCGGGATGCCGAGCGATCACGAGGGCGGCGAGGCCGGGATCGAGGCCCTCACCGCCGTGGTGCGGAGCGTTCTGGCGCCGCGCGTTCCCGGGTTGAGAGTGCTCGCCGTGCTCGGGCGCTGCATCGCGGCACCGGCGATGCTGCTCGCCACGAGCGTTGTCGGCCAGGCGACCAGGGACGGCGAGGTCTGGCACTACCTCGACGACGGCATGCACGGGAGCTTCGCGGGTCTGCGCAGCACCGGAACGGTGCCGAACATGTTCAGCCTGGGCGAGGTCGAGCGTGCGGGCGCCGACGAGCGTGAGCGGCTGTACCCGTGCACCCTGGCCGGTGCCAGCACCGACGGAATCGATGTCATCGCCCGCGGGATCCCGTTGCCGCCGCTCGGCCTGAACGATGTTCTGCTCTGCCCGGACATGGGTGCGTACTCACTCGTCATGGCGTCGAACTTCGAGGCGGTGCACCGCACGCGCGTGCACGTGCTGCGCCCGTCACGTGCCCAGGGCAGACGCACCGTCGACGTCTGATGGGCGCTCGGGGGGGGCTTTCAGGGGCTCCCCCGATACCCCGAAGTCGAGCAAACGTCATGATTGGGAGCAGTGTTGCGGCCCGCGTGCTCCGAGTACCCGACAAAGAGCCGGCGGGCCGCTCATTGATCTGCGTTTGTGCGGGCGCACGGCTTCTGCGCCCGCACAACGTGCACCCGGCCGGGTCCGGCTGATCGCGATCAGTCGAACGTCTCGATGAACTCCTCCTCCGGGCCGAGCACGGCGCTCTCGCGCAGTTCGATCTCCGCGCCACGGTGCTCCAACTCCAGCACCGTGATCGTGTTGTGGCCGGCCCTCAGCAGCGGTGCGGGCAGGTACAGCGTCAGCTGCGGCCCGATCTCCCAGTATCGGCCGAGTAGGAAGCCGTTCACCCAGACGAATCCCTTGCCGAAGCCGGGCAGCGCGATGAAGGCATCGCCCGTCTCCTCGAGGTGCAGCTTCGCAACGGCGAAACCGGGCCCTGCCGGGTCGGTGGCGCCGGATGCCGGTGCCGAGGCGCGCGCGAGCAGCGCGGCATCCCACTCCTCCAGCGGCAGCGGCGTGCTGCTCCACCCCTGCACGAGCCGGCGCTCGATCTGCACGCCGCCGAGGATGCCCTTGCCCTGACCGAGCAACGGGCCGTAGTTGATGCGCCCCTGGTTCTCGACGAGGATCTCGAGCGCGACGCGCTCCCCGGCGCCGGTGACGTTGATCCCCCGCCTGGCGCTCTCGGTGTCGAACACCCCGATCAGCGCGCCGTCGATCCAGAGCTGCGCCCGGTCGTGCAGACCGCGGATCGTGAGCAGGCTCTGCCCGCTCGGCAGTATCGGTTCCGCCCGGTAGAAGACGAGCCCGCTGTCGCTGCCGAGCTCCTCGAAGCTCAGCGGACGTGGTGCCAGGGTGGTGCCGCCGGATGCCGCAATGGACCGCACCGCGGCAAGCAGATCGCTGCGCTGCTCTGCGGCAACCACACGCGCACCCAACACCGGCGTCGGCGCGGGCGGGGCGGGCAGCGGAAGCCCGGTGAACTCGCCGAGCACGCGCCGCAGCATCCGCCCCTTGGCGGTGATGGTGCCGCTCTCGCTCACGGGCGCGTCGGAGTCATAGCTGGTGACCGTCGGCTGCAGCACATCGCCGTCGTGATTCGCTCCGGCCCAGAGGCCGAAGTTCGTTCCACCGTGCGCCATGTAGAAGCTGACGGAGCCGCCCTCGTCGAGGATGTCGCGCACGACGGTCTCGACGCCACTCGCCTCCCGGATGTGGTGCCGCTCGCCCCAGTGGTCGAACCAGCCGTTCCAGAACTCGGCGCAGAGAAAGGGCTCTCCGCTCCGACGCGCGCGCAACAGTTCGGCCGCGTGGCCGGCCCGCGAGCCGAAGGTGGCCGTGGCGAGAAGGCCTGGCAGTGTTCCGCCGTCGAGCATCAGCTCGGTTGGACCGTCGGCCGTGTACAGCAGCTCGGTGATTCCGCGCTGCACGAGGGCGTCGCGCATCCAGCGCATGTAGCCATGGTCGTCACCGTAGCTGCCGAACTCGTTCTCGACCTGCACGGCCACGATCGGCCCGCCGTTGCTGCGCTGCAGCCGCGCGAGCCGCGGAATCAGCTCGTCGAACCACTCCGCGACCGCCGCCAGATAGCGCTCGTCACTCGAGCGCGGGTGCAGGCCGGGCTGCCCGGTGAGCCAGGCGGGGAGCCCGCCGTTGCTCCACTCCGCGCAGATGTACGGGCCGGGGCGCACGATTACGTCGAGGCCGAGCTCTGCCGCGATCCCGATGAAGCGCTCGACGTCACGCCAGCCGGTGAAGTCGGCCGGGCCGGTGCCCTGCTGGTGGAAGTTCCAGGCGATGTACGTGTCGACGGTGTTCAGCCCGAGGGCGGCCACCGCCTCCAGCCGCTGGCGCCACTGCTCCGGGTGCACCCGGAAGTAGTGCACCGAACCGCTCAGCACGCGGTGCGGCGTGCCGCCCCGCAGAAACTGGCCGTCGCGGTAGCTCAGGGTGGCCGGGAGGGCAGCGTTGTCGGCGACGGATGCCGCGGCATCCGTCGTGGTGAGAAGACTCACTTGATTGCTCCAGCGGTGAGGCCGGCGCGCCAGAAGCGCTGCAGGCAGAGGAAGGCGATGACGAGGGGGATGATCGAGAGGAACGCGCCGACGACGACGGTGCCGGCTGGCACGTTGCCGTTGGATGCCGCCCAGCCGACGAGCCCGACGGTGACCGGCTGCAGGCTGGTGTCGTTGAGCACCATCGCCGGCAGCAGGTAGTTGTTCCAGACCTCGACGAACTGGAACAGGAAGATCGTGACGAGGGCAGGCGCCATGATGCGCATCGAGACCGAACGGAAGATGCGGAACTCTCCGGCGCCGTCGAGCCGCCCAGCCTCGATGAGCTCATCCGGCACGGATTGGGCGGCGAAGACGCGGGCCAGGTAGACGCCGAACGGGCTGACGACGCTGGGCAGCAGCACGGCGAGCGGGTTGTTCAATAGTCCGACCTGGTTGAACATCAGGAACAGCGGCAGCGTGAACATGACCTTGGGGATCAGCACGGCTGCGAGCACGGCGCCGAAGATCAGACCACGGCCCTTGAAGCTGTACTTGGCGATCGCGTAGCCGGCCATCGCCGAGAGCACGGTTCCGATGAGGGCGGCCGTTCCGGCGTAGAAGACGCTGTTGAGCATCCAGCGCCCGAAGACGCCGTTGTTGACGGCGAAGACGGCGGCCACGTTGTCGAACAGGCCGAAGCCGTCGAACCAGAGCCCGTTGCCGACGAACTGACGGCCTGCCGGCTTCGTGCTGGCCACGAGCAGCCACCAGATCGGCATCAGGAAGTAGACGGCGGCGATGAGGAGCACGGCCATCACGCCGAAGCGACTCGCGAAGCCGGCCATGGGGGTGGCCGCACTGCCATCGCGGGTGGCCCGGCGGCGCGGTGGTCTGGTGGCTGAGACCAACGTCGCCGTTCCCAGCGTGTTCCGGCGGAGAGTGGGCTGGCCGAGATCGTTCTGGGCGAGATCGTGCGGGCTGAGCGTTGCCATCAGGCGTCATCTCCCTGGCTGGTGATGCGGAAGAACGCCCAGGAGAGCACGCCGACGAGCACGGCGAGCACGACGGACTGCGCTGCGGCATAGGGGTAGTTCTGGGCGGCGACGGATGCCTGTGCCGCCATGAGCGGGGTGAACGTCGAGGTGATGGCGCCGCCGGAGATCGACTTGAGCACGGTCGGCTCGTTGAACAGCTGCGCCGAGCCGATGATCGAGAACACCGTCGTGAGGATGATCGCCGGACGCACCATCGGGATCTTGATGCTCCACGCCATCCGCACCGCCGATGCGCCGTCGAGCTTGGCCGCCTCGAGAGTCTCGGCGGGGATCGTCTGCAGCGCGGAGTAGATGATCAGCATGTTGTAGCCGGTCCAGCACCAGGTGACGACGTTCGCGACAGACCAGAGCGCCAGGCCATCGCTGAAGAAGGGGATAGAGAAACCGAAGCTGTTCTCGAGGAAACCGTTGATGGGGCTGGTGACCGGCGAGTACAGGAACGACCACATCACGGCGGCGACAACGCCGGGAACCGCGAACGGCAGGAAGCTGCTCAGCCGGAAGAAGCCCTTGCCGCGCGCCGACTTGGAGTCGATGAGCAGTGCCAGGAGCAGGGCGATGCCGAGCATGAGCGGCACCTGCACAATGCCGAACAGCAGGACGCGGCCGAGGGATGCCAGGAACTCGGTGTCCCCGAGGACCCTGCCGTAGTTCGCCAGCGGGTCGAAGTTCAGGGTGGGGGCGGTGAGCCCGAGGCCGTCGCGCTTCAGCGTGAACAGGCTCTGCCCGATGGCGAAGGCGATCGGCAGCACGTACATGCCGATGAAGAGCAGCAGGAACGGTGCCAGGAAGAGCATGGGGGTGCGCCAGCGGAGGGCGGCGGCGCTGGCCGACTTCCGGGTGTTCGGCGCGGTCGTGCTCGGCGATGGCTGGGGCGACGATGGCTGAGCGGCTGCTGGTCTGGCTGCAACGGCGGTCATGCTGCCTCCTTTCGCGGTGTGACTGGGGGTGTGACGGGCCGGGTGGTGACGGGCCGGGTGATCGGCCCGCCACCGGTGTCGCCTGCTATTCGGCGACGCTGAGGCCCTGAGCGGTGAGCGCGTCGACCGTCTTGGTCTGGGTCGTGGCCAGCGCGTCGGCGATCGTCCCGTCGCCGGCCCAGGCCTTGCCCAGCCCGTCGTTCAGGAAGCCGACGGTCTCCGGCATGTTCGGTCCCCAGGTCCAGCCGGTGGTGACGTTCGGCGAGGCCTCGGCGAAGACGTCGAAGATCGCCTGGCCACCGAAGTAGTCGTCACCCTCGGTGAGGACCGGGAGGCTGAGCAGCTCGGTTGCCGCCGGGTAGAGACCGGCCGTCGACACGAGGTTCGTGAAGGTGTCGGCATCCGTGCTCATGAAGTGCGCGAAGTCCCAGGCCGCCTCGGGGGTGGCGCAGCCCTTCAGGACGGCCGTTCCGGACCCGCCGACGTTGCCGACCTTGTCGTCGCCGGCCTCCCACTGCGGCATGGGCGCGACGGCCCACTTGCCCGCGCCATCGGCGGCGCTGCCCTTGAGGATTCCGGCGATCCAGACGGCGCCGACGTGCGTGGCGATGCTGCCGTCGCCGAGGCCGGCGTACCAGGACTGGTCCCACATCGGTGCCGGGCTCAGCAGGCCGCCGTCGACCATGCCCTGCCAGTAGCTCGCGACCTTCTGCGTCTCCGGCGAGTCGATCGACACCGTCCAGGCGTCACCGTCCACACCGAACCACGGCGCCTCTGCCTGCCAGTTGAAGCCGGCGTAGTCATAGTCCATGTAGGTGGAGGAGATGTAGGTGTTGGGGTCGGCGGCGTGGATCTTCTCGCCGGCTGCCTTGTACTCGTCCCACGTGGTGGGGACGGCGATCCCGAGGCCGTCGAAGACCTCCTTGTTGTAGAACAGCGCCATCGGACCCTGATCGACGGGGGCGCCGTAGACGGCGTCGCCGATGCTCATCGCCGACCAGCTGGCCGGGGTGAACTCGTCCTCGTTCGCGTCAGCGAACTCCGACACGTCTTCGAGAGCGCCCTGTGCGGCGAAGCTGGTGAGGGTCTCGTAGCCGACCTGGGCGAGGCACGGCGCGTTGCCGGCCGTGACCGAGTTGAGCATCTTCTCGTAGCCACCCTTGGCTCCGGGTGCGACCTCTTCGAAGGTGACCGTGACGTCACTCTGCGAGGCGTTGTACGCGTCGACCGCCTCGGCGTAGCCGGGGGCCCAGCCCCAGAAGGTCACTTCGGTGGGCGCGCCGCTGTTGTCGTTGCCGCCGGTTGCGGCGGGGGCT
>CAZZNX010000076.1:1912-6927 GCA_964655795.1 uncultured Leifsonia sp. | reverse complement strand
GCACCGGCGCAGGCGGTCAGCGCGAGGCCGAGCGTGACGACGCCGGCGAGGCTGGCAGAGCGGAATACGGACTTCTTCACTGTCTCTCCTTTGATCCAGAATGTGGCTGGGATGACTATGACACATTTTGTTATCGGTAACAATTTCTGCGTCAGGATTGCGTGAAACACGTCCTTGAATCCCGGTAATCCAGGGATCTTTGCCACTATGATCGTTATCAATCGTGACCTTGCCTCCGCGCAGGTGCCACATCAGCGCCATCACATTCACTCTGCAGGAGGGCAGCACATGAGTCAGCAGACCGCCACGGCCAGCGGCTCGCGCCCACCGGGAATGACCGACGTCGCCGAACTGGCCGGCGTCTCTGCACAGACCGTGTCGCGGGTGCTCAGCGGGCATCCGAACGTCAAGGAGAAGACGAAGATCGCGGTGCTCGCCGCCGTCGATCAGCTCGGTTACCGCCTGAACAGCGCGGCCCGCACCCTCTCCTCCGGCCGCAGCCGCACGATCGGCGTCGTGAGCCTGGCCACGGTCAACTACTCCGGCGCGGTGATGGCGTACGGCATCGAGAGCGCCGCACGCGCCGCCGGGTACACCGTGTCGACGGCGACAACGGCATCCCTCGACGCACCGGCGATCGCCTCCGCCATGGCCCGGCTCGTCGAGCAGGCCGTCGAGGGCATCGTCTTGGCCGTTCCCGTGCTGAGCGCCAACGACGACGTCGAGGCATTCAGCCGCCGCATCCCCACCGTGACCATCGATGGCTCGCGCACCGAGTCCGCCGAGGTCGTCGAGCTCGACCAGGTCGCTGCGGCCCGCCTCGCCACCGAACACCTCCTCGAGCTCGGCCACAGGACCGTGTGGCATCTGGCCGGCCCGCTGGAGTGGCTCGACGCCGCCAGCCGCGCGCACGGCTGGCGCGAGACGCTCGAGAACGCCGGCCGCGCCGTGCCACCAGAGCTGCACGGCGATTGGTCGCCGGAATCCGGCTATCAGGCCGGCCTGCTGATCGGGCGGATGCCGGAGGTGACCGCGGTGTTCGTCGCCAGCGACGAGATGGCGTTCGGCGTTATCCGCGCGCTGCACGAGCTCGGTCGCCGGGTCCCGGAGGATGTCTCGATCGTCGGCTTCGACGACATCGCCCTGGCGGCCTACTGCAGCCCGGCCCTGACGACGATCGCGCAGCCATTCGACGAGATCGGCCGTCGCGCGGTCGCCCACGTGCTCCGTCGCATCGACGACCCGATTGCCGCGGCCGAGCCGGAGTCCGTCTCGCCGCAGCTCGTCGTGCGTGGCAGCACGGCCCCGCCCGCCACCGCGTAGCCGCGCCGCCGCTCGCACCGGCATCCGCCACAGTAAACGCACATTCCGCCCTACAGCTGCGATTCTGGGGGCGATTACTGCGCTTGTTGGGGCGAACGGTCGATGAGGTGCAGTTCCCGGAGGCGCGCGGCCAGCACCGAATGAACCCGCGCGATGAACTCGTCTCGCAGAGGGCCCAGATCGTCGGCGGTGACGCGGATCACCCGCCATCCGGCCGCTTCGAACATCTCGCGCCTCGAAAAGTTCTGGCGTGCCGGTTCCGCCTCTGGGTTTACCTGGCTCCGGGCTGCCGCCTTTCGCGGTGCTGCGCACCGCGCCCTCATACTCCAGCACCACGCGGAGCTCGGGCCAGGCGAGATCGGGATGCAGGGTGATGGACCCACGTTCGACAAGAACGGGCAGCGCGATGACTGGCTCGGTGAAGTGTTCTTCCACGAGCAATAGCCGAAGCGCCGTCTCGGGCGCCGAGTCGACGCCGGTACGAGCATGCTCCAGCGCCCAACGCAACTTGGAAACGCCGACGCGTTCTCCGTGTGCGGCGACGGCTGCGTCGAGGTCCGACCGCGAGCACAGCGGGTCACTCCGGCGGTGTCCGGAGAACGGAATGCCGGAGAGCAGATAGTCGGCAACGGCGGTGAGCTCCTCGCGGCTGAGAGCCCCGGCGAGTTGGCACCAGGTGGACGCGGCATCCGTTACGGTGAAGCCGCCTGGAGCATCGATCGTGCGCGTTCCCTTCGCCAGTCTGTGCCCGACCACACCACGACGACGTGGCGGTTGCCGCGCGTCGAGTGTGCCGACATGCAACAGTCGCAATGCGCTCAAGCGCAAGGGCAGCGGCATCCCGAGCAGAATGGCTGCGGTCACTCCGCAGAAGACGTGGCTGCCCGCCAACAGTGGCTCGTATGCCAGGCACAATCCGCGAATGTCGTGGGTGTCAATTCCGATGCTGCGAACACCGTGGAATGGCGCATCGACGTCTCGCCCTCGGAGACGTTTGCTGCTCAGTCCGTGCCACTCTGTGTCCCGCACACCGAACGCCGAGCCTCGCAGGTGGGATGGAAGCGGGCTCGACCTGGGCATAGGCCCAATCGTGACGGATTCGCTGCGAGAACGCGGAAGTTATCCACAGCTTGGACCTCTGAACGAGTCACCGAGGCGCAGAAAACGCAGTCCTCGCCCCTGAATCCAGTCGGAGGGGGCGAGAACTGCGCTTGTTGGCGGAGTTAGACCAACGAGTCGCGCCAGGCGGCGTGCAGCTGGGCGAAGCGGCCGGTGCCGGCGATGAGCTGCTCCGGCGTTCCGTCCTCGACGATGCGGCCGTGCTCCATCACCAACACCCTGTCGGCGATCGACACCGTCGACAGGCGGTGCGCGATGATCACAGCGGTGCGGTCGGCGAGCAGCGTCTGCAGCGCCTCCTGCACCAGGCGCTCGCTCGGGATGTCGAGCGAGCTCGTCGCCTCGTCGAGGATCAACACGGCCGGATTCGCCAGGAATGCGCGGGCGAAGGAGATCAGCTGGCGCTGACCGGCACTCACCCTGCCGCCTCGCTTGTTCACGTCGCTGTCGTAGCCGTTCGGCAGCGACTCGATGAAGTCGTGCGCGCCGACGGCACGCGCCGCCGCCTTGATCTCATCGAGGGTGGCATCCGGCTTGCCGATCGCGATGTTGTCTGCGACCGTCCCGGAGAACAGGTACGCCTCCTGGGTGACCATCACGATGGCCCGGCGCAGATCCTTCGGGTGGAGGTCGCGCAGGTCGACGCCGTCGAGGCTGACCCGGCCAGCGCTCGGGTCGTAGAAGCGCGAGATGAGCTTGGCCAGCGTCGTCTTGCCCGCACCCGTCGACCCGACGAGGGCGATGGTCTGCCCGGCCGGAATCTCCAGATCGAACTCGGGAAGGATGTCGCGATCCTTGGTGTACGCGAAGCGCACGCCGTCGAAGCGCACGGTGCCATTCGCGTTCCACAGGTCGACGGGCTTGACCGGGTCGGGAACACTCGGCTGCTCCTCGAGCACCCCCGAGATCTTCTCGAGCGCGCTCGACGCCGACTGGTAACCGTTGTAGAACATCGCCATGTCCTCCATCGGGTCAGAGAAGCGCCTGGTGTCGAGCACCGCCGCGAGCAGCACGCCGACCTCGAGGCTGCCGTCGACGACACGGAAGCCACCCCAGAGCAGCGTGACCGCGACCGCCGTGTTGCCGATCAGCGCGAGGCCCGGATTGAACACCGCGAACAGGCCGAGCACCTTGGCGTTGACCGTGCGGTAGTCCTCGACGAGCTCGCCGAACTCGTCCTCGTTGCGCTTCTCCTTGCGGAAGGCCTTGACCGCACGGATGCCGGTCATGGTCTCGACGAACTGCACGATGAGCTTCGCGGATGCCACGCGCGAGCGCCGGAACTGGGTCTGCGAGCGCAGCTGGAACCAGCGGGTCAAGATCCCCAGCGGGATCAGCGACGCGAGGAGCACGAGGCCGGACGGGGCATCCAGGATGAGCAGCATCACGGCGGTGAACACCATGTACATGAGGCCGCGCACGAGCAGGGTGAGACCCTCGTCGAGGAGCTCGCGGATCGCATCGAGGTCGCTGGTCTGCCGCGAGATGATGCGGCCAGAGGTGTACGACTCGTGGAACTCGAGGCTCAGCCGCTGCGTGTGCAGGAACACCCTGGTACGCAGGTCGATGAGCACCGCCTGGCTGATCCTGGCCGACAGCCGGATGTAGCTGGCGATCAACACGCCACCGATCAGGCCGGTGAACAGGTAGGCGAGGCCGGCGAAGGCGACGGGGAACCAGTTCTGGTCGATGAGGGCCGGGATGCCCTGATCGATTCCGTAGGCGATGAGTGCCGGACCGGCGACCTGGGCGGCCGACGACACGATGATCGCGGCCGCCGTGACCCACAGCTTGGCATGCAGCGGCTTCAGCAGCGAGCCGAGCAGCGCCCGCGACCTGGCGCGGATCTGCTTGGACTCCGCCTTGCTGTACTCGTTGCGTTCTTCGCCTTGGACTCCACTGACTGACGTCTGGTCACTCATCGTGTCGCCTCCTCTCGCGTTGCGCGTTCAGTGCGGGTTTCTGCGGCCTCTTCCGCGGCGATCGTCAGCTCTCGCTCGATCGCACGGTCCGAGGCGGGCTCGGGCTCGGGCTCCTCGACGACGGCGGCCATCCGCGCGTCCTCCTCGAGGCTCGTGATCACGAATCGGTAGTGATCGCTGGTGCGCAGCAGCTCCGAGTGGGTTCCGACCGCCGTGATGCGGCCGTCTTCCAGGAGCGCCACCCGATCGGCGAGCATCACCGTCGACGGGCGGTGCGCCACGATGAGTGCCGTCGTCGAGGCGAGCACCTCGCGCAGTGCGGCCTCAACGCGCGCCTCGGTTGTGACGTCGAGCGCCGAGAGCGGGTCGTCGAGCACGAGCACAGCCGGCTTGGCCGCGACGGCCCGCGCCAGCGCCAGGCGTTGGCGTTGTCCACCGGAGAGGCTCATGCCCTCCTCGCCGACGCGGGTGTCCAGGCCATCCGGCAGCTCGTAGGCGAATGCGGCCTGGGCGATCGCGAGTGCCTGTTCCAGCACCCGTTCGGCCTCCGCCACCACCGCCGGGTCATCGCCGGCGAGCTCCGGGCGGCCGAGCAGCACGTTGTCGCGCACCGAGGCGCTGAAGAGCGTGGCATCCTCGAACGCCATCGCA
>CAZZNX010000076.1:0-1902 GCA_964655795.1 uncultured Leifsonia sp. | reverse complement strand
GTTCCTCGCGCTTGAACGCCCGCACGTCGACTCCGTCGAGCGTGACCGAGCCGCCGGTGACGTCGTAGAGGCGGGTCGTGAGCGCTGTCATGGTGGTCTTGCCGCAGCCGGTCAGACCGACGAGCGCCATCGTCTCCCCCGGCGTGAGCACCAGGTCGACGCCGTCGAGCAGATCGCCGAAGCGTTCCGGCGAATCCTGGTAGCGGAAGTGCACGTCGGTGAACGCAAGCTCACCGCGTGCGCGCTCCAGGTGCTGCGGCTCGTCCGGGTCGACGATCGTGTTCTCGCTGTCGAGGATGTCGAAGAATCGGTCGGTCGCGGTGCGGGCGTCGAGGGCGAACGCGAGCATGAAACCGATCGACTCGATCGGCCACGCCAGCACGGTGGCGGTCGCGAAGAACGCGACCAACTCACCGACGCTGAGTTGCCCCTGCGCAGCCAGCCAGATGCCGACGACCAGGCAGATCGAGAGTGCGATCGCGGGCACGACCATGATCCACACCCAGATGCTCGCATCGAGCTTCGCCTTGGCGATCTCGGTGCTGCGCAGCGACTCGGCCTGGCTGCGGAAGTTCGACAGGGCGTGCTTGCCGCGGCCGAATGCCTTGAGCACGCGGATGCCGTGCACCGACTCCTCCACCGCGGTGGCGAGGTCGCCCGCCTGATCCTGGCTGAGGCGGGACTTCTCCGAGTATCGCCCCTCGAAGCGGTATCCGGCCCACCAGAGCGGAAGCGAGCAGACCAGGAAGATGAGCCCGAGCAACCAGTTCATCGACATCAGGATGCCGACACCGACGACGATCACGATCAGGTTGACGATCGTCAGCACGAGGCCGAATGAGAGCCAGCGGCGGATCAGGCCGAGGTCGCTGACGGCGCGCGAGAGCAGCTGCCCGCTCGGCCACTTGTCGTGGAAGTTCACCGGAAGGTCCTGGAGCTTGGCGTAGAGGGCGTTGCGCATGCGCGCCTCAACCCGCGTCCCCGGGCCGACGACGAGCCAGCGGCGCAGGCCGTAGAGCAGCGCCTCGACGGCGCCGAGCACGAAGACGAGCAGGGTGAGCGGAACGACGGCCGCGGCATCCCGGCTCGCCAGTGGACCGTCGACGATCTCCTGCAGAACCTGCGGAATGGTCAGCGCGATGAGCTGCGCGACGAGCGCGGCGAGCATGCTGCCGACGAAGGCGGGCATGGCGGGGCCGACGTAGGCGCGGAGGCGCCAGAGAGTGCGCATGGTTCCGAGCCGGGGTGCGGCGTCGTCGCCATGGGTGGGCGGATGCTGGTGTTCAGCAGTTGAAGGCAAGGTGGTTCCCCAGAGTGTGAGTGGCAGAAAGGCCGCGATGTCGCGGCTCAGATCCGGCTCGCTCGCGCACACGATCGCAGGACGATCGAGGGGAGACGAGGCGGTCTCGTGGTGATGGATGGGCAGAACGCCAGATGCGAACTGCGTGCAGCGCGTGTGCGGCGCGGCCTAGCGCGCCGAGAGAAAGACGCGGGAGGCGAGTGGGGACGCGGCACGGGCAGCGCTACCCACATAACGGTTCTGGACCGTGGTGTGTGCTGTCTGTGTCATTGCATCCTCCTGGCGCGTCATTGTCATCTGGTGCTGCGTGTCATCCGGTGCCGCGAACGAGTGGAACGGAGCCGTTCGGCGCACAGCCTTACAGACTATGGGTATCCCAGACCACGGCGCAAGCATCAATCTCACCACGGGCGTTCGGCCGGAGGGGTGGCACGGGAACGTCTGCTGGTCTGTGGGCTAGCGGACGCGCACGCTGAGGCAGGTGACGCAGCCCTCGAGCTTCTCGAACTCCGAGATGTCGACGGTGACCACCCGATAGCCGAGGTCGGCGATCAGAGCGGCGCTCTGCGGGGCGGATGCCGACATGAGCACGGTGTCCTCGC
>CAZZNX010000075.1:4949-18076 GCA_964655795.1 uncultured Leifsonia sp. | reverse complement strand
AAATTATTTTTTTTTTTTTTTTTCGCGAACTCACCCGCCCGATCGAACCGCACATCGTCGCCGAGATGGCCACGGCCGGTCACCACGTGCAGTCGTTGCGCGACTCCAACGGCGGCATCCCCGGGGCATCGCTGACCGTCGTCGGTGATTCCGACCAGTCGATCTACGCCTTCCGCGGCGCCGACATCCGCAACATCGTCGAGTTCGAGCGCGACTACCCGGGCGCGAAGGTCGTTCTGCTCGAGCAGAACTACCGCTCGACGCAGAACATCCTGAGCGCGGCGAACTCCGTCATCTCCAACAACTTCGACCGCAAGGACAAGAAGCTCTGGACGGCTGTCGGCGACGGGGCCAAGATCATCGGCTACACGGGCTACTCCGGCCACGACGAGGCGCAGTTCATCGCCGACGAGATCGAGAAGCTGCACGGAGAGGGCGTCGCATACCGTGACATCGCCGTGTTCTACCGCACCAACGCGCAGACCCGTGCACTGGAAGAGATCTTCGTGCGCTCGGCCCTGCCATACCGGGTCGTCGGCGGCACCAAGTTCTACGAGCGCGCCGAGATCAAGGACGCGATGGCCTACCTCATCGCCGTGGCGAACCCGGCCGACGAGCTCGCGCTCCGCCGCATCCTGAACACCCCCAAGCGCGGCATCGGCCCGGCCACCGAAACACAACTCGCGAGTTTCGCGGAGGCCAACGGCATCAGCTTCCGCCAGGCGATGCGCGACGCGGGGAGCCTCGGCATGGGGCCCAAGGTCACCGGTGCGATCCTGCAGCTGGCCAAGCTCCTCGACGAGGCCGCGCTCATGCTCGACCCGGCGAACCCCGCTGGCGCGGCCAAGGTCAGCGATGTGCTCGGCTTCCTGCTCAGTGAGAGCACGCTGCTCGAGACGCTGCGCAACAGCCGCGACCCGCAGGACGAGACGCGTGCGGAGAACGTCGAGGAACTGCTCGCCCAGACCAAGGACTTCGTCAAGGAGAACCCGGATGCCGGCCTGATCGACTTCCTCACCCAAGTGTCGCTCGTGGCCGCAGCCGACGACCTCGACGACTCCAGTGGAACCGTCTCGCTGATGACGTTGCACACCGCCAAGGGCCTCGAGTATGACTCGGTGTTCCTGACCGGCATCGAGGAGGGGTTGTTGCCGCACCAGATGTCGGCGGGAGAGCCGGGTGGGCCGGCCGAGGAACGCCGGCTGTTCTACGTGGGCATCACACGGGCCCGGAAGCGTCTCTACCTCTCGCTCGCCATGACGCGCGCCCAGTTCGGCGAGACCAACGTCGCGATGCCGAGCCGCTACCTGCAGGAGATCCCCGGCGACCTGATCGAATGGCGGCAGTCACCGGGCATGGCGAACTCGCGCGGCGGAACCCAGCCCCGTGCGCTCAATGCCCGGCGCGACGGCTACGGCTCGCGGGGCACCGGTTCCGATCGATTCGGCGGCGAGCTGCCGCCGGCACCGAAGCCGAAGACCGAGTGGGCCAACCGGGTCACCGCGCAGGTGCGCGACAACGGCGACCTGACGCTGCAGCCGGGCGACCGCATCCGCCACGTCGACTTCGGCGACGGCCGCGTGAACCAGGTGACCGGCGAGGGCACGAAGCGGGTCGCCCACGTGCAGTTCGACAAGGCCGGCGCGAAGAAGCTCCTCATCAAGATCGCTCCGATCGAGAAGCTGTAGAGACCTCGAGACCTCGAGCCCAAGAGCAGTGAGCATGGAAGAACAGCGGCGACCGCAGTCGTTGCCCGAACGCCTGCGCTCGCTGACGGCGCTCGACATCGAGGTCGCGAGCCGTGCCGCGCTGGCGATGGCCGTTCCGCTCGTCGTGCTGCTCGCGCTCGGCAGGCTCGACCTCGCCGCCTACGCCTCGTTCGGGGCGATGACGGCACTGTACGGCCGGAGTGAGCCGTACCGCCTGCGTCTGCGGAGCGTGAGCATCGCCGCCACGGGCCTCGTCGTGAGCGTCGCGCTCGGCACGACCATCGCCGCGACCGGTGCAGCGCTCTGGGTCACCGCACTCTCGCTCGTCCTCGTGATTGTCTGCGGACTGGTGGTGGCTGCCGTCTTCGGCCTGTTCCCGCCGACGCCGCTGTTCTTCGTCTTCGGCCTGCTCGTCTGTGCTGCCGTGCCGACGCCGAGCGGAGAACTCGCCCTCCGCATCGGCATCGCGGTGTGCGCCGCACTCTTCGCCCTGGCGGTCTCGATGTCGGGGTGGCTGCTGCGCCGCGCCGCAGGCAGGCGGCATGCCGACTGGTTCAAGTCGCTGCCCCGGTCGCCGCGCATCAGCTGGTCGGCCGCGCGCGAACCCCAGCTGTGGCTGGCGGTCGTCCAGAACGTGGTCGGTGCGCTGCTGGCCGGGGCCCTGGCGATGGCGCTCGGTATCGGGCACCCGTACTGGGCCGTCGTGAGCGTCGTTGCCGTCATCCCGCCGCCACACGCCAGGCATTCGATATCGCGTGCCATGCACCGCATCGTGGGAACGGCACTCGGCGTGCTCGTGACGGGTCTGCTGCTGTTCCCGGAGCCCCCTCCGCTGGTCATACTGATCGCCGTGGTCCTCGCGCAGTTCGCGGCCGAAATCCTGGTCGCCCGCAACTACGGGGCGGCACTGGTGTTCGTGACCCCACTCGCGCTCGGCGTCGCGCATCTGGCGAGCCCGCTGCCGGTCGGCACGCTGCTCGTTGATCGTCTCGTCGAGACGGCGCTCGGCTCGGCCATCGGACTGCTGCTCGTGCTCACGGCGCGTTGGCTGTCGGCGCGAGGTCGACGGCCTTAGCCAGCACGCGGCGTTGCCGCCTCAAGAATCGCGGTCTGGCGAAGTGTGGGCGAATCACGAGGTATCGTATTGAGGGTGCGTGAAAATAACTTTCGCGTACATGTACAAGCTTGGATACTATTTTCAATTCGCAATCACGGGCTTCGGCCCATCAATGAGGAGACTGCTATGAAAAAGCGTTACCTGCCGCTCGCGATCTTGGCGACGGCTGCACTGAGTCTGACTGCTTGTTCTTCCGGAACCACCGGTGGCAGCGGCACTGACGCCGCTGGCCAGACCCTGGATGTCTGGATCATGCAGGGAACCAACACCGAGTCCGACGAGTTCTTCGAGCGTGTCGGTGAAGAGTTCACGAAGGAGACCGGGGCGACGCTCAACGTTGAGATGGTGCAGTGGGCAGATGCTCACGACCGCTTCGTCACAGCGATTGCCGGTGGCACGACGCCCGACGTCGCCGAGACCGGCACGACATGGACCGCGGAGTTCGCCGAGTCTGGCGCACTCGCGCCGATCGGTGACTACGTCACCGAGGCGGGCCTCGACGGCAAGCTCGTCGAGGGCCTGGTCGAGGCGGGAACGCTCGATGACACCCTCTATGGCATGCCGTGGTACGCCGGCGTGCGCTCGGTCATCTACCGCACCGACCTCTTCGAGGCAGCCGGCATCGCCGTGCCGACGAACTGGGCAGAATTCCAGGACGCAATTGTCGCGCTCAAGGCGAGCAACCCCGACATCATTCCGTTCCCGGTTGCCGGTGACGCCGAGCAGCTCACCTACCCGTGGGTCTGGGGTGCCGGTGGTGAGGTAGCCACGAAGAAGGGCGACACCTGGACCTCGGGTCTGGACAGCGAGAAGTCGCAGGCCGGAATCACGTTCTACACCGACCTCGCGCTCACGCAGGGCTCGTCGACCGCCGGTGCAACCACCTGGAAGGAGACCGACGTCCTCGACAACTTCGCCCAGGGCAAGGTCGGCATGGCGGTCATGGGTTCGTGGACCCCCGCGACGATCCTGGACAAGAACCCGGAGCTCGAAGGCAAGATCGGCTCGTTCCCGATCCCCGGCCAGACCTCCGGCATCAGCCCGTCGATGCTCGGTGGCTCGCACCTCAGCATGTTCGAGTCCAGCGAGAACAAGGACCTCGCGTGGACGTTCATGGACATGATGACCACCGGCGAATTCGCCACCGAGTGGGCCACGCAGAGCGGCTACTTCCCGGGCGAGACCACCGCGCTCGAGGCAACGGTCGCAAGCGCCGATGAGATCACCCAAGCCTTCGCGACCCAGATGGTTGACGGTGGCGCTTCGCTCCCCGTCACGCCGAAGTTCGGCGCCGTGCAGGCCAAGAAGACCACCAACACGATGATCCAGTCGATTCTCTCCGGCGAGAAGACCGTCGAGCAGGCCTCTGCCGACGCCGCTGCCGAGATGACCGACATCCTCAACCAGAAGTAAGAAGACACCCTCGATGACCACCACGATTCAGTCGCCGGCCGCCGTCGGAACCTCGCGTTCCGCGGCGGCCGGAGGCCCCGGCCCTCGGCGGCGCAGGGCGATCACGATCGCCGCCGCACGGCCGTGGCTCCTGCTCGCGCCGGCACTGATCGTGCTGGCCGTCCTTCTCCTCTGGCCGCTCGTGCGCGTCTTGATCTTCTCGTTCCAGGATTATGGACTGCGCGAGATCGTCAGCGGAGACACGAACTTCATCGGCGTCGACAACTACGTTGAGGCGCTCACCGATCCTCAGCTGTGGTCGGTCGTTCTGCCCAACACCGTCCTCTTCGCCGTGGCCGCCGTGTTGTGCACGGTGGTGCTCGGCACGCTCGTCGCAATCTTGATGACCAACCTCTCTGTGCTCTGGCGCACGGTGGTCGGCAGCGCAATCATGGTCGCGTGGGCAATGCCCGCCGTGACCGGTACCTACGTCTGGGTATGGATCTTCGACGCCGACAGCGGCATCGTGAACGAGATCCTCATGGGTGCCGGCCTCATGGACGAACCGTTCAACTGGTTCACCAACCGGTGGACGTTCTACCTCATCGTGCTCATCAACGTGGTGCACCACGGGTTCCCGTTTGTGGCGATCACGGTGATGGCCGGCCTGCTCGGTGTCTCCAAGGAGATGCTGGAGGCCGCCCAGATGGACGGCGCAGGCCCCATCCGTCGGTTCTTCCAGATCGTCTTCCCGTCGCTCAAGCAGGTCTTCACGGTGGTCATCATCTTGTCCACGATTTGGGACTTCAAGGTGTTCGGGCAGGTCTACCTGATGCCGGGAGGCTCGGGGACCAACCGCAGTGTGCTCAACCTGGGCGTCTGGTCGTATGTCGAATCGTTCGGTCAGAACCGGTACGGATTCGGTTCAGCGATTGCCGTACTGCTGACACTGGTGCTGCTGGTGATCACGATCATTTACATTCGGGTGCTCATGAAGGAGGACGAACTGTGAGCCGGACAATCACCGCCGCACGCGTTCGCCGCAACGTCATCGTCGGCGGGCTCGTCACGCTCCTCCTGATCTTCACGCTCTTCCCCGCGTACTGGATGATCTCGAGCGCGTTCGACGCCAACGCCTCCAGCGGAGCCCACGGGCTCTTCCCCTCCGAGCTCACCCTCGACAACTTCATTTACGTCCTCAACGACGGCGGGTTCGCGGTGTTCCTGCGCAACTCGCTGATCGTCGCCGTCGCCGTTGTGGTGTTCAGCGCGGTGCTTTCCCTGCTGGCCTCTGTCGCGGTGGCGCGCTTCCGCTTCAAATTCCGTACCTCGATGCTGCTCATGATCCTCATCGTGCAGATGGTGCCGATGGAAGCCCTCGTGATTCCGCTGTTCGTGCAGGTACGAGACCTGCACCTGCTCAACACGCTGCTCGGCCTCATCATCGTCTACATCACCATCTCGCTTCCGTTCGGGATCTGGATGCTGCGCGGCTTCGTAGCCGCCGTTCCGGTCGAGCTCGAAGAGGCCGCGTTCCTGGACGGCGCGAGTTGGTGGCGGATGTTCCGCTCCGTCATGCTCCCGCTCGTCATGCCCGGCCTCGTCGCCACCAGCGTGTTCAGCTTCATCACGGCCTGGAATGAATTCATCTTCGCGATGACGATGCTCGGCGGCGCCACCGAGAAGTACACGGTTGCCATCGGTTTGAAGCAGTTCTTCGGTGAGCATTCGAACGACTGGGGCAGCGTCATGGCGGCGTCCACGCTCATCACCCTGCCCGTGATGATCTTCTTCATCGTGGTTCAGGGCAAGCTCTCCTCCGGCCTCGTCGCGGGAGCGGTGAAGGGATGAGCACCGCTGCGCCCACCTCGGATCGGGACATTCTCGAGGCCGTCAACGGGGTCATCCTTCCCGGTTTCTTCGGCACCGAGCTGCCGCAGTGGCTTGCCGACGCACTCGATGAGGGTGTTGCCGGTGTCGTCTACTTCGGCCAGAACATCTCCCCGCAGACAGAGGAGCTCTCCGCGACGATTCGCGCGCACCGCCAGAGCGCGATCATCGCGACGGACGAGGAAGGCGGAACCGTCACCCGGCTGGAGGCCGTTCACGGCTCGACCGTTCCCGGGCCGGCGCAACTTGGCGTGCTCAACGACCCCGAGCTCAGTGCCGCGGTGGGCGCCGCACTCGCCGCCAGAGCCAACGCCGTCGGCATCAACCTCGTCTTCGGACCGGTTGCCGATGTGAACACCAATCCGGCGAACCCCGTCATCGGGGTGCGTTCCTTCGGAGCCGACGCTCCGACCGTCGCGAGCCATGTCGCAGCGACCGTGAGCGGCATCCAGGCCTCTGGCGCCGTCGCGGCATGCGCCAAGCACTTTCCCGGCCATGGTGACACCCACTCCGACTCGCATCTCGCCCTGCCAGAGCTGGGCATCGAGGTCAGCGAGATCGAAGACGTGCACTTCGAGCCATTCCGGGCGGCAATCGCCGCGGGGGTGCGCACCATCATGACCGCGCACATTCGGGTTCCGGCGTGGGGCGAGGCACCGGCCACGCTCAATCCCGTCATCCTCGGCAGACTCCGTGCCCTCGGTTTCGACGGCGTCATCGTGACGGATGCGCTCGACATGGCGGCGATCCGGGAAAGCGTTGGGGCCGGCCCCGGCGCGGTCGCGGCGATCAAGGCCGGTGCCGATCTGCTGTGCATCGGCAACCCGCAAACCAATCTCGGCGGCTCTGGTCAGCCCGACGCGGACCTGCACGACTATCTCGAGGTGCGCGACGCGCTGCTGGCGGCCGTTGCCTCGGGTGAGCTCGACCTCGATCAGTTGCGCCGGGCGGCAGAGCGGGTTCGCGTGCTTGCGACCGAACTGGAGGCTGCGCGCAGCCTCGACCGGCCACAGGCTGCTGAACCCGACTGGGCAGCCGTCACCGCGGCGGCGATCGGCACCCACGGCGACGTGGCGCGATCCCAGGCGCGGCTCTCCCTGCTTGACCTGCGCGCCCGTGCGACGCTGGCCGTTGCCAGCGAATCCGACGCGTTCCGGCAAGCGTTCGCGGCGCACCGCGTGCTCGAGACACCGGCAGGGATGACGCGGCAGGCCGGCTCGCTCGGCCACCTCGATGAGGTGCTCGGCGACATTGGCACCGACGGGGACCTCGTCGTCCTCGTCGACCGAATCGGTGTTCCGGGGACTCAACGCGAGGCCCTCGCCCATCTGGCCGCATCCCGACCCGACGCGGTCGTCGTCAACGTCGGTGTGGTTCCTGACGGGGACTATCTGAGCACCCTGGACCGGATCGACGCCCGCGCCAGTTCAGCGCTGGCCGCCGGCATCGTCGCCGAGCTCATCTGCGCTGGGGTCCCAGCGTGATCATCCTGTCGCTGCAGTCAGGCACGAGTGCCGATGGGATCGATGTCGCCGTGGTTGAAGCGACCACGAGCGGCGATCCGGCCACTCCCGAGCTCACCCTCGTCTCGCAGTGGACCCGCACGCTCGACTGGGCACCAGAGCTTCGTGCCCGAATCCTCGCGTACGCCGATGGCGAGCAGCTTGATGCCGGCGCACACACAGCGCTCACGACGGCGATCGGGCAGGGCTTCGCCGCAGCGGCGGCCACCGCGATCTCCGACTGCGGTCTCGCGCCTGATCTCGTCGTCTCACATGGCCAGACCGTGTTCCATTGGGTCGAAGACGGGCGTGCGCGCGGCACCCTTCAGCTGGGTGAACCGGCCTGGATCGCCGAGGCCACCGACGCCCCCGTGCTCAGCAACCTGCGCGCGGCGGACATCGCGGCTGGTGGGCAGGGCGCCCCGCTCATGGGGTTGTTCGACGCTGCGTTCTTCGGCCCCGCCGTCGATGTCGCCTCGCTCAACCTCGGTGGGATCGCGAACCTGCAACTCCTGCGCCCAGACGGTTCCGCTCTCGCATTCGACACAGGCCCCGCGAATGTGTTGATCGACGCGAGTGTCGCGGAGAAGACCGGCGGCGAGCTCGGCTTTGACCGCGACGGAGCGTTGGCCGCCACCGGCACCGTTCACGAGGGTGTGCTCAGGGCGCTGCTCGAGCATCCGTATCTTCGACAGTCGGTGCCCAAGAGCACCGGCCGTGAGACGTTCACCCTGGCCGTCGTTCGCAGCGCCGAAGCAACCGCCGGGGTGTGCCTCGGACTCCCGGATCTGATCGCGACGCTCACTCGGTACACGGCGATCACCGTGGCAGAGGTTCTGCACCGCACGGGGCCTGACGTTCGCACCGTTGTCGCCTCCGGTGGCGGCGTGCTGAATCCCACGCTGATCCGAGAGCTCACCGACGCCCTTGCCCGCGACGGGGTCAGCCTGCGCACCAGCGATGAGCTCGGCATTGATCCCGAGTTCAAGGAGTCGCTGCTCTTTGCGTTCCTCGGCTTCTGCTCGTGGCACCGCATCCCGGTGAGCCTCGTCCAGGGGATCGCCAGAATCGCAGGTGCGATCAGCCCGGCACCGCGTGGCCTCACCCTGCCGGCTCCGCTCACCGGGATCTCCCGGTTGAGACTGGCCGCTGCACCGCACCCCGCTGCACCGCACCCCACTGCACCACACCCCACAGCACCGCACCCCGCCGGAGAACACCGTGTCGACTGAACCGCGCTACCTGGCGGTAGATCTTGGAAAGACGTCGTGCCGCGTCAGGCTGTTCGACGCCGCCGGCGTCATCGCCGAGGAGAGCGGCCCCGGTGCCCCCGGTATCGCCGATCTCGACGGGGTGGCGCTGTCTGCGCACGCGATACGCGCCTTGTTCCTCCGGCTTCCCGCCGCCGAGCGGGCAGCGCTGGCCGGTGTCGGAATCGGCGCCGCCGGTGTTGAGGCGGCTGGCATCATCGCGCGAGATCTCGTCGCGGAGGTGCGCGGGTTCACCGGTGCTCCGGTGGCCCTGATCAACGACGCCCTCGCCGCACACGCCGGCGCCTTCGACGGCGGTGCTGGAGTCATCCTGATCATTGGCACCGGTGCGATCGCGTACGCGGTCGCAGACGACGGCGCAACGCGTCAGATCGACGGCTGGGGTCCGTGGCTCGGCGACGAGGGGAGCGGACGCTGGATCGGTCAGGAGGGCCTTGCCGCCGCCTTGCGCGATGTCGATGGGCGCGGCTCTGCGACCGCGCTGACGGCGCGCGCCCGCACCCTGGTCGGTGACCTCGCCGCGATGCCGGCATGGGTGAGCGCCGAGGGCAACCCCGCCCGTCGTCTGGGCCGTTTCACCCCTGATGTGCTCGACGCCGCCGGTCACGGCGACGCGATCGCCAGAGACATCGTCACGCGTGCGTGCAACGCACTTGTCGCAACCGCACGCGCCGCCGGATCTCCTGAGATCGCGGTCTGGGGCGGCGTCGCCGCACACCCGTATTTTTCCGCCGAGCTGACTGCAACCTTCGCCCAAGCCGGCATCACCATCATCCCGTCTCGCGGGACTGCACTTGACGGATCAGCGCTCATCATCACGCGCACCGACTTGGGCTATGAAGAGAGGATCATCCGTGGATAGCTCGAATTCGATCGAGGACCGGGAGCAGCTACGCGACTTCCTCGGTACGTTGCCGACAGAGACAGTCGGTGAGCGCTACCCCGATCTCGATCTGCTGAATGACGCTGAGCTCGTGCGCGCAATGATCGAGAGCGAGCGCGCCGTCGCCGATGCGGTCGCCGCTCAAAGCGAGCAGATCACGGCGGCACTTGCCGGCATCGTCGCGGGCATGGCGCGCGGCGGCCGTCTCATCTATATGGGTGCCGGGACCGCCGGACGCATGGGAATCCTCGACGCGAGCGAGGCCCCGCCCACGTTCGGTATCTCCAGTGACCTCATTGTTGGCAGGATCGCCGGTGGCACGAGCGCGATTCACACCGCCGTCGAGAACGCCGAGGACGACGCGAGTTCCGGCGCCCATGACGTCGACGGCCTAGAGCTCGGACCGAACGACAGCCTTGTCGGCATCTCGGCATCCGGGCGCACCCCGTACGTTGTCGGTGCGCTGAGTCGGGCTCGCGAGCGAGGCTCATTCACCGTCGCGCACTCCTGCAACCCGAACTCGGCGATCGGGGGCGTTGCGCACGTTGCGATCGAAACAGAGGTCGGCCCAGAACTTCTCACCGGTTCGACTCGGCTCAAAGCGGGTTCGGCGCAGAAACTCGTGCTCAACACACTGAGCACGGGAGCCATGGTGCGCGCCGGCAAGGTCTACCGTAACCTTATGGTTGACCTTCGCGCGACGAACGAGAAACTGCGTGCTCGCAGCGAACGAACCGTCATCCTCGCGACCTCTGCCGAGCCCGCGATTGCCGCGGCGTCGCTGGCGGCGACCGGCGGCTGGGTCAAAGCTGCGATCCTGGCGATCGAGGCGGGGATCCCCGCGGATGCCGCTGTGGCAACACTTGAGGCCAATGGTGGCTACCTGCGCACCGCGATCAGAGAGGCGACGACGAGCTAGTGCGCGCACTCACGAGGATTCAAGGATCACTCGACCGATTCAGTGCTGCAGAGGCGCGGGTCGCGCGAGCGATCCTCGCGGACCCGCGGATCGTCGTCGACAACCCGATCAATGTGGTCGCGGACATGTGCGGAACGTCGGCGGCGACCGTTGCCCGGTTCTGCCAGAGCCTCGGCTACTCGGGGTACCGCGAGTTCCGATTCGACCTGGTCGGCACGACAAGCCGCGACCAGGCCGACCTCGACCGTTCCAATGTTCTGACGGGCGACATCGACCCGGCGGACACCGTTGCCGATGTCGCCGCGAAGCTGCTCTTCCAGGAGACCCAGGCGATCGAGCACACCCTGCGCGAGCTCGACCTCGATGCTGTCGACCGCATCCGCGACGCTCTCGTGAGTGCGCCCGATGTCGTCATCGCCGGTTTCGGTTCCTCTGGCCTGACCGCGCGCGACCTCACCATGAAGCTGCAGCGCATCGGTCGTCGTAGCTCGTACCATCCAGACGTACACCTCGCGCTCTCGGCGACCGCACTGCTGGGTCAGGGAGGCGTGTTCGTCGCGGTGTCGCACTCCGGTGGCACGCCGGAGATTCTGGGGCTGCTGCGGGAGGCCAGGCGGACCGGTGCGACGACCGTCGGAATCACCAATGACCCGGGATCGCCGATGGCAGAGCTCTGCGACATCGTGCTCACAACGCAGGCACGCGAAAACGCGTTCCGGTCCGGCGCGACGGCAAGCAGGACCGCCCAGCTCGCCGTGACCGACGTGCTCTTCGTGCGCCTCGCACAGAGCCTCTTCGACACCATGACCGACTCGCTCAACCGCACAAGGGACGCCGTGATCCGGCACCGGGACGATCCGGAGCAGCTTCGGCGCGCTGGGGTGCACCGGGCGGACTGACGGCCATGCCCGCCGCGGGCCGGCGCTATGGCGCGTCGTTGGCGCCACGCAGTCGCTCTCGCGCTGGCCGCGGCGACGCCATGGTCTGCCACTCCTCGTAGCTGTGCGGGCGCCCGATGGGGCAGACGCAGCAGACGTGGATGGGATCCCCGGTCCGGCTGCTGACGTAGCTCTCGAGGTGGGGTGCCACCTGGCGCCCCGCCGTGCGCGGCGTGCGGCGGCGTACTGATTCTCTGGGCGTGCTCACTGCGATTCCTCACTGCTCTGCCGACGCACCGTGGGTGCGTCTACAGGGGAAGACGCCAGAGAGCCGGGTTTATGACGCCGTTTCCGGCAATTCGTCGGAACCGCTGCCGGGCCAATTCTCGGCGCCCGGGAGCGCGTGCACGCAGAGCCACGGCAGCGCACGGAGCGGTGAGTAGTCCTCGACCATGACGGGGTAGGCTTGGCTACGGCCAGTGTGTCTTGACGCCGAGCTAGTTTGCGTCGGAATGCTGTTGCCACACCCTCAAACCATGCAGGAACGCTGAGCGCGGATTGGAAGAGCAGCGTGGATCTTTACGAGTACCAGGCCCGAGACCTATTTGAAAAGTACGAGGTCCCGGTACTCCCGGGTATCGTCGCGGACACTCCGGAGGAGGTGCGTGCAGCAGCCGAGAAGCTCGGCGGCGTCGTCGTTGTGAAGGCCCAGGTCAAGGTCGGAGGCCGCGGCAAGGCCGGCGGCGTCAAGGTCGCCAAGACTCCCGACGAGGCAGAGGCAGCAGCCCGTGCCATCCTCGGACTCGACATCAAGGGTCACATCGTCAACCGCGTCATGGTCGCCGGCGGCGCCCGAATCGCGCAGGAGTTCTACTTCTCTGTGATGCTCGACCGGTCGAACCGTTCGTACCTCTCGCTCGCCAGCTACGAAGGTGGCGTTGAGATCGAGGTTCTCGCAGTGGAGAAGCCCGAGGCTCTCGCACGCGTCGCGGTAGACCCGAGCGCAGGCATCGACCTCGACAAGGCTCGCGAGATCGCGGTTGCCGCGAAGTTCCCCGCGGAGCTCGTCGACAAGGTCGCACCGATCTTCGTGCAGCTCTACAACGTGTACAAGGGTGAGGACGCGACGCTCGTCGAGGTCAACCCGCTCGTTCTCACCGAAGAAGGCGACATCATCGCCCTCGACGGCAAGGTCACCCTCGACGAGAACGCTGACTTCCGTCACCCGCACCACGCCGAGCTCGAAGACAAGGCTGCTGCTGACCCGCTCGAGGCGAAGGCCAAGGCCAACGACCTCAACTACGTCAAGCTCGACGGTGAAGTCGGTGTCATCGGTAACGGTGCTGGCCTCGTCATGTCGACCCTCGACGTCGTTGCCTACGCCGGCGAGAACCACGGCAACGTGAAGCCCGCCAACTTCCTCGACATCGGTGGCGGAGCATCCGCCGAGGTCATGGCTGCAGGCCTCGACGTCATTCTTGGCGACCCGCAGGTCAAGTCGGTGTTCGTCAACGTCTTCGGTGGCATCACCGCGTGTGACGCTGTTGCCAAGGGCATCGTCGGCGC
>CAZZNX010000075.1:0-4939 GCA_964655795.1 uncultured Leifsonia sp. | reverse complement strand
GAAGCGCCGCGAACAAGCCGCTCGTCGTTCGCCTCGATGGCAACAACGTCGAAGAGGGTCGTCGCATCCTCGCCGAAGCGAACCACCCGTTGGTCACATTGGCCGCAACCATGGACGAGGGCGCCGACAAGGCCGCCGAGCTCGCCCACGCAGCGAAGTAAGGGATTTTCGAACATGTCAATCTTCGTCAACAAGGACTCCAAGGTCATCGTTCAGGGCATCACCGGCGGTGAGGGCACCAAGCACACCGCCCTCATGCTGAAGGCCGGCACCCAGGTCGTCGGCGGCGTGAACGCCCGCAAGGCCGGCACCACCGTCATCCACAAGGATGCAGAAGGCAACTCGGTAGAACTGCCCGTTTTCGCGACGGTCGCCGAAGCAATGGAGAAGACCGGCGCTGACGTGTCGATCGCCTTCGTGCCGCCGGCCTTCACCAAGGATGCAGTCGTCGAGGCCATCGACGCGGAGATCCCGCTGCTCGTCATCATCACCGAGGGCGTTCCCGTTTCGGACTCCGCTGAGTTCTGGGCGCACGCGCAGGAGAAGGGCAATAAGACCCGCATCATCGGGCCGAACTGCCCCGGCATCATCACCCCCGGAGAGGCGCTCGTCGGCATCACGCCCGCGAACATCACCGGCAAGGGCCCGATCGGCCTCGTCTCGAAGTCAGGAACCCTGACCTACCAGATGATGTACGAGCTGCGCGACCTCGGCTTCTCGACCGCCATCGGCATCGGCGGCGACCCCATCATCGGCACGACGCACATCGACGCACTCGCTGCGTTCGAGGCCGACCCCGAGACCAAGGCGATCGTCATGATCGGTGAAATCGGTGGCGATGCTGAAGAGAACGCTGCCGCCTACATCAAGGCACACGTGACGAAGCCGGTCGTCGGCTACGTTGCGGGCTTCACCGCTCCCGAGGGCAAGACCATGGGCCACGCCGGCGCCATCGTCTCTGACGGAGCCGGTACCGCACAGGGCAAGAAGGAGGCCCTCGAGGCCGCCGGTGTCAAGGTCGGCAAGACGCCGTCCGAGACCGCTGCCCTGCTGCGCGAGGTGTACGCGGCCCTCTAGCCCGCACGCGTCACAACCAGTCAGAAGGCCCGTTCCGCTCGCGCGGGGCGGGCCTTCTGCGTGCCGCCAGGGAAAACTCCCCATGTCGCTCGGGGCGCTGCGTCGCTACAGTGGGCAACAGTGACCGAAGGGGGCCCCATGACACGCAGGACGAAGGCAGAGCTCGAGGAGCTCGTCGCCGCGCTCGAGGGCGAGAACGCAGCGCTCAGGGCCGGCGGCGGTGTCGACTCCACGGCGACGGATGTCGGGACCCCCGTACCCCCGATCGTCGTGGTCGCCCCTCACCGGCGCAGCCGCTGGTGGGCCGTGCTCTCGAGCACGCTGATCATCATCGGCCTCATCCTCTCCCCGATCGCGGTCGTCTCCAGCTGGGCGAAGGTACAGCTCAGCAGCACCGATCAGTTCGTGGCGACCTTCGCCCCACTCGCGGACGACCCCGCCGTGCAAAGCTACGTCTCCGATCAGGTCGTCACCGTGATCGAGGAACAGATCGACATCCCGGCCATCACCGCCGACCTCTTCGACGGGCTGGCACAGCTCGATCTGCCGCCGCGCGCGGCATCCGCTCTGGCCTTGCTGGAGGCGCCGGCCGCCGCCGGTGTGCAGAACCTCGTCTCGACGGCCGTCGACCGCCTCGTGGCGTCCGACGCGTTCAGCGACGTCTGGGCGCAGGCGCTCCGCGTCAGCCACCGTCAGCTCACCGCCACACTGCAGGGCGATGCCGATGCGGCACTGTCGATCGGCGGGGGCGGAGAGCTCGGAGTGCAGCTCGGACCGATCATCGAGGAAGTCAAGAAGCGCCTCGTCGACCAGGGCTTCGGCTTCGCGGCAAACATCCCCGTCGTCGAACGCACGATCGTGGTCGCCACCGCCGATGCCTTCACCACCGTCCAGCTCGTCTACGGGCTGGCGATCGCGGTCGGAACCTGGCTGCCCATCATCGCCCTCGTTCTCCTGGCCGGGGGAGTGCTCGCCGCCAAGCGGAAGGTGCGTGCGCTGGTCGCCACCTCGGTCGCCCTCGGCGTTGTGATGCTGCTCCTGGCCGCCGGATACGGCATCGCCAGCATCTTCTTCGTCGCGTCCGTCTCGCCCGATCTCATGCCGAGCAATGCGGCGCAGGTGATCTACGACCAGGTGATCGAGCTGATGCGCTCGACGACGACCGCGATGATCGTGCTCGCGTTCACGGTCGCACTGGTCGCGTGGATCAGTGGGCCGTTCGGGCCGGCGGTGAAGCTCCGCGGCTTCGTGGGCGCGGGACTCGACTCCGTGCGCACGGCAGCCGATCGACGCGGAATCAGCACCGGCGGCTTCGGCGTGTTCCTCTACAAGCAGCGCGTGCTCGTCCGCGTCCTGATCGGCGTGGTCGCCTCGGCGGTGCTGCTGCTCTCCCGCCCGCTGAGCGGCGCGACCATCGTCTGGACGGCCGTCATCGCCCTCCTCGCGGTGCTGGTCGCTGAGCTGCTGCAGCGGCACGAGCGGCTGGTCGCTGTCGACGTCGTCGAGGCAGACGAGACTCCTGTCGCGGAACCGCCGGCGGGGGAGTCGCCCAGCGCCGACGACACGGTGACCGAAGTCGTGGTGACCGCGGAAGTCACCAGTGACAAGTCCGTCTGAGCGCGGCATACTCGGCTCATGGAAACCATTCTGATCGGCTACCTCGTCACCTTCGGCGTGGTCATGGGCGTCTTCGGCGTCGCGTGCCTCGTCGCACTGGCCAAGTCGCCGTACGGCAAGAAGTAAGCGCTGAGTTTCGGAACTGCACCAGCATCGGTGACGGTTTTTGAGATTGCCTGGGGTTGGGGCGGCCGCCTTTCTTGACGCTGCGCGTCAAGCCTTTCGCGACGCTGCGCGTCGCGTAGGCTCGTGAGCGCATGAATCGCATAACCATCGCCCTGCTCGCCGCGCTCGAAGCGGTCATCGCCGTTGCCATCGGGCTCGGCATCGCCCTCGTGCCTCTGACGATCCTGTGGGCGACGCAGAACGGCCTGAGCACGGACTGGACCGTGTTCTGGCGGGCCGCCTCCGACATCTGGCTGCTCGGACACGGCGTCGACCTCACCATCACGCTCCCCGCCGCCTTCGTCGCGTCGCTCGCCCTGCCGGGGGCGGATGCCGCGTTCACGCTCTCCATCGCCCTGCTCGGCTTCTCCGTGCTGACCGTCGTGCTCGGCGTCGGCGCCGGCCGCAGGGCTGCGCACTCGGCCCACCCCGTGCAGGCCGCCGTCATCGTCGTGGCCGTGTTCTGGGTGCTGGCAGCACTCATCGCCGTGAGTGCCGGGCATCCTCTCGCTGTGCCGGCGCCGACGCAGGCTCTGATCCTGCCTGGGCTGATCTACGCGTCATCCGTCGTCGTCGGGATCGCCAGCTCGCGCCGCCCCGTGCTCGGCGCATTCGGCCGCACGGTTCACCGTGGCGTTGCCGACTGGGTGCGACAGCTCCCGCCGCTCGTTCCACAGACGGTGGCCGCAGGGCTGCGCGGCGGGACCATCGCCGCAGCAGTCGTCGTCGCGGCGGGCGGCCTCCTGCTGAGCATCTCACTGCTCACGAGCTACGCGACGGTGATCGGCCTGTATGAATCGCTCCAGGCTGGTGCGCTCGGCGGCATTGCCCTCACCCTCATTCAGCTGGCGTTGCTGCCGAACGCCGTGATCTGGGCAGCGAGCTGGGTGGTCGGGCCCGGCTTCGCCGTCGGCATCGGCACGAGCGTCTCACCAGGCGCCACAGTGCTCGGCCCGGTCCCCGGCCTTCCGCTGCTCGCCGCCCTGCCCGACGGCCAGGCGAGCTTCGGCTTCCTCGTGCTGCTCGTCCCGATCCTGGCCGGCTTCGCGGTCGGCGTCCTGCTGCGCCAGCGGATGCCGCAGCAGCAGCCCGGCTGGAAGATCCTGCTCGCGCATGGTCTCGCCACCGGGCTCAGCGCCGGCGTGATTCTGGGGCTGCTGGCCTGGTTCTCCGCCGGTGCCGGTGGACCGGGTCGCCTGCAGGAACTCGGTCCGAACCCGCTGCTCGTCGCGGTCTTCGCGGCGCTCGAGGTCAGTGTCGCCGCGCTGCTCGGCCTGTTCAGCGGCTCGGTCGTGGCCAAGCGACCCACTCGCGCGGCGTCCGCGACCGCCGACTCGCTGAGCGAGTAGGCGGTAGGCGGTAGGCTCGACTCGTGCTGAAGCTCGTCGTCTTGATCTCCGGAACCGGATCGAACCTCCGGGCACTGCTCGAAGCCACACAGGCTGACGACTACGGCGCCCGCGTCGTCGCCATCGGTGCCGACCGCGACGCAGACGGTCTCGCCCTCGGCGAGGAGTTCGGGATCCCCACCTTCACGGTGCCGTTCACCGCCTTCGACGACCGTGCGGCCTGGGGTGATGAGCTGCTCGCCCAGGTGCAGCTGTGGGAGCCCGATCTCGTCGTGCTCAGCGGGCTCATGCGCCTGGTGCCGCCGCGCTTCGTCGCGGCGCTCACCCCCAACCTGCTGAACACCCACCCTGCCTACCTCCCCGAATTCCCCGGGGCCCACGGGGTTCGCGACGCGATCGACGCCGGTGTCGATCAGAGCGGCGCGAGCCTCATCATCGTCGACAACAGTGTCGACGGCGGGCCCATCGTGGCGCAGGAGCGCGTGCGAGTGCTGCCCGGTGACACCGAGCACGATCTGCACGAGCGCATCAAACCCGTCGAACGTCGCCTGTTGATTCAGGCGGTGCGCGACTTAGCCGACGGCCACGTCAATCTCAAGGAGTTCACGCAATGAGCGGCCCCAGCCACGACCCCTCCCTCTTCCGCCCGCGCGACGTCGTCGCCGTGCGCCGCGCACTGCTGTCGGTGAGCGACAAGACCGATCTGCTCGAGCTGGCAGCGGCGCTTGCGG
>CAZZNX010000074.1:10960-18336 GCA_964655795.1 uncultured Leifsonia sp. | reverse complement strand
CGGTGTCCTTGGGCGAGAGCAGCGCCTCGCTGAGATCGATGCCGAACTCCAGGCCGATCTCGGGGTCGAGGGGGTTGATTCCGTGCTCGCGCCCCGGGTTGAAGGTATCGGTCACGAGGTAGCTCACCGTGGCGTTCTCGGTGAGTGCGACGAAGCAGTGACCGAGGCCTTCTGCGATGTAGATGGCACGACGGTCGACGTCATCGAGCAGCACGGAGTCCCACTGCCCGTATGTCGGAGATCCGACGCGGATGTCGATCACGAAGTCGAGCACGGCGCCGTGCGGCGCGGTAACGTACTTGGCCTGGCTCGGCGGGATGTCGGCGAAGTGGATTCCGCGCACCGAGCCGCGCTTGGAGACGGAGGTGTTGGCCTGCTTGAGGTCGATCGAGTGCCCTACGACCTCTTCGAGCTTGTCGAATCGGTACCACTCGAGAAAGACCCCCCGGTCGTCGCCGAATTGCTTCGGGGTGATCTCGTAGCTGTCAGGAATGCTCAGTTCACGGATTTGCACGCCTGAGAGTCTAGCAATCGGCGGCTGGGAGTCCGCGGACAGCATCCAGCCCCACCGCGAATAACATGGGACTCATGCGATACCTGATTACCGGAGCTGCAGGCATGCTCGGAACCGACCTCCAGACCGTGCTCGCCGGGCAGGATGTGACCGCCCTCGGCCGCGCCGATCTCGATGTGACTGACCTTGACGCTGTGCGCGCAGCCGTCGCCGGGCACGACGTCGTGATCAATGCCGCCGCGTACACGAAGGTCGACGACGCCGAGGGCGATGAGGATGCCGCATACGCGGTCAACGCAATTGGAGCGAAGAATCTCGCCATCGCCGCCCGCGAAGCCGGCGCCAAGCTGATCCAGGTCTCCACCGACTACGTCTTCGACGGCGCGGCCACCACCCCGTACGCGGAGACCGCTCCCCGCGCCCCGATCTCGGCATACGGCCGCACCAAGGCCGCCGGCGAGGAGCTCGCGGCCGCCGAGCACCCCACCGGCACGTACATCGTGCGCACCGCGTGGCTCTACGGCCAGCACGGCCCGAACTTCGCGGCGACCATGCTGCGCCTCGCCGGCAGCCACCCCACCGTCAGCGTCGTCGTCGACCAGCTCGGCCAGCCCACATGGACCGCAGACCTCGCTCGCCAGATCGTGCTGCTCGCAGAGTCCGACGCACCGGCCGGCGCCTACCACGGAACCAACTCCGGGCAGGGCTCCTGGTTCGACTTCACGCAGGCGATCTTCTCCGAGGCCGGCCTCGACCCCGAGCGGGTGCTGCCGACCGACAGCACCGCATTCGTGCGCCCAGCGCCGCGCCCGTCGTACTCGGTTCTCGGCCACGACGCCTGGGCCGCGGTCGGACTGCCGGAGATGCGCGACTGGCGCGAGGCGCTGGCGGATGCCGTGGCATCCGGTGCCGTGGCCGCGCCGGCCGAGTAGCGCGACGCGGAGCGTCGCGAAAGGCGGTAGCCCCCACCAAGGCAAACTCAGGACCCGTCACCGATGCTGGCTCAGCCTCTCGCGGCGCGCTCCCGGCATCCGCTCGGCAAGCTCTGGCTACAATGACGGGGTGTCTAGACTTCTTGTGACCGGCGGCGCCGGCTTTATCGGTTCGAACTTCGTGCACTATGTGCTGGCCAACACGGAGCACTCCGTGACCGTGCTGGACAAGCTCACCTACGCCGGCAACCTCGCATCGCTCGACGGCCTGCCCGCCGACCGCTTCACCTTCGTCGAGGGCGACATCTGCGACGCCGCGCTCGTCGACCGGCTCTTCGCCGAGACGGACGCCGTCGTGCACTATGCCGCGGAGAGCCACAACGACAACTCGCTGGATGACCCGCGTCCGTTCCTCGACACCAACATCATCGGAACGTTCACGCTGCTCGAAGCCGCACGCAAGCATGACGTGCGCTTCCACCACATCTCCACCGACGAGGTCTACGGCGACCTCGAGCTCGATGACCCCAACCGCTTCACCGAGAACACGCCGTACAACCCGTCGAGCCCGTACTCATCGACCAAGGCGGGCAGCGACCTGCTCGTGCGCGCCTGGGTGCGTTCATTCGGGGTCAAGGCCACGATCTCCAACTGCTCGAACAACTACGGCGCCTACCAGCACGTCGAGAAGTTCATCCCGCGTCAGATCACCAACGTGCTCCGCGGCGAACGGCCCAAGCTCTACGGCAGCGGCGAGAACGTGCGCGACTGGATCCACGCCAACGACCACTCCTCTGCCGTGCTCACGATCCTCGACAAGGGCCAGATCGGTGAGACCTACCTGATCGGTGCCGACGGAGAGAAGAACAACAAGGAGGTCGTCGAGCTGATCCTGACGACCCTCGGCCAGCCGGCAGACGCCTACGACCACGTCGTCGACCGTCCGGGCCACGACCTGCGCTACGCGATCGACTCGACGCGTCTGCGCACAGAGCTCGGATGGACCCCGCAGTTCTCCGACTTCGAGGCCGGCCTGGCCGACACGATCGCCTGGTACCGCGACAACGAGTCGTGGTGGGCACCGCAGAAGGACGCCACCGAGGCCCGGTACAAGGCCCAGGGCCAGTAAGCGCCAGCACACCATCATGACAACTCTGCGCGTCGTCGTCGATCAGATCATCGCCCCGGCCCCGGGGCCGATCGGGCTGTACAGCGAGGAACTCACTCGTTCGCTGATCGCCTCGGCCCCCCGCGGCTGTGACGTCGAAGGCATCGTCTCGGCGGCGCAGCGCGAGAAGTACGAGCGCCTCGAGGCGATGCTGCCCGGCCTGCGCGGGCTGTACACGACGACGCTGCCGCGCCGCGAGCTTGCCGCCGCCTGGCAGCTGGGAATCACGACGTCCAACGGCGGCGGCATGATCCACGCTCCGGGGCTTCTCGCTCCGTTGCGCCGCCACGACCGTGTGAACGACGGAGCGCAGATCGCCGTCACCGTGCACGACATGCTGGCGTGGACGCATCCGGACTCGCTCTCGCCCGCCACCGTCGCCTGGTACAAGTCGATGATGCGGCGTGCCCGCAAGCACGCCGATGCCGTGGTCGTGCCGACGCACGCCCTGGCCGAGCAGTTGCTCGAGCGCTTCGAGTTCGGGGATCGTGTGCGCGTGATCCCCGGAGCCGCGCGGTCCGGGCTCGAGCTTCCGACGGATGCCGACGGGCGCGCCGCAGCGCTCGGGTTGCCGGAGCGCTTCATCCTCACCGCTGGCACGCTCGAACCCCGCAGGGGTGTCATCGCGCTGATCGAAGGTCTGGGCGGCGCGAATGCCCCCGATCTGCCGCTCGTCGTTCTCGGACCCTCCAGCTGGGGCGACGTCGAGCTGGCCGGAGTGGCCGATGAGGCCGGGCTCGCAGAGGATCGGGTGCTCTCGCTCGACAAGCTCTCGCCCGCCGACCTCGCCGTCGTGCTCTCTCGCGCCGCCGTGTTCGTCAACCCGAGCCTCGCGGAGGGCTTCGCGGCCCGGATCATCGAGGCCTTCCAGTTCGGCGTTCCCGTCGTGCATTCCGACGCCCCAGAGCTCGTCGAGGTCGCGGGAGACGCGGGCATCTCCGTCGAACGAGCGGATGCCGCCGGCTACCCTGAACGCCTCGCCGCCGCGGTCGCCACGGTGCTCGAGGACGACGTCCTCGCCGGGCGGCTGAGCGTCGCCGGCCGTGACCGCTCCAGGGCCTTCAGCTGGCGTGATGCCGCCGAGCGGGTCTGGCAGCTGCACGCCGACCTCTAGGGTCGGCGGGATACGCTCGCCGAGCACGGCGGTGCTGAGCCAGCATCGCTGACTGTTCCTGAACCTGCCGAGGTCGGGGCTGCCGCCTTTCGCGACGCTGCGCGTCGCGCTACTCGGCCGGAGCGGGTTCCTCGGTCGCGACCGGCGGGTAGAGCGCCTCGTTGATGAGCTGGCGGACGTAGTCGTAATCGGGGTCGAGCGGGTCAACCCCGTTGTCCGGAACCAGCTCGACGTTGACCATCGGCAGCTCCTTCGTCTTCATCGCCAACTGCGTGAAGTAGCCGAGCATGCTCTGCGGGATGTCGGTGTTCACAACCTTGGTGCCCGCCTTCGCGATCTCCTGGAACTTGGAGAGCACGTTCGCCGGGTTGAACTGTTTGAGCACGGCATCCTGCAGCTGACGCTGCCTCGCCATGCGGTCATAGTCGGTCGTGTCGTGGCGGGACCGTGCGTACCAGAGGGCAAGGTTGCCGTCGAGGTGCTGCTCTCCCGCATAGATCCAATGAGCGACATCGGTGAAGGTCTCATCGGTGTAGATCGGCACGTCAGTGGGAACGTTGATGGTGACCCCACCGAGGGCGTCGATCAGGTCGGAGAAGCCCTGCATGTCCACGAGCGCGTAGTACTGAATGGTGAGGCCGGTGATCCCCTCGGCGGCGGAGCGCATGCCCTCGACACCGGGCTCGCTGCCCTCGTTGACAGCGTCCGGGTACATCTCGGGGCTCTTGAGGTCGACCTCGCTGTACACCCAGTTGAGTTGGCAGCCGTCGGGCTCGCCGACCTCGCAGCCGTCGATCGCGCCATAACCCTCCGGGTACACCGCAGCGAGCGGCGAGCCCTCGGGGAACGGGAAGTACTTCATGTCACGCGGCAGGCCGATCGTCACGGCCTGGCCGGTTTCGGCGTCGATGCTGACGACCGAGATACTGTCGGGCCGGGTTCCCTCGCGGTCGGCACCGGTGTCTGCGCCGAGCAGCAGGATGTTGTAACGACCGTCGATCGGGTCCTCGGTCGGGCCGGCGACGAAGACGGACGACAGGAAGGTGCTCGTCGTCGTCGCGACGAACGCGCCATATGCGGCCGTGCCGGAGAGTGCGACCATCAGCACGGTGGTGAGGCCAGCGATCCAACCGCGCGCCGATGGCTTGGTGCGCACGAGTCGCACCAGGCGCAGGGTGTCGAGCGAGAGCACGACCCAGACGACGGCGTAGAACGCGAGCAACAGCGCAGCGACCCAGAGCGTGATCGAGTTCGTGGCGACCGTGAGCAGCGTGTCCGGCCAGATCAGCCAGACGACGAGGGCGAGCGCGGCAAGCGCCCACAGGGTGAGCGTGCAGCCCAGGCCGAAGCGGCCGAGCCTGCGGTTGCCTGCCAGCACCTGCGGGGAACCGGGGATCAGGAAGTTGAGGGCGACGAGCCACCAGGCGCGCCGCGTCATGACGGTCGAGGAACCGGCATCCGGGAAGCGCATCGGGCTCGCGGCACTCGATGCGTTGGCAAAACTCGGGTAAACACTCATAGACGGGCTTGCAGAGCTGCGTTCTTCTGTTCCACGAGCTCGGCGAGGTTCTCTGCGTACTCGCCGAGGGCCACGCTCAGGCTGTCGTCGGCCGTCGCGAGGATCTTCACCGCGATCAGGCCGGCGTTCTTGGCTCCGCCGATGGAGACCGTTGCAACCGGCACGCCGGCGGGCATCTGCACGATCGAGAGCAGCGAATCCATGCCATCGAGCAGCCCGAGCGGAACGGGCACGCCGACGACGGGAAGGGTGGTGACGGATGCCAACATCCCGGGCAGGTGCGCGGCGCCACCGGCACCGGCGATGATCACACGGATGCCGCGCGCGTGCGCGGACTTCCCGTAGGCGATCATCTTCTCCGGTGTGCGGTGCGCGGAGAGCACCTCGACCTCGAACGGCACGTCGAACTCGCGCAGCAGTTCGGCCGCGGCACTCATGACGTTCCAGTCGGAGTCGGACCCCATGACAACACCGACAAGCGGAGTTGGCACGGCGTCGAGAGCTGGGTCGTCGTTCACGAGGTCATTGAGCACGCAGACAATGTTATTGCTCAGTCCTGAAAGAACGCCGCAGCGGCTCGCGCCTGATAGCTCACATCGTCGAGATCGTCGCCGCCGGCATTGAGGTGGCCGACCTTGCGGCCGGGGCGCGGGTCCTTGCCGTAGTTGTGCACCTTGACGGTGGGGTGGGCGGCGAGCATCGGCGCGTAGCGGTCGGCGAGGCTGCCGGATGCCGGCCCGCCGAGGATGTTGACCATGACCGTCCACGGGTCGCGCGTACCCGTACCACCGAGCGGCAGGTCGAGGACGGCGCGCAGGTGCTGCTCGAACTGGCTGGTCGTCGAGCCGTCCTGCGACCAGTGCCCGCTGTTGTGCGGGCGCATCGCGAGCTCGTTGATGAGCAGGCGCTCGTCGGTGGTCTCGAAGAGCTCCACCGCGAGCACACCGGTGACCCCGATGCCGGCGGCGATCGCGACCGCGATCTCCGCTGCGACATCCGCCACCTTGCCTGCCGAGTGCGGCGCCGGTGCGATGACCTCACTGCACACGCCGTCCACCTGCACGGTCTCGACAACCGGCCAGACCGCGATCTCGCCAGACGGGCGCCGTGCGACGAGCTGGGCCAGCTCGCGCTTGAACTCGACGAGCTCCTCGACGAGCAGCGCTCCGCCGCGGCCGTCTTCGGCGAGCGCCTGGAACCAGTCGTCGACCTCGTGCGCCGCACGCACGACGCGCACGCCCTTGCCGTCGTAGCCGCCGCGCGGGGTCTTCACGACAGCACGGCCGCCGTGTGCCTCCAGGAAGCTGCCGAGCTGTTCGGCGTTCTCGATCGCCGCCCAGTCGGGGACGGGCAGGCCGAGCTCAGAGAGCTTCGCGCGCATCGTCAGCTTGTCCTGCGCATACAGCAGCGCATCGGGACCGGGGTGCACGGGCGTGCCCTGTTCGACCAGCGCGCGCAGGACGTCCTGCGGAACGTGCTCGTGGTCGAAGGTGATGACGTCGACGGTCTGTGCGAAGGCGAGAACGGTCTCACGGTCGCGGTAGTCGCCGACCCCGGTCGCCGCGATCTCGGCCGCCATGCCGTCGGCCTCGGCGAGCACACGGATCTCGATGCCGAGATTCACCGCGGCGGGAATCATCATCCGGGCCAGCTGGCCCCCACCGATCACTCCAACAATCATGGGATCGCACTCTCTCAAAGTCTGCAGGTGAATCACGGATGCCGCGCAGCACGCATTCAGCATCACGCGATCGCATGGCCGTAAACTGCCCTGCGCGTCGTTACTACTATCTTTGCTCATTACACGGCGCTCACAATTCAGTGCGTTCCGCTCTGACCCAAGCGACGGGAGCCGACCATGGCCCAGCTGCCGGCACGGTTCACCAGGGCGCGCATGCAGGCGTTCGCCGTGCAGGCCGCGAAGTTCGGTGCCGTCGGGGCCGTCGGCCTCGTCGTGGATGTCGCGGTGTTCAACCTGCTGCGCGCGACCGTGCTGAGCCCGGAGCACCTGGCATCCGGTCCCATCATCGCCAAGACCATCTCGACGGCCATCGCGATCCTCGTCAACTGGATCGGCAACCGTTTCTGGACCTTCGGCAGCCAACGCACCGGGCGCACACTCCGTGAGG
>CAZZNX010000074.1:5082-10865 GCA_964655795.1 uncultured Leifsonia sp. | reverse complement strand
GACAACATCGCCTCGAACGTCGTCGGGCTCGCGCTGGGCGCGGCCTTCCGCTTCCTGATGTACCGGTACTGGGTGTTCGCACCGAGCAGGGCGCTTCTCGGCCGCGAACAGGCGGCGCCGCAGCTCACCGGCAGCTAGCGCCCAGCGCTCGTGCGGAGTGCGGCTAGCGCTGACCCCACGCGACCGTGTGGTCACCCGGCGTGGCCTGATCGTGTTGGCGGCGCGCGGCGACGAAGCCCTGGTTGGCCTCCATCAGATCGTGCAGCGTGCGCTGCACGAGGTCGGCGCTCGGCACATCCCGCAGCACGATCGGCTGCTCGAGCCCCGTGTTGATCAGGATGTCGCCGGTGCGGAACGCGCTCTGCACCCACGAGCGGCGCACGCTCACGTCGTAACCCCGGCTGTGCATCAGTTCCTGACGCACCTGCACGAAGAAGCCGTGCCGCACGATCACGCGTCGTGTTGTGATCGTGTAACGGCGGCTCAACCAGGCCAGCAACGGCAGCACGAAACCGAGCAGGACGAGCAGCGCGGCCCCGGCGACGATGGCGATGCTCTGCCACTCCTCGTCCATCTGACCGGCGTAGTAGCCTGCGGCACCGCACACGGCGATCAGGAGGATCGACGGCCAGAACAGCATCCGGCCGTGTCTGCGCACACGCGCGACGACGTGCTCAGCCGGCGCGGCGCTCTGCTGCCCGCCCGCGGGCGCCGGCAGTCCGCCCGGCGCGGGCAGTCCGGCTCCACCGACGTTCGTCATAGCCCATTAATACCGCAGATGCGTGACATCTCCCGCCGCGACAGACGTCTCCTCGCCGCTGTCGTGCTCCCGAACCCGCAGCCGGCCGTCGGATTCGATCGCCGTCGCCGTGCCCAGCAGCTCTCCTCCGCCCGGCAGCTCCACCCGCACATCCTGGCCGAGCGTGCCGCAGAGCGCGCTCACCTCGGCGTGCAAACCACAGGCGACGGCGTCGCCGCCGGCGGTGACGAAGGCGCGGTAGAGCCCGGTGAGCTCCGTGAGATACGCCGCGAGCACGGCATCCGGGCTCACCGGTCTGCGTGTGACGAGGGTGAGCGACGTCGAGGTGAGCGTCGGCAGGTCGTGCTCGTCGAGCGAGACGTTGAGCCCCGCGCCGAGCACGACACCGGCGGCATCCGGCAGCAGCTCGCTCAGGATGCCGCTGACCTTGTACCCCGAGATCTGCACGTCGTTCGGCCACTTCAGCCTCACCGCCGGCGCCTCGGCGACGTCGTCCTCGCCCGCGGCGATGGACTCGGCCACCCGCAGCTCGTGGGCGGAGTCGACAACGCTCCGGACGGCCCGCGTCATCGCGGCACCGGCGAGCAGCGGGAACCAGCCGAAGCGCTCGAGCGGCAGCGCACCGCCACCGGGCACGACCGGGCGGAGCAGCACGGAGATCGCCAGCGACTTGCCCGTCGGCGCCAGCCAGGTGCGCCCGAGACGCCCGCGCCCGCGGGTCTGGTTGTCGGTGACGAGCACGGCCAGATCCGGCCACTCGTCGGCCTCGGCACCGCTCGCCCGCGCGACGAGCTCGTCGTTGGTCGAACCGGTCTCCGCCAGCGCCTCGAAACGGGGAACGACGCCGGCGCTGCGCGGAAAGGCCGCCGCTGCCTGCGCGGCGCTGTGGTCGTTCTGCATGGAGGTCTCCTCGTGTTCACGGTCTGGGCGGTCGACTCTGGCCATTGTGCCCGAGCCCGAGCCCCGCCCGCCCGCGGGTGGGGGCGTGTCTGTCGACAAGCTCTGCGGGCATCTTTGTAGGGAATCATCAAAGGAATGCGCAGAGGCGTGCACGATAGAGTGAACCGCGTGACCGAGAACTCCAGCACTGCGGCCCCCGACATGTACACGACGGCGGGCAAGCTCGCCGACCTGAAGCGTCGCTACCACGAAGCCGTGACGGCCAGCGGCGAGGCCGCGATCGCCAAGCAGCACGCCAAGGGCAAGATGACCGCGCGCGAGCGCATCGATCAGCTGCTCGACCCCGGCTCCTTCGTCGAGCTCGACGAGTTCGTGCGCCACCGCACGCACGCGTTCGGCATGGAGGCCAAGCGTCCGTACGGCGACGCCGTCGTGACCGGAACCGGCACCATCCACGGCCGCCAGGTGGCCGTGTACTCGCAGGACTTCACCATCTTCGGTGGCTCGCTCGGCGAGGTCGCCGGCGAGAAGATCATCAAGGTGATGGATCTCGCGCTGAAGACCGGCGTCCCCATCATCGGCATCCTCGACTCCGGCGGAGCCCGCATCCAGGAGGGCGTCGTCGCCCTCGGCAAGTACGGCGAGATCTTCCGCCGCAACACGGCTGCCTCCGGCGTCATCCCCCAGATCTCCATCATCTGCGGACCGGCCGCCGGTGGTGCCGTCTACTCCCCCGCACTCACCGACTTCGTCATCATGGTCGACAAGACCAGCCAGATGTTCGTCACCGGCCCAGACGTCATCAAGACCGTCACCGGCGAGGATGTCGGCATGGAGGAGCTCGGCGGCGCGCTCACGCACAACAAGATCTCCGGCGTCTCGCACTACCTCGCCAGCGACGAGCCGGACGCGCTCGACTACGCCCGCACGCTGATCAGCTTCCTGCCGGACAACAACATGGCAGAGCTGCCCGTGTACGAGAGCCACGTCGAGCTCGAGGTCACGGATGCCGATCGCAAGCTGAACACGATCATCCCCGACTCCCCCAACCAGCCATACGACATGAAGACCGTCATCGAGCACGTCGTCGACAACGGCGACTTCCTCGAGGTGCAGCCGCTGTTCGCCCCGAACATCGTCGTCGGCTTCGCTCGGGTCGAGGGCCGCTCGGTCGGCGTCATCGCCAACCAGCCGAACGCCATGGCCGGAACGCTCAACATCGACGCCGGCGAGAAGGCCAGCCGCTTCGTGCGCTTCTGCGACGCCTTCTCGATCCCGATCCTCACCCTCGTCGACGTTCCCGGCTACCTGCCGGGCACCGACCAGGAGTGGACCGGCGTGATCCGCCGCGGCGCGAAGCTGCTCTACGCCTACGCCGAGGCCACCGTTCCGCTGGTCACCGTCATCACCCGCAAGGCGTACGGCGGCGCATACATCGTCATGGGCTCGAAGCAGCTCGGCGCCGACATCAACCTCGCCTGGCCGACGGCCGAGATCGCGGTGATGGGCGGCCAGGGCGCCGTCAACATCCTCTACCGCCCGGAGCTCAAGCGCGCGGAAGAGGCCGGAGAAGACGTCGCGGCCGTGCGCACCAAGCTCGCCAACGAGTACACCTACAACGTGGCCAGCCCGTTCCTCGCCGCGGAGCGCGGCGAGCTGGATGGCGTGATCGAGCCGGCCGCGACGCGCGTCGCCGTGGTCAAGGCCCTGCGCGCCCTCCGCACCAAGCGCGCCAGCCTGCCGCCCAAGAAGCACGGGAACATCCCACTCTGATGGCCGAGCACGTTTCGAACGAGGCCGCAGGCACGAACGGCGAGCAGAATCCGGATGCGCAGGCATCCGGATTCGATCCGGCGAGCCTGCGCTTCGTCACCCGCCACGTCAGCGATTCCGAGCGGGGGGCCGTCACCGCCGTGCTCGGCTCTGTGCTGGAACAGGAATCCGCGATGCTCGGGCAGGCGCCCGGCCGCGGGACCTCGGCCTGGCAGCGCAGTCAGCGCGCTCTGCGCACACCGATCGAGCCGGGTCCGAACCGATGGGCACGCCCGGCGCTCTGAGCCAGCGTCACGGCGGCTGCTGTACCCCAGCAGCACCGCGATCGGCCCCGGCCACGGGCTCGCTGTCGCAGCATGTCCCCCGAGATCTGCCCATTTTGTACCCCAATGTCCCCCTAAAAGCCGACTTTCAGAGGGTGGGGGCCTGCGGCAATATAGTTCTTGCTAGGTGTCTCTCATTGAGTTACACCACCAATCACTCGTCGACTAGGGTAAGCAGGCGAGTGCTTTGGGGGCGAGTCAGGGTTACATTCGGGTTGTCGCCCTGACTCGGATGCCGAAAGGGAGTCGGTCTGAGACCGGCTCCCTTTCGGCTTGCACTGTCGTGTTCACGGCCGACAGATGACGCGGCTCCCGTTCTCACACGGCGCGCCCGTCCCGATCAGCGTTGGCGCGGGATCTCGAGCCAGAGTTCGACCTCGTCGTCGAGTTCCTCCTGGCCAAGCGCGCTCGCGCTGCCGCCGTCGCTCTGGCTCAGGCCGACGACCGTCACCGCGGTCTCCGACCCATCCGAGACGGTGCGGGCGATGATCTTGTTTGCGGCACTGCCCCGGATGGCGGCCGCCAGCGCCTCGAGGATCCGCTCGCGCTCCACGTCGTCCAGCTCGTCGATGCCGCCCTCGTCGAGCAGCGTCACGATCGTGCCGCTGCTGCGGGCGCCGCGCACGGCGGAGCGCACACTGTCGTTCAGCAGCATCCTGCCGCGGATCTCATCACGGATGGCCGCCTCGAGGTTGCGGCATTCCTGGCGCTGCTCGTCGTTCAGATCGCCGCCGAGATCGGCGATGCGGCGCAACATCGGGGCCGCGATGCGGTTGGTCTGGGCGAGCCGGAAACGACGCTCATAGAGGTGCGCGTCCTGGGCGGCCTGCCACTCCGTCGCCTCGCGCTCCGCACGCACGAAGTGGTTGGCGTCGCGGCCGGCCTTGGCCAGCTGGCGCCCCAGCATGTGCGCGACGGCGACCCAGACGATGCTGCCGACGACGCCGATGCCACCGAGCGATCCCGGCCCAGCCCAGAGCATCGTCTGGACCGCGAGGAAGCCGACGCCGATCCAGGCGACAGCCAGACGCCGCCTGGCCGCGGCAATCGTCATCAGTGTTCCGACCGCCGCGACGTACCAGGTGGCGTAGCCGTTGTCGGCGTTGGGGTCGAGCTGGCTCGTCACGATCAGCGGCAGCGCAATGGCGGTGGCGAGGTCGAATCCGGCCAGCCAGAGCGGCATCCGGGTCGGGCTGCTCGGCCACAGGCTGATCAGGGTGGCCACCGCGTAGAGCCCCATCGCCACGATCGATGGCCACGGTGAGACCGGAACGGCGAGAGCGTAGAGCCCGAGCACGATGTGGTAGCCGGAGAAGAGAGCGGCCAGCGCGAGGATCAGCAGGCGGGGAATCGTGATCACGCGTTGACCTCCTGCTGCAGGGCGACGGCGTTCGTGGCCGGCCATTCGAGCACGATCGTCGTGCCGGCGCCCGGCGCGCTGTGCACGCTGGACTCGCCGCCGACGGCCGCGATCCGCTCGAGGATCGACACCCGGAGGCCGATGCGTGCCGACGGAGTGTTGTCGACGTCGAAGCCGACCCCGGTGTCGGCGATCTCGAGCCGCACGCCGCCGGATTCACCGGCGGACAGGCTGAGCGAGCGCCGGATGGGCCGTCGCACCGCAGGCTCCGCACCCGTGCCGCCCGCGTGCTGCATGCTGTTGACGAGCGCCTGCACGGCGGCGGAGTACAGTGCCTCGGTCACCTGTGCCGGCAGCCGGAGGCCCTGCGCCCGCCGCACGGTCACGCTGACCGGCGCGGAGAAGGCGGTGATCGCCGCACGCAGCCTGCGCTCGAGCTGTTCGACGGGCACAACACGGTCGTCTCCGGGAATCACCGCGCCCGCGGCATCCAGCCGGGCAATCGCCTCCGTGGCCATGCTGGCGGCGAGCGCCTCGTCGGCCGGCGTGCGTGCATTGGCCGCAGAGAGCAGCGTGGTCAGCACGCTGTCGTGCACGATGGCGTCGACCTCGATGCGCTCGAGCTCCGTCGCGTGCTGGCGCACGGCGGTCGTGTAGGTGCTGAGAG
>CAZZNX010000074.1:0-5061 GCA_964655795.1 uncultured Leifsonia sp. | reverse complement strand
CGGATGCCGCCTGGCGCAGCATCGTGATGATGATCAGCACGACCAGGCCGAGCATGATCGCGTAGACGGCGTCGAGGGCGGCCAGGGCGGTGTCGACGTTTCCACCCGAGGGGAATGTGCGCAGTGCGCCATAGACGATGGGGACGAGCAGCGTGTATGCGGCGGCCCAGCCGACGGGGAACGCCACGGCCGCACATGCGGTCGCCACCGTGCAGAGGAACCACAGCCACGGCTTCTGGTCGGTGAAGATCGCGGCGTCAACGACGGTGAGCGGCCAGACGAGAAGTCCCAGGAGGTAGGCGAAGGCGACCCAGCTCGTCGTCAGGCGCACGAAGCGGTTGAACAGCGTCGCGAGGGCCACCAGGATCAACCCGCCGAAGATGGCGATGTTGACGATACCGGCCCACACCGGATCGAGGTCCGGAAGCTGGCCGTACATGATCGGCACGCTCTGCAGGCCGAACACGACTCCCAGGATGCCGACGGCGCGGGCGACGATCGTTTCGATCTTGGCGGCGCTGATCGCTTTGATGCCGTTGCCCCGCATCATCGGCGGCAGCGGCCGGGTGGCGCCCCCCGGTGCCGCGACGGCTTCAGCCGCGGCCATCCTCGCCGTCCTGGTCGAGCCCGGGCAGGATGCCGTCTTCCACGGCGCGCCGCAGCAGATCGACCTTGGTCGGCGCGGGGCGTCCGACCTCGACGTACTTCACGCGGATGCGGTCGAGGTACTCGCGCGCGGTCGAGTGGGCGATGCCGAGCTGGCCGGCGACCAGCTTGAGCGGGAGCCCGGAGGCGTAGAGGTGAAGCACATCGCGCTCGCGCCGGCCGAGCTGGGCCTTGGCGAAGTCGCGGTCGGCGTCGATCGCCGTCGCCCACTCGAGATTGTTCAGCACCTCGCCACGCGCCACTGTCGCGATCGCCGCCATGACCGTGGTCGTCGGAGACGACTTCGGGATGACGCCGGCGACACCGGCGGCGAGCGCCTCGCGCACGCTGGCGACACGGTCGGCGATGCTGTGCACGAGCACGGCAGCGCCGGTCGCCTGCGCCAGCTTGACGTTGTCGGTCACCCGCGATCCGTCGCCGAGCGAGAGATCGAGCACCACGACGTCGACCGGGCGGCCGTCGATCGCGTCGATCAGGCCCTGCGCCGTCGCCGCCGTGTTCACGACCTCGTAGCCCGCCGCCTCACAGGCCGCCTTGATTCCGAGCCGCACTGACTCGTGGTCGTCGACGATTGCCACACGTACGAGCTTCTGCTCGACCGCCACCTCTTGACTCACGGTGATCCTGCCCTTCGTTTCCCCGTCGCCAACGATAGCCCCGCACCGGAGGCATCATTGTCTTTTTCGATTCGGACTCAGCGTGTTGGCACCAGTCGGGCGACAGCCTCGACGTGGTGGGTGTTCGGGAACAGATCGTAGGCGTTCAGGCTGGCGAGCTCGTAACCGTGCCCGGCGAGCAGGCCGATGTCACGGGCGAGGGCGACGGGATCGCAGGCAACGTAGATCAGCTGACGCGGGCGCAGGGCCGCGAGCGAGTCGATGACCGCACGGCCGGCTCCTGCGCGGGGCGGGTCGAGCACGACGGTCGCCGCCTGCAGCCTGGCGCGCTCCGTGGCGCTGGCGTCGCGTCCGATACGGGCCAGGTAGCGGTCGACGCGGTCGGTGATCGCCGCGGCGCCCACCCACTCTGCGAGGTTCTCCGCCGCGTGGTCGGTTGCGACGGCATCCGACTCGACGGTCGTGATGCGCACCGTCTCGCCGAAGCGGTCGCCGACGGCCGCTGCGAGAAGGCCGACGCCGCCGTAGAGGTCGAGGTTGGCCGCGCGCGGGTCGAACTCCGCCTCGTCGATGCTGGCCTGCACTGCACGGTAGAGGGTGTCTGCCGCGTTCGCGTGCACCTGCCAGAAGCCGCCGGCCGAGAGGCCGAACGTCCGCTCGTTGACGACCTCGTAGACGGTTTCGGATGCCGAACGCGCCGGTCGCCCCTTGGCATCGCGCTCGACGACGACCACACGGGTGGCGTCGGCGCTCGGGGCGATGACGTCGACGTAGGCCGCACCGGGGAAGCGCTGTGTGAGCGGGGCGGTCTCGGCAACACTCGATGTGGCCAGTGGGAGAGAGCCGACGTGGACGACGGTGTGCGAGCGGGCCGCGTACGGGCCGACCTTGCCCTGCTCGTCAACCTGGAGCCGCACGCGGGTGCGCCAGCCGGTGCCGTCCTCCGCCGCGTTCTCGGGGGCGTCGCTGGCGGGGGCGATGGCGTCGACGGTGATGGCGTCGGTGACGTCGCTGCCGAGCTTCGCGAAGCGCTCCAGCGAGTCCACAAGCACCGCGCGCTTCAGATCGCGCTGCTTGGCCATGGTGATGTGACCGAACTCGGCGCCGCCGGCTCGCTCGGACGGGTCACGGCTGAGCGCGGCCTCTGCCCAGATGTGTTCGCGGCGCTCCGGTGCGGCGCTGAGCACCTCGAGCGTCTCTGCACGCCAGAAGCTGGCGTGGCCGTCATCCGTGATGCGTGCGCGCACCTTCTCGCCGGGGAGGGTGTCGCTGACGAAGATCACACGGCCCTCACTGCGGGCGACGAAGACGCCGCCGTGGGCTACGTTGGTGACGTCGAGCTCGACCTCGGTGCCGACGTTCGGCCCTGCCGGCTTGCGCTCGGCTCGAGTGCCGGGCGTCGCTGCGCCCTTCGGCCGTGCGGATGCTGCAGAACGTGCTCGATTACCCATGTATTGATCGTCCCACACCGCGACTGTTCGAAAGGCCCCCGATGCGCCTCTATCTCGCTTCGACCTCACCGGCTCGGCTGGCCACGCTGCGCGCAGCCGGCATCGAACCGCTCACGCACTCCCCCGGTGTCGACGAGGACGCGCTCGTCGCCCGTGTCGAGGCCGAGCGCGGACCGCTGCCGGCGGCCGAGATGGTGCAGCTGCTCGCCAGGGCCAAGGCGGAGGCGATCGTCGGGGCGGACGTCGGCGGCGCACCCATCGACGGCCTCATCCTCGGCGGCGACTCCGCGTTCCTCTTCGGCGGCCAGATCTTCGGCAAGCCGCACCGCCCGGAGGTCGCCCGCGAGCGCTGGTTGGCCCAACGCGGCAAGAGCGGCGAACTCTGGTCAGGCCACTGGCTGATCGATCACCGCGGCGGGCAGCCGCGGGGCGCCGTCGGCCGCGCGGACATGGCCACGGTCAGCTTCGCCGATCCGGATGACACAGAGATCGACGCCTACATCGCCAGCGGGGAGCCCCTCGCCGTCGCCGGCGCGTTCACGATCGACAGCCTGGGCGGCCCGTTCATCCGCCGTGTCGACGGAGACCCGAGCACCGTCGTCGGTCTCTCACTCTCGACGCTGCGTGATCTGGTGCGCGAACTGGGCGTCAGCTGGCCCAGTTTGTGGAACCGCGGCTGAGCCGCCACCCACATCGTCGTTGTCGACATCCGCAGCGCTCACAGCGCATGTTTGTCGATACCGACCAAAGGCCGGCACCGTCGGGGCAATAAGCTAGGGAACTATGTCGCGCATAACCAAGGTCCTCGTCGCTAACCGAGGCGAAATCGCCGTCCGCGTCATGCGAGCCGCTCGCGACCACGGGATCCTCTCCGTCGCCGTCTACGCCGACCAGGACCGCGACGCCCAGCACGCCAAGCTCGCCGACGAGGCGTACGGCCTCGACGGCACCACCAGCGCAGAGACCTACCTCGTCATCGACAAGCTGCTCTCGATTGCGCGTCGCTCCGGCGCCGACGCCGTGCACCCCGGTTACGGCTTCCTCGCCGAGAACGCCGACTTCGCCCGCGCCGTGATCGGTGCAGGCCTCACCTGGATCGGCCCGAGCCCCGAGGCCATCGAGAAGCTCGGCGACAAGGTGTCCGCCCGCCACGTGGCGGAGAAGGTCGGGGCCCCGTTGGCTCCCGGCACCCTGAACCCCGTCGCGGATGCCGCAGAGGTGCTCGCGTTCGTCGACGAGCACGGCCTGCCCGTCGCCATCAAGGCCGCCTTCGGCGGCGGCGGTCGCGGCCTCAAGGTCGCCCGCGAGCGCGGCGAGGTCGCCGAGATGTTCGACTCGGCCACCCGCGAGGCGATCGCCGCCTTCGGCCGCGGCGAGTGCTTCGTTGAGAAGTACCTCGACCAGCCCCGCCACGTCGAGACGCAGTGCCTGGCCGATGCTCACGGCAATGTCGTCGTCGTCTCGACCCGCGACTGCTCGCTGCAGCGCCGCCACCAGAAGCTCGTCGAGGAGGCGCCGGCCCCCTTCCTCACCGAGGAGCAGAACACCGAGCTGTACCGCGCGTCCAAGGCGATCCTCAAGGAGGTCGGCTACCTCGGTGCCGGCACCTGCGAGTTCCTGATCGGCAAGGACGGCACCGTCTCCTTCCTCGAGGTGAACACCCGCCTGCAGGTCGAGCACCCGGTCTCTGAGGAGATCACCGGCATCGACCTCGTCCGCGAGCAGTTCCGCCTCGCAGAGGGCGGCGTGCTCGACTACGAGGACCCGACCCCGCGCGGCCACTCCTTCGAGTTCCGCATCAACGGCGAGGATGCCGGCCGCAACTTCATGCCGGCCCCCGGCCCGATCCACGTCTTCAAGCCGGCGGGCGGCCCCGGCGTGCGCGTCGACACCGGCGTCCAGGCCGGCGACGTCATCTCCGGTTCCTTCGACTCACTGCTCGCCAAGCTCATCGTCACCGGTGCCACCCGCGACGAGGCGCTCGAGCGCTCCCGCCGCGCCCTCGAGGAGTTCGAGGTCGCCGGCCTTCCGACGGTCCTGCCCTTCCACCGCGCGATCGTGAACGACCCGGCCTTCGCACCGGCAGGCGGCGCGCCGTTCAGCATCTACACCCGCTGGATCGAGACCGAGTTCGAGAACACCATCGAGCCATGGAGCGGAACGGGCGAAGAGGCAGCGGCCCCGCAGGCCCGCCACAGCGTCGTCGTCGAGGTCGACGGCCGCCGCATCGAGGTGACCCTGCCGACCCGCCTGCTGCCCGGTTCCGCCGAGCACACCGCCGGCCCGGCGCCGCGCCAGACGGCCTTCGCCGCGCAGTCAGGGTTCCC
>CAZZNX010000073.1:9170-18457 GCA_964655795.1 uncultured Leifsonia sp. | reverse complement strand
GCACGACGGCGGAGCTCATCGCGCGTGAGCTCGACGCCGACGAGACCCTGGTCGTCGACCACCGGCTGTACGCGACGAGTGCCGACGGGCTGCTCGACGTGATCCGGGCGCAGGACGACGATGTCGACTGCCTGCTCGTGATCGGTCACAACCCGGAGATGGACACCCTGGCCAGGCGCTTCTCGCCGCTGACGCCGCCGATGTCGACCTGCGCGGTGCTCGAGCTGCACTTTGACGCGGACTCCTGGGAAGACATCCGGGCCGGCGATCTGCTCAACAAACGCTACGACGCCCCGAAACTCGCCGAGGTCTGAGAGGGCTGCTCAGCCGACGACGAGCGTGCCGTCCTTCCAGACGCGCTGCACCAGCGGAACGCCCGGTCGGTACGCGAGGTGCACGTAGCCGGGGGTCTTCAGCTGCACCAGGTCGGCGCGGGTGCCCGGCATGAGCCGGCCGACATCCGCACGCTCGAGGGCGACGGCGCCACCGGCGGTCGCAGCCCACAGCGCCTCGGCCGGCGTCATCCCCATGTCGCGCACGGCGACGGCGATGCAGAACGGCATCGAGGAGGTGAAGCTCGAGCCGGGGTTCGTGTCGCAGGCGATCGCCACGGTCACGCCGGCGTCGAGCAGGCGTCGCCCGCTCGGGTACGGCTGTCTGGTCGAGAACTCGACGCCGGGCAGCAGGGTCGCGACGGTGCTCGATGCGGCGAGGGCGGCGACATCCTCATCGCTGAGGTAGGTGCAGTGATCCACGGATGCCGCACCCAGCTCGATCGCGAGACGCACCCCGTCGCCCGGGCCCAGCTGGCTCGCGTGCACGCGCGGCTTGAGGCCGGCCGCGATGCCCGCCTCGAGTACGCGGCGGCTCTGCTCAACGCTGAATGCACCCGTCTCGCAGAACACGTCGATCCACTTGGCGTGCGGGGCGCAGGCCTCGAGCATCGGACCGGTGACGAGCTCGACGTACTCGTCGGCGCCGCCATCACGCGAGGCGAACTCGGCGGGCACGACGTGGGCGCCGAGGAAGGTGACCTCGTCGGTGACCTCGGAGGCGAGCCGCACGAGGCGCTCCTCGCTCTCGACCGAGAGGCCGTAGCCGCTCTTGATCTCGAGCGTGGTCGTGCCCTGCGCGAGCATCTCGTCGATGAAGCCGTAGAGCCGCGCCCGCAACTCCTCGTCGCTCGCCGCGCGGGTCGCCGCGACCGTCGAGCGGATGCCGCCGGCCTCGTATGTGCGGCCGGCCATGCGCGCCTCGAACTCGGCGGCCCGATCGCCGCCGAACACGACGTGGCTGTGGCTGTCGACGAAGCCCGGGATGACGCAGGCGCCGCCGGCACTCTGCTTGTCGATCTCGGAAAGCGGGCCGAGGCCGAGCTCGGCGATGGCGGTCGCGGCGTCGACGGCCGAGCCGATCCACGCCACGCGCCCGCCGTCGATGATGATGGCGGCATCCGTCAGCTCACCGGTCGGTCCCGTTCCGAGCGTCGGGTCGTTGGTGACCAGCAGGCCGATGTCAGTGAGCAACGTCGTCATGGTGCAATCCTCTCCTGCTTCGCGCCGCCGCTCAGCCTTCCAGCATCGGCACGCGGAGCCCGCGCTCCTGGGCGACCTCGACGGCGCGGGGGTAGCCGGCGTCCACGTGGCGCATGACACCGGTCCCGGGGTCGTTCACCAGCACGCGGGCGATCTTCTCGGCCGCCAGCGGAGTGCCGTCGGCCACGATCACCTGACCGGCGTGGATGGAGCGGCCGATGCCGACACCGCCGCCGTGGTGGATCGACACCCAGGTGGCGCCGGATGCCGTGTTCAGCAGCGCGTTCAGCAGCGGCCAGTCGGCGATGGCGTCGGAACCGTCGGCCATGGCCTCTGTCTCGCGGTACGGCGAGGCGACGGAGCCGGAGTCGAGGTGGTCGCGCCCGATCGCGAGCGGGGCGCTGAGCTCGCCCGATGCGACCATCTCGTTGAACTTGAGCCCTGCCAGGTGGCGCTCCTTGTAGCCGAGCCAGCAGATGCGGGCTGGCAGCCCCTCGAAGTGCACCTTCTCGCCGGCCGCGGTGATCCAGCGGCGGAGGTGCTCGTCCTCCGGGAACAACTCGAGGATCGCCTTGTCGGTCGCGGCGATGTCGGCCGGGTCACCGGAGAGCGCGGCCCAGCGGAACGGGCCCTTGCCCTCCGCGAACAACGGGCGGATGTAGGCGGGCACGAATCCGGGGAACTCGAATGCACGCTCGTAGCCGCCGAGCTGCGCCTCCGCGCGGATCGAGTTGCCGTAGTCGAAGACCTCGGCTCCGGCATCCTGGAACTCGACCATGGCCTGCACCTGCTTGGCCATCGAGGCGCGGGCGCGCTCGGTGAAGCCCTCCGGATCGGATGCCGCGAGCTCACGCCACTCCTCGACGGAGACACCCTCCGGCAGGTAGGAGAGCGGGTCGTGGGCGCTGGTCTGGTCGGTGACGATGTCGATCGGGACCCTGCGGGCCAGCAACTCGGGGAACACCGTTGCCGCGTTGCCGACGAGGCCGACGGAGAGCGCCCGGCCGTCGGCCTTCGCCGCGAGCACGCGGGCGATGGCGTCGTCGATGTCGTCGGTCATCTCGTCGAGGTAGCCCTTGGAGACGCGGCGGGCGAGGCGCGTGGCGTCGACGTCGACGATGAGCACGACGCCCTCGTTCATCGTCACGGCCAGCGGCTGCGCGCCGCCCATGCCGCCGCAGCCACCGGTGAGGGTGAGGGTTCCGGCGAGGCTGGCGTTTGCGGCCTCCGCTGCGCTCAGCCCGCGGGCCTCTGCCAGCTTGACGCCGATCGCGGCGAAGGTCTCGTAGGTGCCCTGCAGGATGCCCTGGGTGCCGATGTAGATCCAGCTGCCGGCGGTCATCTGGCCGTACATGGTGAGGCCGAGCGCCTCGAGCCGGCGGAACTCGGGCCAGTTCGCCCAGTCGCCGACGAGGTTGGAGTTGGCGATGAGCACGCGCGGTGCCCACTCGTGGGTGCGGAAGACGCCGACCGGCTTGCCCGACTGCACGAGCAGGGTCTCGTCGCTCTCGAGGGTCTCGAGCGTGCGCACGATCGCGTCGTAGGCCTCCCAGCTGCGGGCCGCCTTGCCGGTGCCGCCGTAGACGACGAGTTCGTCCGGGTGCTCTGCGACCTCGGGATCGAGGTTGTTCATGAGCATCCGCAGCGGTCCCTCTGTCTGCCAGCTCTTGGCGCTGAGGGTCGTTCCGCGGGCGGCGCGCACCGGGCGGGGGCCCGCGACGGTGGCTGCGGTGTCTGGCTGTGACTGTGCTGGCGTCATGATGACTTCCTTGTGCTGGAGATGCGGTGTGCGGCGCCTGGATCGTGGCACGCCGCATGTGGAACTTCGCTGCTTCGATTTCAGCGCGAACGGATGCCGCAGGCAACGCGCGTCCCGTATCCTTTGTCTGGAATCACAGACGCGGCCGCCCGGTCGCCGGTGATGGGCGGTCGGGATCTGGCCGGAGTGATCGGAGAGATGATGGCGTCGAGCGGTGAAGCGGTGGTCGCGGCGGCATCGAGCAAGGTGCCGGCGGCCGAGCACACGCTGCGGATCCTGTCGTTCCTCTCGACCCAGCGCGGCCCCGTGCCTGCCGCGACCATCGCGAACGCCCTGGGCATCCCGCGCTCGACTGTGTACCACCTGCTCGTCGTTCTCGCCCAACACGGTTTCGTGCTGCACCTGCCAGAGGCCAAGCGTTACGGGCTCGGCCCCGCGGCGTTCGAGCTCAGCGGTGGATTCTCCCGGCAGGAACCGCTCAGCCGCATCGGCCAGCCGCTGCTCGCCGGCCTCGTCGACCGTGTCGGTGAGAGCGGCCACCTCGTCGTGCTGCACGGCCGCGATGTGCTCTACATCGCCGAGGAGCGCGCCCCGCGCCGGCCGCGCCTGGTCACCGATGTCGGCATCCGGCTGCCGGCCCACCTCACCGCCAGCGGGCGCGCGATGCTCGCGACGCTGCCTCCTGCCCAGCTGCGTGCCCTCTACCCGGATGCCGCGGCCTTCGTCGATCGCAACGGCCAGCCGCCGCACAACTACTCCCAGCTGAAAGCGGTGCTGCAGACCGTTCGCGAGCGCGGTTACGCCACGGAGGACAGCGCCGTGACGGCCGACTTCGCCTCGCTCGCCGTCGCGGTGCGCGACCACGTCGGCTGGCCGGCCGCCGGGATCGCGCTCACCTTCCCACGGGATTCGGTCGCGCCGGAGCGCTGGCCGGAACTCGCGGCGCAGATCGGTGAGGTGGCCGCCGAACTCGCCCGCCGCATCCGCGGCTCCGCCCTCTAAGGTCCACTGAGAGCGGTCAAATGGCCGCTTTCCGGGCATTGAAGCGGCCATTTGACCGCTCTCAATGGAACCGAACGCGACGGGGCCGAGACGGACGGGTCAGCCGACGGCGACGCCGCGGGCCGCGAGGAACGGCAGCGGGTCGGTGCGCACGCCGTCGAGGGCGACCTCGAAGTGCAGGTGGCAGCCCGTGGAGACGCCCGTGCTGCCGGAGAGCGCGATCGCCTCGCCTGCCGCGACGATCTGGCCGGGCGAGACCGCCAAGCCGCCGTCGGCGATGTGCGCGTACGTCGTGGTGATGCCGTCACCGTGGTCGATGACGACGCGGTTGCCGAGACCGCCGTACGGGCCGCTCGCGCTGACCGTTCCGGCTGCCGCCGCCACGATCCAGGCGTTGCAGCCGGTGCCGATGTCGATGGCGTAGTGGAAGGGTCCTGCTCCGGCCGGCCGGTCGGGGCGCAGCCCGAAGCCGTCGGTGATCGGGCCGTTCCCCGGTGCCGTCCAGGCCTGACCGCTGAGGCGGCCGTCATCCGTCGGCACGAGGGGGAGTTCCACGATCGACGTCGCGGCGGCGCCGGCCACCCGGAGCGAATCGAGCACGGCGGATGCCGCGCTCACGGCCTGCTGGGCCGCGTCGAGCTCGCCGCGTGCCTCGTCGAGGGGCAGGGCCGCCGCGGCAGCCAGTGCCTGCTCGGCGTGGCTGTGGGCGGCGTCGGCCCGGAGGTTGTCGCGGTCGGCGCGATCGGCGAGGGTGTCGAGATCGGAGTTGAGGTTGTTCAGGCGGTCGACGGTGGAGAGCTCGTCGAGGAGCGCGCCGTCGGAGCCCTCACCGAAGAAGACGTCGATCGGGCTCACCCCCTGGCTCGGTGATCCGCTCGGCCGCATTGCCTGCACGAGCACGCGGGTGGAGGCGGCCGCCACGGCATCCGCCGCGGTCGCGACGTCGGCCAGGGCGGATGCCGTCATCATCTCGTTGTCGTACTGCGCCTTCACGAAGCTGTACCGGTCCTGCGCCGTGGTGAGCGCGGCCTTGCTCTCACGCAGCGCGACCGCGGCTTTCGACAGGGCTGCACTCCGACCGGTCACCTCCAGGCGGGCTGCGGAGAACGAGGAGTAGCCGAAGGTTCGGACGGTCAGCCGTGGGGGCGTCCCCGTGGTGCGCGGGCCGCTCGGCTGGGCGGTGGGAGCCACCGTCGGAGCGGGCGTTGGGCTCGCGGTGGGTGCCGGGCTTGGGCTGGGTGTCGGGCTCGCGCTGGGGGTCGGTGTTGGTGTCGGAGTGGTGGTCGGTGTCGGGCTCGGCGTCGGGCTCGGGGTCGGCACTGGGCTGGGTTCCGGCGACGGCGAAGGCGAAGGGGACGGCGACGGTGTGGGAGTCGGGGTCGGAGTCGGAGTCGGGGTCGGGGTCGGCGTCGGAACAGCGGTCGGCACCGGCGTGGTCGTGGGATCGAGCGGCGGCACCGGGGCCGGCGTGGGCGTCGGTGTTGGTGTTGGCGTCGGTGTGGCTTCCGGCGCATCCACCGGAGTTGTGGCGTCGGTCGTCGCGTCGGTTGTCGCGTCGGTGGGCCCCAGCGGCTCCGGCGCGACGGGACTCGGCGTCGAATCAGCGCTGGGCGTGGGATCCGTGGTGGCATCGCCGGCGGTGGCCGCCGAGGGGATGCCCGCAAAGGCGAGGGTGGCCGTGACCGCGATCGAGAGCGCCAGAGGCGGTCGGTGCCACCGCAGGGGGCGGCGCCGATCCAATCCAGGGTCGTTCGAGAATCGCAGGGTCATGACGAGTAACCATCCACATTCGGGTTATGGATAGCCGGCCAGTGGGTCAGCCCCGCCAGTCTGTCACTCTGCCCGGGCGCGCACAATGCCTTGAGCGCGGTTTCCCGCGGTGCTCCGGCGCGCGAGGGCGCCGGGAACTCAGGCCAGCTGGCCCGTTTCGGCGCTCGCCGCGGCCAGCACGCGACCGCTCTGCACGAGCTCCACGACGGCCTCGATCTCGGGGGAGAGATAGCGGTCCTGGCCGGGACCCCCCGATGCCTCATTGACGATTCGCATGACGGCACCCGTCGCGGCGCCCGGCTGCAGCGGTGCGCGCAGGGCGAGTCCACGCGCGGCCGTGAGCAGCTCGATCGCCAGCACCCGGCTGAGGCCGTCGATCGAGCGGCGCAGCTTCCTGGCGGCAGCCCATCCCATCGACACGTGGTCCTCCTGCATGGCCGAGCTCGGGATGGAGTCGACGGATGCCGGGGCCGCCAGCCGCTTCATCTCGCTCACGATGCCGGCAGCGGTGTACTGGGCGATCATCAGCCCGGAGTCGACGCCGACCTCGTGCGCGAGGAACGGCGGCAGCCCCTGGTTCCGCGAGCGGTCGAGGAAGCGGTCGGTGCGGCGCTCGCTCATGCTGGCGACGTCCGCGGTCGCGATGGCCAGGAAGTCGAGCACGTAGCCGACCGGTGCGCCGTGGAAGTTGCCGTTGGACTCGACCCGCCCGTCGAGGGTGAGCACGGGGTTGTCGACGGCGCTGGCGAGCTCGGCGAGCGCGACGTTCGTGGCGTGCGCGACGGTGTCGCGGGCGGCGCCGTGCACGATCGGGGCGCAGCGCAGCGAGTAGGCGTCCTGCACGCGCTGGTCCTCCGGGCCGGCGTGGCTGGCCACGATCGGTGAGCCGGAGAGGATCGCCCGGAAGTTCGCGGCGGCCAGCGCCTGCCCGGCCTGTGGGCGGAGCTTGTGCAGATCGGCGGCGAAGACGGCATCCGTGCCCATCAGGCCCTCGACGCTCATCGATGCGGAGATGTCGGCCGTCTGCAGCAGCGCGGTGAGGTCGTGGATGGCGAGCGAGAGCATGCCGAGCATGCCGTCGGTGCCGTTGATGAGGGCGAGCCCCTCCTTCTCGCCGAGCTGCAGCGGGGTGATGCCTGCCGCGGCCAGGGCGGATGCCGCGGGCAACAGCTCCCCGGCAACCCGCACATCACCTTCGGCCATCGCCACGAGCGCGCAGTGCGCGAGCGGGGCGAGGTCGCCGGAGCAGCCGAGCGAACCATACTCCCGCACGATCGGGGTGATGCCGGCGTTGAGGATGGCGGCGTAGGTCTCTGCGGTCTCGCGGCGCACGCCGGTGCGGCCGGTCATCAGCGTGCTGAGACGCAGCAGCATGAGGGAGCGCACGACCTCGCGCTCGACCTCGGCTCCGGAACCGGCCGCGTGCGAGCGGACGAGGCTGGCCTGCAGCTGGGCGCGGCGGTCCGATTCGATGTAGGTGGTGGCGAGCGCGCCGAAGCCGGTCGAGATGCCGTAGTGCGCCGCGGGGTCGGCGGCGAGGCCGTCGATGATGGTGCGGCTGGCCGCGACGGCATCCAGAGCGGCCGGGTCGAGCACGATGCGCGCGTCATGGCGGGCGACGGCCACGACCTCGGCGATACTGAGCGGCCCCTGGCCGACTGTGACGGTTGCTGTGCTCGTGTCGGTTGCTGCGGACGGCGCTGAAATGCTCATGACTCCAGTGCACATCAGGTGGCGCTGTTCGGCAACGCTCACCGCACCGTTGCCGTCTGGAATGCCAGACGGGTTAGCTCAGACGGGCTAGCTCCGTCGCCCGCCGGCGTGCACCTCGAGCTCGAGTTCGACGAACGCAGCGATCATGGCGCGGTATGTCGCTTCCACGACCGCCGGCGATGCCCCGGCGGCGGTGGCCTCCTCCCGCACGCGCGCGATCACCGCTTCCACCCTGGCCGGGGCGCGCACGGCGTCGCTGCCCTGGCCTGCCTTCGCCGCTCCGGCGGCCTCGACGAAGCGCTGCCGCGCCGCGATCAGCGCGATGATCTCGCGGTCGAGTGCATCGATGGCCGAACGGATGTCGGAAAGGTCAGGCGACGGGTTGCTCACACCGTGCAGCGTACTGCTCGGCGGCCGCTTCCCGTCTGCGGGCGATCGCCGTCGTCACCCGGTCGATGACCAGGCCGAGGGCGAGGGCGATCACGACGCCGACGGCTGCGCCGAGGAGCGGCTGCTCCTTCACCCAGTGCCCGGCGAGCACCCCGATCAGCACCGAGTAGACGGCCCAGCAGCTCCCGGCCAGCACCGTCAGCGGCCAGAAGCGGCGGTGCGAGAAGCCGGTCGCCCCCGCGGTCATGTTCACGGCGATGCGACCGACCGGGATGTAGCGGGCGACGAGGAGCATGCTGGCGGCGCTGCGGCTGAGGCCGCGGCCGGCCCAGTCGAGCGCGGCGACGGCGCGGGGATGCCGCATCCATCTGAACCGCGTCGTGCCGACCGTGCGGCCCAGCCAGTAGGCGATGTTGTCGCCGACCGCCGCACCGATGGCCGCGAGGATCACGATGGCGATCGGGTTCGGGGCGCCGGTGCTGACACCGACCGCGGCGGCGATGACGACGATGCTCTCGCTGGGCACCGGTGGGAAGAAGCCATCGATCACGACGATCGCGAAGACCACCACGTAGACGAACGGCGAGCTCACCGTTGCGAGCAGGAGGTCTGTGAGCTGATCCATGGGTGACATCGATTCGAGTCGGATGGCGGAGAGGGGAAATCGGGGCATTCTCAGGCTAGGAAACGGCCGGACGGGCGGCATCGGCCGCAGGTCGCGCCACCGTCATCCGTGTGGATGACGTTGCGCTCCTCCCAGAGGACCGGAAGCCCCGGCGGAGCGCAGTGCCGACCCGGCCGCTGCCGAGCAGCGCGAGGCCCAGCATCGCCAGCGCCGCGGATGCCGGCACCGGCCCGAACCCGGCGATCAGCACGACGGCGACGCCGCCCGCCCCGAGCACCGTGTCGAACACGACGGAACGGCCCGTCGGCCCCGCGGCGTCGCGCACAGTGCGCCGGCCGCGCTCGAAACGGGCGAAGAGCGAGACCACCGGTGTCACCGCGAGGCCGACGAGGAGCAGCCAGAGGGCTCGGCTGCTCCACCACTCGGCGCCGAGCGGCTCCGGCAGGGCGAGCCCGGTCGACGCGTTGACGAGGAGCAGCGCGGCGGCCAGTGC
>CAZZNX010000073.1:0-9160 GCA_964655795.1 uncultured Leifsonia sp. | reverse complement strand
GATGAGCACCGGCATGTGCCAGATGTAGACGGTCATGCCTCGCTTGCCGAGCCCATCGATCGCGCGCCGGGCACGGGGACGCTCGGCCAGGGCGGAGATGCGGCCGCGCAGCAGCGAGAACAGCATCAGCTGGGCGGCGCCGAGCAGCACGAGGCACAGGGTCGGAGGGTTGAGATTCACGAACATGTCTGCCGGGTACGGTCCGCCGGTGAGCACGAGCAGCGCCGCGATGGCGGCGATGATCGCGCCGACCCGGGCGCGAGGCGAGAGCGCATCGACGTGGCCGTCGGCCAGCCAGAAGCCGAGCTGCTGCACGAGCAGCCAGACGAACAGCAGGTTGAGGAAGCCGATGGCGTCGACCCCGCTGCTCATGCGGGCGACGTCAACGGCCACGACGGCAGCCAGCAGGAGCAGCGGCGTTGCGACCCTGGCGCGTTCGTGTGCGGCGACCATGAGCGGTACGAGCGCCGAGCAGAGGATGTAGACGCCGAGGAACCAGAGCGGCTGCCCGATGCGGAAGCCGGCCGTCGCCACGAGCTCGGCGGGCATGCCGAACAGGGCCAGGGCGAGCAGCGCCCCGCCGACGACCACGACGAGCGCGAGTGCCGGCCGCACCAGGCGATCGATCCTGCCACGCACGTACGAGGCCGGGGAGACTCCGTGTGCGCGCAGCCCGCGCCACTGGCTGATGCTCGCGAAGCCGCCGATGACGAAGAAGAGTGGCATGACCTGCACGATCCAGCTGACCGGGGCGAACCAGGGCTGGTGCTCGAGCGCGTTCTCGAGAATGGGGCCACCGGCACCCACGCTGACGCCGACCATCATCGCGTGCAGGGCGACGACGGCCACGAGGAGCGCCGCCCGCACCGCGTCGATGCTCAGATCCCGGCCGCCCACGTCGCGGCCGGTCCGTGCCGCATCACCGAGGTGCTCGGATGTCGCGGCGCCCCGCGATCTCGGTGCTGTGCCGCTCATTCGTGCTGGCGCGATCGTCACGGTTGCTCCCCTTGCCCGGGCGGCGCTTCCGCCCGTGACGGCAGGCTAAGGACACGGTGTGCGCTCGGACATCACCCCGGGGAGCCGTTCACGGCCCGTACCGCGGTAGGGGTGGGCGGTCTACGCGACCGGTGCCGCGGGGGAGCCGCCGCCCGGCTGCACCAGGGCGACGTCGTAGGCGAAGACGACGGCCTGAACCCGGTCGCGCAGCCTCAGTTTGCCGAGCACCTTGCTCACGTGGGTCTTCACGGTCTGCTCTGCGATGAACAGCGCCGCGGCGATCTCGCTGTTCGACAGCCCACGGCCGACGAGCGTCAGCACCTCGACCTCGCGCTCGGTGAGCCCGGAAAGCAGAGCGGTGTCGGTGCGCGGTGGCGGGCCGGAGCGGGCGAAGTCCTCGATCAGGCGCCTGGTCACGCTGGGGGCCAACAGGGCGTCGCCGCCGGCCACGATGCGCACCGCCGCGATCAGGTCTTCCGGCAGCGCGTCCTTCAGCAGGAATCCGCTCGCGCCTGCCCGCAGCGCCTCGTACACATAGTCGTCGATGTCGAAGGTCGTCAGCATGAGCACGTGCGGAACGTAGTCGCTGCTGCGCGGAGGGGCCTGCAACGCCCTCGTCGCCTCGAGGCCGTTCATGACCGGCATCCGGACGTCCATCACGACCACGTCGGGCCGCAGCTGGTGGGCGAGGTCAACGGCCTCGCGGCCGTTGGCTGCCTGGCCGAGCACCGTGATGTCCGGCTGCGAGTCGAGCACGGCTGCGAAGCCGGCGCGCACCATCGCCTGGTCATCGACAACAAGCACTGTGATCGTCACGGCCGCGCCGCCCCCTTCGCGTCATCACGCACTGGCCCATCGTGGCGCACGGATGCCGAGATCGGCAGCGTCGCGAGCACGCGGAATCCGCCATCGGCGGTCGGGCCGGCGTGCAGCTCCCCACCCAGCATGCTGCACCGTTCGCGCATGCCGATCAGGCCGTGCCCGCCGGCCGCGGGCCGGGGGCGCTCGCCCGCGCGGCCGGCGGTGCTCGGCGGAGCCTCATTCTCGACGCAGAGCACGATGGCGCCGTCGATCAGCTCGGCGCGCACGGAGGCAGAGGCGCCCGGCGCGTGCCGCACGACGTTGCTGAGCGACTCCTGCGCGATCCGGTAGGCCGCGGTGCCGGCGAGTCCATCGATCGGCAGCTCGGGGGCGATGTCGACCGTGACCGTGGCGCCCGCGCGCTCCATCGACGGCACGAGCTCGGCGATCTGGCGGATTCCGGGCTGCGGCATCCCCTCCTGTTGGGTGTCCTCGCTGCGCAGCACGCCGAGGAGTTGCCGCATCTCCTGCATTGCGGAGCGCGCCGATGCGGCGATCTCACCGAACTCGGTGCGGGCGGCATCGTCAAGCTGCGGCAGCCGGTACGGGGCGCTGGATGCCTGCACCTGGATCACCGACATGCTGTGGGCGACGACGTCGTGCAGCTCCCGCGCGATGCGATTGCGTTCCTCGACCAGCAGGCGTCGCTGCTGTTCCGCCGCGCTCTGCTGGCGCTCGCTGGCGAGCTCCCCGCGCATCTGCAGGCTCTGGGCGAGGAGCCGAGCCAGCAGCAGCGCGAAGGCGCTGATCGCGGTCGTGGTGACCAGATTCGCGACGATGCCCTCGACCGTTGCGATCTTGCTGTCCCCGAACCCGGCGTAGAGCAGCACCTGCAGCGAGGCCGCGGCGCCGATCGCCCACGCGGCAATGCCGAGTCCGATCGGCTGGAGCAGGCCGATCACCGCAAGCATGCCGCAGAAGGTGAGCAGCCCGGGAACGGCGAGTGGCCACGGCGCTCCGGGAGCAACGGTGCCGAAGGCGATGAACAGGGATGTCCCGGCGACCCAGCTCGCAATCGACCAGCGTGGGGCGATGATCGCCAACGGGATGCTGCCGCTCTGCAAGATTCCGACGGCGAAGGCGGCGAGCACCGGTAGCCGGTAGATCGTGGCGGACAGCGGGACCCCGATGCAGAACAGCACGATCGCGAGTGCGCAGGCCCCCACCCACAGCAGGAATCGTTGCCGTTCAGGGCTCGGGAGGGCGCGTGGTGGCGATGGCGGTGTCGCCCGCCGTCGTGTGCTTCTCGCCAGTGCCGCCTTCATCGTGCTGCAACTCTGACACGTGCGGCCGGGCGGCGCATCACTCCCCAGAGGGGTTCCGCCCCCTACCGGCGTACGGCCAGCCGGCCGGCGGCTAGCTGCGCGGGGAGAGCCAGCGGCGCAGCAGCCTCGTCACCGTCGGCAGCATCACGTAGGTCATGATCGGCGTCAGGCAGAGGGTCGTGATGAGCACGCGGAGCACAGCGGGCAGGGCATCCCAACCGGGCGCCAACCAGACGACGAGGTAGGCGAATGCGACGTTCAGCGGGAAGAAGCCGAGCCAGATGGTGATCGCCTGCTTCCAGCGAGGCGGTACGGCTGCGGCCCCGCCTGGGTGTTCCACCGTGATGGCGGTCGGCTCATCGAACCAGCCCTCGATCCCGGTGCGGCGCTCGGTCTTCTGCTCGTGCACGAAAGCGCTGCCGGTCTCGAGCCACCAGGCCCGCTCCGGCGATTGTTCCCACTGCAGCAGGGCCGCGTCATCCGCGAATCGGTAGAGAATGTGCCAGCGCGTGCGGTCGGAGCCGGAGCGCACCCAGCCGGATCCGAGGAAGCCGGGGTAGTTCGTGGCGAGGTTGATGCCGGTCTGCATCCAGGCCGTTGCCTCTGCGATGCGCGCCGGGTCGACGGTGCGCTCGATCGAGACGGTGATCGGAGTGTTGTCCATGTTCTCAGCCAAGCGCACCGAGATTTCGGTGATGTGTCGTGGTGGTCGTGGTGATGCGTGCGGCGGGGGCCGAGACGTCAGGCAGGGACTGCCTCTTCTGCGTGATCGAGCGTGCGATCGAGCGCGGGGTAGAGCGCGTCCAAGGCGTCGACGAGCGGAGCCAGCTCCGGCACCTGCTTCGCCTGTTCGATGGCCTCGTGCAGCGTCGCATCGTGGGTGGGGCGTGCCCGCTCGAGCAGGGCGTCGCCCGCTGCGGTGAGTTCCGTGTAGATGCCGCGGCGGTCATCGACGCAGAGGATGCGGGTGAGCAGGCCGCGGTCTTCGAGTCGGGTGACGAGCCGGGTGGTCGCACTGCTGGAGAGTGCGGTCGCGCGCGCGAGCTGCTGCATGCGCATGTGCCAGCCGTGTTGGCGGCTGAGCGCGTCGAGCACGGTGTACTCGACGACCGAGAGTCCGTGTTCGCTCTGCAGCGCCTTCTCGAGCGCTGACTCGATGATTCCGTGCACGGCCGCGAGCGCCCGCCAACCCTGGGCGCGGATCTCCACTGCGTCGTCGGCGATTCCCATCTGCGTGCTCCTCTCGTGCTGCCTGCGGCAACTATATCAGCTTGCGCCGATAGAACGCGTGTGCAAGTATTTATGCAGCGCGTGCAACTACTGCGTACGCGGCTAATTGCACGCGTCATCGTCTGACGCGTCGCCACATCGACGCGTCATCCGGCGCGCGCTTCGTCATGTCGCGGTTCGACATTCTTTGGAGAAATTGCATGCCCATCGCCCTCTACGCCCTCGCCATCGGTGGCTTCGGCATCGGCCTCACCGAATTCGTCATCATGGGGCTGCTGCCAGAGGTGGCAGCCGACTTCGCGGTCTCGGAGACCGCCGCCGGGTACCTCATCTCCGGCTACGCGCTGAGCGTGGCCGTCGGCGCCATCGCCCTCACCGCCGCGCTCACGCGGGTCGACCGCAAGAAGGCGCTGCTCGGCCTGATGGTGCTGTTCATCCTCGGCAACCTCGTGTCGGCACTCGCACCCGACTACTCCACAATGATGATCGGCCGTGTCATCGCCGCGCTCTGCCACGGCGCATTCTTCGGCATCGGCGCTGTCGTCGCGGCCCAGCTCGTCGCCCCCACCAAACGTGCGGCCGCGATCTCGGTGATGTTCGCCGGGCTGACGATCTCCAACGTGCTCGGGGTGCCCCTCGGCACCCTGCTCGGCCAGGCCGCCGGGTGGCGCTCGACCTTCTGGGCGATCACCGTCATCGGCGTGTTCGCGCTGATCGGGATCGCCGCGCTCGTTCCCGCACGAACGGGGGCGGATGCCGTGGGCAGCCCCGGCTCGCTCCTGCACGAGTTCCGCGTGTTCCGCAGCCGGCAGGTCTGGCTCTCGATCGCCGTCACCGTGCTCGGATACGGCGGCATGTTCGGCGGCTTCACCTACATCGCATTCACCCTCACCGAGGTCAGCGGCTTCGACTCCTCCGCAGTGCCGTGGCTGCTCATCCTCTTCGGCGCCGGACTCTTCGTCGGCAACATCCTCGGGGGCCGCGCCGCCGACAAGAACCTCGGCCTCACCCTCATCGTGCTCCTCGTCCTCCTGACCGCCGTGCTCGCCGTCTTCGCCCTCACCGCAGGCAACCCCGTCATGGCGATGGTCAGCCTCGTGCTCATGGGCGGCTTCGGCTTCGCGACGGTGCCCGGGCTGCAGATGCGGGTAATGGCGCACGCCGACGCGGCGCCGACGCTGGCATCCGGGGCCAACATCGCCGCATTCAACATCGGCAACGCGCTCGGCGCCTGGATCGGCGGGCTGGCCCTCGCGGCCGGGCTGGGCTACACCTCGCCGCTCTGGGCGGGGGCGGCCGTCACGGCCGGCGGCCTGCTCGTGCTGCTCGTGGCCGTCTTCTCTCCCGGCGGCGAATTCGCCACGGCTCGCCCGGTCACTGGTGCTGCCACAGACGCGGCCGCAACCACTGCCGACCCCACCTCGCCGACAGCGGTCGTCGCCACCCAGCGCTGACCCCACGCTCCATCACCCCCCCCAACAAGTAAGGAACCCCATGTCTCCGACACAGACCATTCCGACCCTCACGCTGAACAACGGGGTCGCCATCCGCAGATCGGCTTCGGCGTCTTCCAGGTGCCGGACGCCGAGACCGAGGCCGCCGTGAGCGCTGCGCTCGAGGCCGGCTACCGCAGCATCGACACCGCGGCGATCTACGGCAATGAGCGGGGAGTGGGGCGCGCGCTCGCCGCATCCGGCATCCCCCGCGACGAGCTCTTCATCACGAGCAAGTTGTGGAACAGCGACCAGGGTGCTGGCGCGGGTGCGGCCGTCGAGGTCAGCCTCGACAAACTCGGTCTCGACGCCCTCGACCTCTACCTGATCCACTGGCCCGCCCCGGCGAACGAGCTCTACCTGCAGAGCTGGACGGCGCTGGAGGAGCTCGCGGCCGCCGGGCGCAGCCGGGCGATCGGCGTCTCGAACTTCCTGCCGGAGCACCTCGAGCGCGTGATCGCGCTCGGCGGAACCGTCCCGGCCGTGAACCAGATCGAGCTGCACCCGGCACTGCGCCAGACCGAGACCGTGGCGTTCAACAGCGCACACGGCATCGCAACCGAGGCGTGGAGCCCGCTCGCGCAGGGCGCGATGCTGAGCAACCCGGTGATCGCCCAGCTGGCCGAGGCGATCGGGCGCACGCCGGCGCAGCTGATTCTGCGCTGGCACCTGCAGCAGGGGCGCATCGTCATCCCCAAGTCGGTGACACCGGCGCGCATCGCCGAGAACCTGGCGGTGTTCGACTTCGAGCTGGATGCCACAGCGCTCGCCGCGATCGACGCGCTTGAGCCGGCAGCCGGTGCCGGCCGCGTCGGACCGCACCCAGCCGAGTTCAACGGCTGAGCGACCTCCGCCCGGCCGCCCGCGCACAGCGCGCCAGCCACGAGAAGCCACAGATGGCCCCTTCGCGTCACACGAAGGGGCCATCTGTGGCAACTCGCGGAGAGAGGGGAGCCGCGAAGGCGGCGCTAGCCGAGCTCGGCGTGCAGGAAGGCGGCGACACGCGCTCGCATCGCCTCGTCCAGGATGCCGATGGAGTGGTCGTCGCCCGGCACGACGGCGTACTCGACGCCGATGCCCGCGGCATCCAGGGCCCCCGCGAAGTTCTGGGCCTGTGCCAGGGGGATGAACTCCGCCTCGGCGTGCCCGATGAAGAAGGGTGGGTCGCTGCGGTCGATGAAGGTCGACGGCGAGGCGTCCTCCGCCTGTGGGCAGAGCGTCCACTCCTCGCAGCCGAGGTAGCGCGTGATGATCGTCTGCAGCAACTCGTTGCCGCCGTCGCGGAGCACCGCCTCCCGGCGCAGGTCTGTCGGCGCCGAGAGCTCGGCGACGGCGGCGACCCTGCTGCCCTCGTCGAGCGGGCCGGTGCCGCGCGTGCCGAGCAGCGCGGCCAGGTTGCCGCCGGCCGAGCCACCGAATGCGCCGATCCGCGCCGGGTCGATGCCGAAGCGCTCGGCGTTGTCCGGTGTGCGCATCCACTCGACGGCCAGCGCCACGTCGATCGCCGCGGGGAAGAGGGCCTCAGGCACGAGCCGGTAGTTCAGCGAGTAGGCGACGAAGCCCTCGCTGGCCAACCAGCGGCAGACATTGCGCCAGTCATCGTTGGCCTTGTCGCCGCGCGCCCAGCTGCCGCCATGGATCGACACGACGGCCGGGAGCGCGGCCGCATCACCGTCCACGCCGTCTGTGGTCGAACTGGCCGGGCGGCAGACATCCAGGGTCAGCAGCGTGCCGTCGTCACGGGTGCCGTACGTCACGTCCTGGCTCACCCGGATCCCGTTCGGCGCTGTGAAGGTGCGGATGCCGATGACCTCCGGCGTGGTGAGCTCAGAGACCGCGATGTCGCCGGCATCGCCGAGCTCGCGGACGCCGATGTGGAAGCCGCTGAGCAGCATCGTCGCGACCAGCCCGGCGCCGAGCGTTGCGAGCGCGGTGAACACCCGAGTGCGGCGCGAGCGGCCGAGCACGGCGGGCTTCGAAAACACGTGTTCTCCGAGTTCGGGTCAGAGCGAGTGAACTGAGCGTAGGGCATGGTCCCGGCGTCGCACGAATCGCCCGGCGAATCGCTCAGCGACGGCCGTCATATGCCGGCTGCTCGTGCCGTCACCGCCGTGTCGAGCGGCTTCGCCATGCAGACGCTGTATTGCTCGCCGATGTACTGCCCGAACTGGGCGATCTCGCTGTAGCCGTGCCGGGCGTAGAGCGCGAGCGCAGGCGCGTGCAGCGGGCCCGTCTCGAGCACGAGTCGGCGGATTCCGCTGGCCCTGGCATCCATCTCCAGCCGCCGCAGCAGGGCGCCGGCGACACCGCGCCCGCGGGCTGCATCGCTCACGAACATGCGCTTCAGCTCTGCGTCTCCCGGCCGGCTGCCATCCCGCTGCGGATCGAGAACCACGAGCGCGGCGAGGCCCAGGGCCGCTCCGGACGCATCCCTGGCGACGTAGAGACCGACATTCGGCTTCTCGAGATCCTCGACGTCGAGCAGGAAGTTGCTCTCCGGCGGGTAGCCGAGGCTGCGGGCGTACGTGCTGCTCTGCTCGAGCAGGGCGATCAGCTGCGGCTGGCGGGGTGCTTCTATGCCGATGATCGGTGCGGCTGGGCTCATGCGGCGAGCCTAGGGTGCGCAGATTTCGAGGCGGTTACGCGGGGAGAACAGAGCGGGCTGCCGCGGCATCCGACGCCCAGGCCACACCATTCAGGGCGACTTCTCAGGCGGGGTACTGTAACGTAGACAAGTCGGCTCTAGGCACCGCATGTGTAATGCGGATGGGTTTGTAAGTCTGGTGGGCCGGTTTCGCAACAATTCTGTTGGCGAAAAATCACAATGTATGTGAAACGGCCCCGGTAAGACTTCCCCGGGTTCTCAGTTGCGATGCGCTCATTCTGGCGCAGCGTCGTTCTGCCATGTACTCGAACACAACCCAGGAACATCTTCGATGCCCAAGAACCACAATTCTGCTGGCCGAACGGCCAAGAACTACGACCCGTCCTACGCAAAGGGTGGCGCCAAGGGCGGCCCCAAGCAGGGTGCCCGCAGCCCGGGACACCGCGGCTTCCGCGCCGATGAGGCCGGAGCAGCCCCCAAGAAGAACCGTTGGAACGCCGACGAGCGCGCCGCGCGCGCAGCCGGTGGCTCCGAGCGTCCGTCCTACGGCGACCGCCCGCAGCGCAGCAACGACCGCCCCGCCTACGGCGACCGCCCGGCGCGCGGCAACGACCGCCCGTCCTACAACAACGACCGCGGTGACCGCCCGGCTCGCGGCAACGACCGCCCCGCCTACGGCGACCGCGCGGCCGGTGGCCAGCGCAGTGAGC